>CAZRMH010000001.1:0-63635 GCA_964600935.1 uncultured Candidatus Obscuribacterales bacterium
CACGCGCCTTCCCGAGTAGCGCTACCCATTCCTCAAATTTTTCCGGATTGATCTCCGGTCCGGCAAGATCGATACCGACGACCGGTCCTAAATTATCTTCTGCACACTTCAAGATCGCTTCGTTGATCTCCTTGGGCAATCTGCGATCGAGACAAAGAATTTGTTTGACTACGATCGGATAATCGGCAGGTCTAACATTCGCACTAATCACTTCAACAACGCCGTTCATCTGCCCGAGCCGCTTTTCGACCGAGTCCTTGTGATTGGTTCTGAAGTACGGGTTATACCTCAATTCCATGTACTGCAAGTTCTCGAATGTGTATGCTCCTCGACACAATCGTAGACAGAAATATGGTAGATGTTCCACACTCTGCAATTCCTCAACGAGCGAGTGAATCTTCACAAACTCTTCCAGCGTTCTACATGGACGCGTAAACCAACTATAGAATCCGTCGTAGTCTGGAAAATAGTTCAGAATCGCATGATCATTTTTTTGAAGAAACTTGTAGATAATGCGGGGATGCAAGGCACCGCCTAGATGTCTGTGCAAATCTGCATACAATGCCATTTCAAAATTACCTCATGGTTTCCATACGAATTTTTCCCGTATGCACGACTTTTAGAACACTGACGTACTGGTAGCGCGAATTGAGATGCAGTTACCGGTTACACATATGTGCCCAGTATTGCGATCCGCGGACGCTAACAAAATTTGTTTGCGACTGGGTACGTATATACCAAGTAACTCGATCGAGTTATCAGACCATATCGTCGCAATTCACAGCATCCGGACTTCGATTCGTGATCGATGTGAAGGCGTGGAGAATAATCGGCGGTGAATCAACAAGCAAAAATTTCGATGACTAAACGAATTGCAAGCAAGCTTTCGATCTGTTTGCTTGCAGCGCTGTGTTTCTCAGCAGTAAATGTGAACGAACTTTTCGCAGATGAAGATCCGGTAGTGCGCTTAGACACTTCTAGAGGACCGATTTTCATTCGAGTGTTGCGATCGATGGTTCCATACACGGCCAGTAATTTTCTCAATATAGTGTCCACCGGTTTCTATTCGGGCAAGACTTTTCACCGCATCGAGAATTGGTGTATTCAGGGCGGCGACCCGAATGGAAATGGAACAGGAGCATTCGTCGATCCGAGTACCGGACAACCTAGATACATTCGACTCGAAATCAATCGCAACTTGAGACACTCCGCCGGAGGTGTTGTGGCGATGGCTCGATCAGCCAGCGAAAATTCCGCGAGCTGTCAGTTTTACATTTTGAAATGTCCGATGTTTCAACTCGACGGCAAATATGCAATCTTCGGCCGAGTTGTCGGAGGTATGAACGCAGTCAACGCTATGCGTCGCGGTGACGTGATTCAATCAGCAACGATCTTGCAGCCTGGTCCATCCAATCAACAAGGCGGTCCATCACAAGGTGGCGGACAAACAAGACAACGACCTCGCAACGAACCACTCGTACCTTATGTTCCACCAGACAAAATAGAAGACAGCGGATTCTGATCAAGGCACCCAGAGTTCAAAGTGGCTCAATCATCGAACTTACAATTCAACTGAATCGCTTCGTCGAGCTTACGTTTATATGCGCTCTTCGAAATAAGTTTCGCGCTAAACGTTCCAAGATGGTCTGTCATGTATTGAGAATCGAGAAGAATGAATTTTCTTTCTCTCATTCTTTCAACGAGATGGACAAGACTGACCTTGGAAGCATCAGTGACTAAGTGAAACATACTCTCGCCCATGAAGGCACCGCCGATGGCGACTCCATATAAACCACCGGCCAACTTACCATCGTGGTAAGCCTCGACTGAATGAGCAAAACCCATTTCATGAAGTCGTGTGTAAACGTTGATGATGTCCTCTGAAATCCAGGTGCTACCGTGCACGGTTCCACACAATCGGATCACTTCATCCCAGGCCGAGTTGACTCTCATTTCAAACTTTCCACTTCGATAGGTTCGCATCAAACGTTTCGAAGCATGGAAGTCATCGAGATCGATTATGCATCGTGGATCAGGCGAATACCAATTGATCGTTCCATCGTCGTTGCCCATTGGAAAGATCGCCTGCGTATAGGCAGCGATAACGAGCTGAGGAGTAAACGGTTGATTCATAAGCTTCAATTGCTTCAGGAGGGTTCGAAAAAATTCGGCTATTTTTTTCAAGGCGCTCGACTCAATTCTTACCCATTTTTTCTTTTTGTGAAGACTTGGTTTTGCTCTTCGACTCGACTGCAGGAGTAAGACTACGAAGATAGGCGATCAGATCTTTCATCTGCGACTCGCTGATCACGTCGACGTTAAAACCAGCCATGCTCGTGCCTGTAACACCCTTGCGAATGACTCTCTCTATCTGGGCGTCCTTAGGATACTTTTTCGCGAATGATTCGCCTCTCAGTGGCTTGCTGGGGCGAACTGAGTTGAGTCCACCCTTATGACAATCAACGCAAGTCAGCGACTCGAAAATTTCTTGTCCCTTTTTTGCGTCCCCGGAATTGGACGACAAACATGGCGCCGCGAAAATCGCGAAGGCAATTAGAAGTAGGAAACTGCTGATAGTTGTCCGGCTCATGTCGGACATCTTAGCGAAAAATGCGGAAATTTGCACGGCGACCGTGTTTGATCGATAGAGATCTAGGCTAAGAGATTTGGTTTATAAACCTTGAAGGAAAACTCGATGCCGTTCTCCGTTTCAATTTCAGACGACGACACTAATTGGAAGTATTGTTTGTACTCGGGAAAAAATGTGTCACAGTCATAACGATGTCTGATTTCAGTAAGATGCAACAAGCCAATTCTCTCGTGCTGCATCGCCTGGTTATAGATCTCGGCACCGCCGATGATGAAGACTCGATCGACCGGTCCCTGAATCAGAGTATCGAAAGCTTCATCGATCGAGGCACAACGAAAAACACCCTCAGGCAAAACATAATTCGAATTGCGAGTAAGCACGACATTGTAACGACCTGGTAGAGGTCGATAATTCGGAGGAATCGACTCCCATGTTTTCCGCCCCATGACCACAGCATTGAACAGACCCTCCTCAGACGTGGTCGTCGTGATCCGTTTGAAATTTTGCAAATCTTGCGAGAGGCGCCAGGGTAGCTGATTATTTTTGCCAATACCGCGATTGAGATCGCAGGCAACTACCATGTCAAATCTGTCATTCATTGGTTTCAAAAATTTCCGTGACGAGTCTGCGATATTTTATCCTGATCGCATCTCATTACAATTAGGTCTTCGACGATCTGTGTCAAACGGATACAGGGAACTTAATGAATCCCTGATGAACATAATCGTGCAATTGAAAATCTTCGTACTGCAAGTCGAGAAGCGGTTTGTCCGCAATCGTTACTCGCGGCAACGCGCCCGGTGAACGAAGCAACTGTTTTTCCAAGCCGTCTAAATGGTCGAGATAAATATGCGCATCGCCGAATGTATGCGTAAAGATTCCTGGTGTGAGATTGCACTCATGCGCAACCATCATCAAAAGCAAAGCATAACTGGCGATGTTGAAAGGCACACCGAGAGCCATATCGGCGGAGCGTTGATAGAGCTGCAGATCCAGTCGACCGGTTTGCGAAACATAGAATTGAAACATCATGTGACATGGAGGCAGAGCCATCTTGTCGATGTCGGACACATTCCATGCTGAGACAATCAGTCTTCGCGAATCAGGATTGTTTTTGATCTGATCGACAACGTTTTGAATCTGATCGATGTGACCTTTTTTAAATGACTCAGTTTGTGGATCCCAATCGAACTTCGGCCATTTTCGCCACTGATATCCATATATAGGTCCGAGTTCACCGCTCTCGTCGGCCCAGGCATTCCAAATCGGCGTGTGTTGAACGAGATCATCGTTGATGTTGGTGGAGCCGCGGAGAAACCAGAGCAGCTCTCGCAAAACACCATCGAACTTTACTTTTTTAGTCGTCAGTAGTGGAAAGCCTTCGCGCAAATCGTATTTAGCCTGCAAACCGAACATCGAAATTGTTCCGGTACCAGTTCTATCTTCGCGTCGCTCGCCGTTTTCCAAAATATATCGAACAAGATCTAGATACTGCTTCATTTAAATGGACCTCAGCATCTCTGCACAATGTCTCCAAGAAATCGATCAGGCTAATTGAAAGTCGCACGGCGACCGGATTTCCTTTTCTCCTCTATACGATATCACGACATCTGAAAAAGAAAAGCATCAACATAACGCGCACCACATTGGACCCCGGTTCGCTTGACAATAAGAACTTGCAGAGGTTCCTGGTTGAAACTCAAGCATACCGAAGCGGCTCTGGCAGCCGCGAAGGTTTACCAGGCAAGCATGCGAGGTTTCTTTTCAAAATTGAACATGACGTTACTAAAACTATAAATCTAGGATGAGCAAAACCGGTTTAGAGCAAAATGCCGAGTAAGCTTTGTCAATTGTTCGCGCGCATCTATAGATATTGGAGAGTACGAAATGCTGACAGAGTTTCGCAATGAACCTTTTACTGATTACAGCCAGAAGGCAAATGAAGATGCCATGAGAGCGGCAATCAAAAAAGTCAGATCGGAATTTGGCAAAACCCATCCCCTGATCATCAACGGCAAGGAAATCAAGACTGACGACTTGATGACTTCGACAAATCCTGGCGATCCCAAAGAAGTAGTCGGAAAATTTTCCAAAGCGTCGGTGAAAGAAGCTGAAGACGCGATGGAAGCAGCAGGTAAAGCTTTCGAATCATGGAAGTTGGTTCATCCGCACGAGCGCGCAAGATACTTATTTAAAGCGGCTGCAATCATGAGACGCAGAAAACATGAGCTATCCGCATTGCTCTGTTTGGAAATTGGAAAAAACTGGGCTGAAGCTGATGGCGATACGGCCGAAGCAATTGATTTTTGCGAATTCTATGGTCGTGAAATGATGAGACTGAGTCAGCCTCAACCACTCACGGCATATTCCGGTGAAGAAAACGAATTGAGTTATATCCCAATGGGAATCGGTTTGATCATTCCACCTTGGAATTTCCCGCTCGCCATTCTTGTCGGCATGACTACTGCAGCGATCGTCGCCGGCAACACAGTGCTGGTGAAACCATCGAGTGAAACTCCAATGATCGCATACACATTCTGCAAAATTATGGAAGAAGCGGGATTGCCTCCCGGTGTATTGAACTTTGTTCCTGGACCTGGTTCTTCAGTTGGCGATTATCTCGTTACTCACAAGAAGACACGTTTCATCGCATTCACGGGCAGCAAAGAAGTTGGTTTGCGAATCAATGAACTGGCAGCAAAACCACAGCCCGGTCAATTGTGGATCAAACGCGTCGTAGCCGAGATGGGCGGTAAAGATTCGATCGTCGTCGACAGCGAAGCAGATCTCGATAGCGCCGCCGATGGTATCGTCGCTGCAGCCTTTGGATTCCAGGGACAAAAGTGCAGTGCTTGTTCGAGAGCGATCATCGTTGCTGATGTTTACGACGAGATGGTCAAAAAGATCAAAGAGCGCACCGACAAATTAGTTGTCGGCGCCGCCGAAGAGCGCGACGTAAACATGGGTCCGGTCGCCTCGAAATCAGCCTACGAAAGCATTCTTTCTTACATTGAAGTCGGCAAGACAGAAGGAAAAGTGGCTTCGGGTGGCGGTGCCGTCGAAGGCAAAGATGGTTTCTTCATCAAACCGACAGTTATCACTGATGTAAAACCGGATGCCAGAATTTCGCAGGAAGAAATCTTTGGACCAGTACTTGCTGTCATTAAAGCGAAAGATTGGACCGATGCGCTTGATATCGCCAATAATACCGAATTCGGTTTGACAGGCGCAGTCTACTCGAAGAACAGAGCGCACATAGAACAAGCTCGCCGCGATTTCCACGTAGGCAACCTCTACTTGAACAGAAAATGCACCGGCGCATTAGTCGGCGTCCATCCATTTGGCGGCTTCAATATGAGCGGCACTGACTCTAAAGCTGGTGGCAAAGATTATTTGCTACTTTTCATGCAAGGCAAGTCAGTTTCAGAACGTTTCTAAACTGAAAATTCACCAGCACCATATATGGTATCGCGCGTCGGTTTCAACAAACAGGCGCGCGAATTCCTTTGTCCCGAGAATTATTCATTCGCTCTAAGAATCCATCAAATATAGGTTTGTCATGAGCAATTTCGACTGACAATTGTTCACGATAATGCCTGACATCCACGCCAATTAACCCGTTCTGCTAAACTACATAGCGAATTTCGTTCACTTAGTAGTCCGAATAATTCGGAGATAGACCTGGTGGGAGGCATAGATGGTTGAGTCGATTCAGCTCATCCGACAAATTGCGGTTCGAGCAATAGTCACTGAAAACTTCAAAAACCAGGTCAGCAACGAGATCCAGAGAAATCTTCAGCAAATCGATGCTGAATTACAGCAACTTGAATTCAAGGGCAAACGAGCAATCTCTGAAATAGAAAAGCGTTCGCAGGGTCAAATGACCGCAGACGCTCGCGTTCAAATTGAGACCATTCGTGGT
Source organism: uncultured Candidatus Obscuribacterales bacterium (assembly GCA_964600935.1). Classification (GTDB taxonomy): domain Bacteria; phylum Cyanobacteriota; class Vampirovibrionia; order Obscuribacterales; family Obscuribacteraceae; genus JADYXR01. The sequence continues at coordinate 6,513 of CAZRMH010000001.1, forward strand.
CAGGTTGAACAAGAAAAGATGCGTTTGCTGCAATTGAAAGAAGAGATGATGGGTCAAAACCAGGCGCTCACCGAACTTCCGATTGGCAGCGTCGTCACGCAATTTACAGTTGAAAATCCGGTTGAAGTACGGATTGGCGAAAACATCTTCCAGCGCCTCGAAGGCGGCGAGATTCTAGTTAAAGACGGAATCATCCAGGAAATCAGAATCTAAAGAGTGAGGCGGTTCAAAAGAACCGCCTCTTCTCTTTTCCGGATTCGAGCGTGGTGTGCTTGAACGCGGGATGACTGAACTAGTGTTTCGCGAAAAACGCTGAGCTCTATTCTTCCAAGTAGTCTTTCAATTGATCGCTCGCCTGAGACTGCCTTAAGAAGCGAAGTGCTTTAAGCTCGATCTGTCTTGTACGTTCGCGCGTGATGCCGACCAGTCTTCCGACTTGTTCGAGCGTGCGCGGCTTACCGTCGTTTAAACCGAAGCGCAAGATCAGCACTTCGCGCTCGCGAGGCGTTAGCACGGACAAAACCTTGCGGACGTCATCCGACATCAGACGCAACGCAGTCGAATCTTCCGGCGTTTTTCCGGATTCATCTTCTACCAGCTCGGCAAGCGTATTGTCATCGTCTTCGCCATATGGTGTGTCGAGAGACAATGGCGAGCGATTGGCGGCGAGGATATCTTTCACTTTGGCAAGCGAGATACCCATCTCTTTAGCCAGCTCTTCCATCGAAGGTCGACGATCGAGCTTCTGAGACAGTTTGCGCGTCGCTTTTCGCAAATTGTTGATGGTCTCGACCATGTGCACCGGCACACGGATCGTTCTTGATTTGTCGGCAAGTGCACGAGTAATGCCCTGCCTGATCCACCATGTGGCGTAAGTGGAGAACTTGTAACCGCGCTCCGGATCAAACTTTTCAGCAGCTCTGATCAAGCCCAGGTTGCCTTCCTGAATAAGATCGAGGAACGGCAGTCCGCGATTCTGGTACTTTTTGGCGACGCTGACCACGAGTCGCAAGTTAGCTTGCACAAGCTTCTTCTTTGCCATCTCGTCGCCGGCTGCAACACGTCGTGCCAGCTCGATTTCTTCAGGTGCAGTCAGCAATTTGACGCGACCAATTGAGCGCAGGTAGAACTGAACCGGATCTTCCGCGGTAGCTGGTGAGGGTGCGCCAGCACGCCGTCTGGTTCTTACAACAATTGCGTCGTCGGCCGTATCATCGTCGAAATTGGAATCATCGTCATCAGACGAATTCGCAGCAAAATCTGCGCCGACGAATGAGGGCATGAAATCATCCAGACCGAGGTCATCAGTCATTGGACTGTAGTTTTGGGTTGCTCTTCTTGCCATTACTGTGTCCGTTTGTAGTTTCTAACTACTATTTAGGGGTGAGAGAAACGTCCTTAAAGGGGATAGGACGCGAACCTTCCGCCTTTGTTAACAGGCGGTTAACTCAATTTGTCCGAACCCATAGATTGGGGTGACGCCCTCCTTATTAAAATGTTCCAACATGGTGCTTGATAACCGGGTTTTCCCTAGATCTAAATTTCAGCGTGTTACCTTTGTGATCAGAGGAGGTAACCAAAGCCGCAAACGCTCTCCTGTCAATGCTTTTGAGCGTCGGTTTCAAAACGGTTTCAATGCCTGGCACGACATCAAACTTCAACCGATATCGGTTGAAGTTACCACCCCGGAAAACGCGTGCAGAGTCTGCGAAAACAGTTCATTTACTGAACGTCGCACAGCAAAGGCAAAACCGCCCGGTTATTTACTATCTTCCCAAAATCCCATCAAAAGCCACAGAACGTGGATTTATTTGAACTGACCGTAACTATGCAGACCACCAAACCCGAGAGTATTAAAACCAAGGTAAGTGAGAAGTGTGAGCAACAGACCGATTACGGAGACAAGCGCCAGTTTCTCCGAGTTCATCTCGCGATAGACGCGTAAGTGAATGTAGGCGGCATAGCTCAGCCATGTGACAAGAGCCATAGATTCTTTCGGATCCCACGACCAATAGCTGCCCCAGGCGTGGTTCGCCCACAGTCCACCAGTGATGATGCCGATGGTAAGAAGAGGGAACCCTATGGCGATACATCTATAGCTAACGTCATCATAAGTATCGGCAAGTTTGGCGTTCACCTTCTCGGTATTGATCATGCTCAGTAACTTGAAGGCGACGACCACGCCGGCGATGCTGCCGCCGACAAACAAGAGCTGGAGCCAGAGTACGCTTACACTTGTGAAAGTGCCAAGGGCGATTGCGCTGACGGCAAGAAGTATTGTCACCGTCGCGGCAATAAGCGATTTTCTTCGTCCTGCAGCAAAGAGCTGAAGCAGCCCGGATAGACCGGAGAGGAAGAACATGGCGTAGGAGACGATTAGAGGTGGAACGTGGATCTGCCTCCAGTAACTGACCAACGCAGGCACAAGTGGTGTGATGTCGTGTTGATTCTGCGGCAACCAGCTACCGTAGAGGAAAAACGTTGCAGCCGTTAGACTGGCTAACCATGCCAATTGTTTGATGCCATATGCTTGAGAGACGTAGAGATATCCACCCATGGTCGCCCAGGCAAACCAGAGTAGCGACTCGTAGAGATTAGCCAGAGGGAAGCGTTGCGCCTCGAATCCGCGTGCGACAATCGCCACCGTAAGTGCGAGGAAGCCGACGACCAGCACCCAGGAGGCGATTTTAATCATCAGGTCGCGTCCGCGCTTCACTCCGTTTGAAGCGACAAACACCCAGAATGACATCACCGATGAAATTCCAGCCGTGTTAGTTAGCGCGATCTGCAGATCCGACATCTTATGCCTCTCCCGAACTGTTTGTAGGACCGGCGGTTGAAACCAGCTTGTGGTCCAGGTTTTCGCCTTGTCCTAATTGCAACTTACTTTCCAAAATATCTCGCTGTGTCGCAGTCGATTGCCCATCAGCAGTCACTTCAATTGGCTCACGATCAGCGATTTCGCCAGTTTCAATGGCTGGCTGATCGGCATTGGTTTCCAACTGCTCGTCTTTGTAATCCGGATCGCGGAATTGATCGAGCGATGCAACCACTTTGTCCATCAGCTTTTCGAATCCGGTGCGCGCTTTGATCGACTTGCCGCCAATCGACAAAATCAGACGACCAGGCTGTGTTTCGTCCTCATCAATACTGGCCCAGACATGTCGGTGTGGAATAGCAGCAAGCATTACTCCGAGCATAATGAAACCGAATGCGGTGTAGACAATCGGCAGACCGGGATCGCATTTGTATTGCAATCCGGAAATCGGAATCACCCTCTTATATTCAATTTCAACAGAACCCAGTTGCGCCTTGCTCTGCGGTTTAATGTTGGTGATGAACTTGGGAGCTTCCCATTCCGGTCTTTTGGCAAATACCTTTAGCGGTGAAGATTGATCCAGAAGGCTGAAGATCAAAACCGTTTTTTGATCGAGCGGCAGGAAGGCTGCGTACTTCTTGCCCATCGGTTGAAGCTCCATACGCTGATCGTTGCCGTTGAAACTCAAATCGATTACATCCAGTCCCCAGCTCGATTGATAAATATCTACGCCATCGAAGGTGAGCGGGTTGTTCACCGAAATTTCACCGCTTTTGAGTACTTTGTTCTTACCGTCGATCACCGACAGATTCGAATACCACTGTTTCGCTTCGCCGGATTCATAGTTCTCTCTTCTTGTGCTGTCGACTTTGACGCTCCAGGCAGGCAGTTTACCGATCCATAACTTGCTGTGATCTGATTTTCCAAGCGACATCATGTCGCCCATCCGCACAGGCTGGAAACCGGAGAATCCGGTCCAAGACGTCACCGTCACTCCGGCGAGCAAGCTCAATAAACCGATATGAGTGACAGTAGCCGCCAATCGGCCATACTTACCATACTCGGCAGCCACCGAATTGTTTTGAACGCGAACCGTGAAACGTCGCTTTCCAAGCTCATTGGTGACGGTCGAAAGAACAGCTGCCGCAGTCGCAGATTTATCAAGATAAATTTTTCTGTGGACCGGCATCTTTTGAATGGCTGTGCCCTGGAGAAAGGGCATGAGCACTCGGATAAGACGAGCCTTTGGAAAGACGCGCTGAAAACTGACTGCCACCATATTCACTGTCATCATGGCAATCAGGAAGAGGAACCAGGGGCTGTGATAAATGTCTGAAATGCCGTACTGAATGAGATACTTGCCCATCTCAGTACCAAAGGTCTCGAAAACCTTTTCGCGTCCGACTTGCGATTCTTGCGGGCACCAGGCACCGATCAAGATTGTCAACGCAGTAAGAGACATGAGCGTAATCGCGAGTTCCAGGCTGGCGAAAACCGAGATTTGGTTCTTACTAGTTGGATTCTCGTTAGTCATTTTGATTTGTGATGGAATCCCCGAAGAACGAAACATTTATCGAAGCCGGCGGGATGCGACTCAAGTCGTTCGTGTCATTACATAATCGGCAAGAGAAGCCAGAGCAGTTTTGTAAGCAGAATCTTTCAGCACGCTCAAAGAAGCGATACTGTCGTTAGCATAGCGTTGAGCAAGTGCTACGGTCTCTTCCACTCCGCCATTGTCTCGAATGATTTTCAACGCTTCTTCCGAACCTGCATCAGACGTGATTTCGCGCGAGTCGATCAAATGTTTCAAGCGCGCCGACGCCTCATTATTTTTCTCGAGGATAAACATTGCCGGAGCCGTAACTACGCCGTTGCGAAGATCGCTCCCCACAGCCTTGCCGGTATCCTTCGTCGAACCAGTGATGTCGAGCAGATCATCGACGATTTGAAAACAAATACCCAGGTTTAAACCATAATCTTTCAAAGATTGAATGGTGTCGTTCGAGCAGCCGTTCAAAATCGCGCCACTGTGACTTCCAGCTCCAAACAACGAAGCAGTTTTCGAAACTGATTTGTCGATGTAGGCATTCCAATCTACGCTGGTGTTGAACTGCTGCCGCATCTGTTTAATTTCACCAGAGCACAAATCGCCAAGCACCTGACCATAGATTCCGACGACGACCGGATTCATAATTCGTGCCAGACAGATCGACGCTTGAGCGAAGAGCAAATCGCCCATGAGAACGGCAATTCTGTCGTTCCATTTTTTGTTGATCGTTTCTTGGCCGCGGCGCATCGACGCTTTGTCGATCACGTCGTCGTGCACCAGACTGGCGGTGTGAATCAATTCCGTCAGAACGGCAAGAATGATATGCAGGCGACTGAGCTCACCGACTTCGCGCGCTGTCGCTTTGGAGGTGAGCAGAACAATAAGCGGACGAATTCGCTTACCGCCGGCAGCGAAGATTTGCTTGAGCAATTCTTCGACGAAAGCGTTGTCGTCGATTAAGTTTGATTTGAGCCAATCTTCAACCAAAGCCATCTCGTCGCTAACGAGATCGAACATTGATGTCAAAGATGGTGTTCCTGCAAATGTTGCAGATGGGTGACCGGATGCTGACTTCATAACCCTTTTCGAGTTGTCAAAGATATGAGAGTAGCTTTTCATACTGAGCATGTAACGTCAATGTTTTAGCCAATAATCTCAATCAAAGTACAAGAGAAGAATAGGCTCGAATTAGAAGCGATTCATTCAAACCTCGAAATTTGCGGTTTGGTATGTGCTCAGAGATGGCAAGACATGATCGGAGTCTTAGATTGGTAGTATAGTCATCGGCAAAAAAGACAGGGGGACGCGTGCGTGTTTGAGGAACTGAGACAAAAGCTTCTTTCCGGGCAAATTAGCTTTTCGCAAGCTTTGCCTGAGGCGCTTCCAAAACTCCGCGGGCGAGTCACAGACGACAACTTATTATGGCTATCCAGCGAACTGCAGGGATACGCGGATGCCTTGACCTTTTACCAATCAGCCAATCACGGATTGCCCGTCTATCGCGCGGTACCGGGTGCCCTCTACATAATCCGTCCCGATGGTTCATTCGAACCGCTAAATCACCCATACGCCTCACGAGATAAGTTTTTTCTTGGCGCACCGATCAGCTGGATCGAAGAATTTGCTAACCTGCAAGGCGACGAATCACTGGTTGAGTTGGCTGAATTCGGTGCTTTCATATCAAAATCCGGTGGCGGCGGGGTCGTCTGCGCATGTCCGAAGGCTGAATTAAAGCGCATCATTGCTACATTTAGAAATGAGTTCATTAAACTGCTGGACCGAGTCGATAAAGCCCAAGGTTCTGCTCAGTAGTTTAGTTGAAACGAAAACGCCGTCGCACCATATATAGTATCGTCTCTGAGCGGATTTCGATCGTTTTGCCGCACGTCCGGTTGGGAACGTTTTGTTGAAAACTCGCCAATCGCCGCCTATCGGCTCAAATCTGATTGGATCGGACACATGATGTGAGCAACATCGCTTTTCATCTGGTTATGATACGCTTCTATACAACGCATCAATTTCATATTGACCGGATCAGCCAATAGTTGTCGAAATCGATGGTCCAGTGCCAGTTTTTGAAATCTAGCATCTACCAATAGAGCAAGAAATCTGGCGTCACTCATAACCATTTGCACACCCTTATTGCGAGCGAACTTGGCGATAGCCGAAGAATTCTTTTTATTCGACCAGATTTTCCAAAGCTTCGGCGAGCACACCCATTCTTTAACGATCGGGTCGGACCAGCCCCCTGCCAACTTCGCATCATTCCAGAGCGTCGTCAACTGCGGTGCCAGCTCAATCATCTCTTTGGTTTTGAACAGATTACGCATGTCCTGGTTGTGCCACATGTGATGAAGCTTTCCGGATCGAATTGCTTCACGAGTTTCCGGATCTTCAGCAAATTTTTTCATCGAAGGAGTGCTTTCTATTTCTTCCAGCAACTCATCGGCGCTCTTTTTCGAGTATTCAGGAATTCGATCCCAAGATTTTTTCTTACGACGGGAGCTCTCTCTTGGACGCCCGCTCGATGCCTCTTTGGCCGAGTCGGTGATACCATCGTTGATCACGGTAGCGGTAGCTTCTCCCATAAAAGCAGGTGCTTCTAAAGTCTTTATCTTGAGAACTTTTGCATCTTTCAACTTCCCCTGAAACTGAAAAAACAAAATCCAACCGGCTGACACAAACAAGATCGCAAAAACAAGTATGGCTTTGCGATGAGCGAAAACAAAAGCCCATGTCGCGTCAAGTTTTTTCGCCAAAATCGTCAGGATATTTTTTTCGCGATCAGCTTCTAGCAGATGTGGGTCATGGGCTAACTGTGCAAAACTGGCAGCCAAAGCCAATCTTGCTCTTGACAGTTCTTGCAGTCCTTCCAAAGCAGCGCGCAGTTCTGACGCCGATTGAAATCGATGTTCAGGCTCTTTCTCCAGTGCCTTCGCTACCAGCTCTTCAATTTCCACAGGAAACTCAACACCACAATCAGTATCATTCAACAGCAGTGGCACTGTATCGCGATGCATCTGAATAGTGTCGAGAAAGGTTTCGCCCTGAAGCGGTGGTGAGCCTGTCAGAGTTTTATACATTAAACAACCGAGCGAATAAATATCGGAGCGCACATCGGCTTCTACTCCGCCGGCTTGCTCGGGGCTCATGTAGAGCGGGCTGCCGACGCGGATTCCGGTGGTTGTAAGTTTCTGACTATCATCGGCAGACTGCAGTTTCGCCAAACCAAAATCAACAATCTGCACATTGCCTTCTTGTCGTTCCGAAAACATCACATTCGATGGTTTGACATCTCTATGTAGAATGCCATTTTTATGCGCGTGTTGAAGTCCGGCAGCTATTTGAATAAAAATCGGTAGAGCTTTGTCTAGTGCAATTCGCTTTTTCTGGTTGATGACGTCTTCGAGACTCGTCGTCCCCACGAAATCCATAATCAAAAATAGATCACCATTCGGTGTCTGCCCAAAATCGAGAACTTTGACGATATTCGCATGATCGAGGCGGGCTGCCGCTTTCGCTTCTTGTTGAAAACGAATAATCGCTTCACTGGAAAGACCAGGCAACAAAATTTTGACAGCTACTGTTTTCTCCAAAGACGAATCTACGGCTTGATAGACCGCACCCATTCCACCACTTCCCAGTTTCTTGACTATTTGATAGCGCTCGCCAAAAGACGGCGCATCCGGGGGCAAAGTTGTCCGCTGCGGATAACTGGACATGTGTCGGGTTTCCTTGGTCTGCCATGTAGTATGCTTTGAAAGTCGTACAAAGGATATTCCCTGGGATCGATCGTTTTTCGCGCCGATACTCATTCTTAATCAAATTAGAGTTGTTAAAATAATCAAATTGGCGAAACGATGCAGCTGTGAGGCTGCCCAAAAATTTATGAAAAATTCTGAGGTCGAAAATGTCAGCAACAAAAACCAAGAATAATTTGATCGATCGCATACAGGCGCAGCTGGAAGCAGAATCGATCGATGGATGGTTGTTTTACTATTTCAAAAACAATGATCCAATCGCGCTGAACATCCTCGGAATGACTGAAGGGCACATGACGCGCCGCTGGTTCTACTACGTGCCTGCTAAAGGCGAACCGGTCAAATTAGTGCATGGAATCGAGCTTGACGTGCTCGACAATCTGCCCGGCGAGAAATCAGTATATGTAGGTTGGAAACAATTAGAGGATAGGCTGAGCGAAATAATCGGCGATGCCAAAAATATCGCCATGCAATACTCTCCGAAAAATGCCGTTCCTTATGTATCACGAGTTGATGCGGGCACCGTAGAACTTTTGAGATCAATTGGCAAGAACGTCGTATCGTCGCAAAATCTAGTGCAGTCATTCGAAGCGGTCTGGACCAGAGCACAGTTGGAAACTCACATATATGCAACAGAGAGCCTGAGAAAGTGCATCTTCGAAGCATTCGCTCGAGTAAAAGAACTAATCAACAGAGGCGAAGCGGTCACGGAGTACGACATTCAGCAGTTCATCATGAGTCGATTCGATCATTACGAGATGACGACTTACTCGCCACCGATCGTCGCCGTAAACTCGAACAGTGGAAAGCCGCACTATCAACCGAGTAAGGATATTTTCTCACCGATTAAGAAAGACGATTTTCTCTTGCTCGATATTTGGGCAAAACGTAAAGACGTCAGTGATGCCATATATGGTGACATCACCTGGACAGGATTCGTGGGAACGGAAGTGCCGACCAAGTACGTCAAAATATTCGATATCGTCCGTGGTGCACGTGATGCAGCATTGCAATATGTGGAAAAGGCAGTCGATAAAGACGAAGTTCTGCACGGCTGGAAAGTTGACGATGTTGCGCGAAATTATATTCGGGAACGAGGTTACGCCGATTATTTCATCCATAGAACCGGACATTCGATTGGTACGGAAGTGCACGGCAACGGCGCCAATTTAGATAATTTGGAAACTAAGGACGAGCGGATCCTGATCTACAATCACGGTTTCTCAATCGAACCAGGAATCTACCTTGACGAATTCGGCGTACGCAGCGAGATTGACGTGTACATCGAGAAAGGCAAAACGATAGTTGCCGGTCAACCGATTCAAGAGAAAATCATTCCAATTCTGGCTGATTGAAATTGTTGAAAACCAATCAAAACTCTTACATCAATTTGCGAGAACTGGAAAGCTTTGCCAGTGAAAAACTGCAGCAGATGACCTTCGAGTACTATGCTGGCGGGGCCGGCGATGAAATCACGCTGCGCGACAATATTGAAGCGTTCGATCGGATTAAACTGCGACCAAAGATGCTGGTTGATCTAAGTGGGCTCACGATGGCAGTCGATTTGTTCGGCACATCCATCGATATGCCAGTGTTGATTGCGCCCATGGCGTTTCATCGCCTGGCACATGAGGAGGGTGAAGAGGCTATGGCAAAAGCCGCAGCCAGAGCCAATACAATCATGACCGTCAGCACTCTGGCGACGGCTTCGCTGGAAGAAATTGCAAACGCTTCAAACGGTCCCTTATGGTTTCAGCTATACGTCTACAAAGACAGAGCGATCACAGTTGATCTCGTGTCTCGCGCCAAAGCCGCTGGATATAAGGCTATCGTGCTCACCGTAGATTCGCCGGTCCTGGGAAAACGACATCGCGATCTGAAAAAGCAACAGTTGAAGATGGGAAATCTCTCGACAGATTTGCAAGATCTTCCAGCAGTGGAGTCCGGTTCGGGCTTAGCAGCGTATATTGCTTCTCTTTACGACGTCTCTTTGACATGGAAAGATCTGGAATGGATAGTTGGGTTAACCGATTTGCCTATTTTAGTCAAAGGTGTTTTACGGGCTGATGATGCAAGACAATCGATTGCCAGCGGTGCCAGTGGCATCATTGTTTCCAATCATGGAGGTCGTCAATTGGATTCGACAATCGCCACTATCGACGCATTATCGGAGATTGTGCAAGCAGTGGAAGGCAGAGTTCCCGTCCTTCTCGATGGTGGTATCAGGCGTGGTACCGATGTTCTCAAAGCCCTGGCTCGTGGCGCGCGCGCCGTGCTCATGGGTCGACCTTGCTTGTGGGGACTGGCCCTGGATGGCGAACAAGGTGTGTTTCGGGTGTTGGAAACCTTAAAAGACGAATTAGAAAACGCCCTGATGCTGTCAGGTTACCCGGATGCGAAAGCCGTGACAGCGGACTTAATCGGAGAATAATCCATGTCTAATACGGCAACACCGCGAATAGTATCACTAATTGCCAGTTCCACTGAAATTGTTCATGCGCTTGGAATGGGACAATACATGGTCGGGCGCTCGCACGAATGCGACTATCCGTCGTCGATAAAGAACCTTCCGGTTTGCACAGGCCCGAAGTTTCAAACCGACGGAAGCAGCTACGAAATAGATCAACGCGTCAAAGCAATCGTGCAAGAATCGCTTTCCGTCTACAAAGTCTACGCCGAAGTTTTAGAAGAATTGAAACCATCGCATATAATCACCCAGGCGCAATGCGAAGTCTGCGCAGTCAGCCTAAAGGACGTAGAGGAAGCAGCCTGTCATTTGATCACTTCGCAACCGCAGATAGTATCACTGCAGCCTGATTGTTTAGAAGATATCTGGTCTGACATTCGCAAAGTCGGAGATGCACTAGGTATTTCAACAAAAGCGGAGCAATTGATCGAAACTCTAAAACAGCGCATCTTCGAGATAAATGGACTGGCGGAGATGCTCAGTTTAAAAGAAAAAACACCGACTGTTGCTGTGGTCGAATGGATAGAACCTTTAATGGCTGCCGGAAATTGGATGCCTGAATTGGTCCGCTTAGCGGGCGGCGAGAATTTATTCGGTGAAGCCGGAAAACACTCTCCCTGGATGAAGTGGGACGACATTATCGAGAAAGATCCTGATGTGATAATTGTCACTCCATGCGGTTTCGATAATGAGAGAACACTGAAAGAAATGCATCTGATTTCAGGTCAGCCGGGATACAACCAACTGAAAGCGGTTAAAAACGGTCGAGTCTACGTTGCCGACGGGAATCAGTATTTCAATCGCCCCGGTCCAAGGGTAGTTGAATCGCTCGAAATGATGGCCGAGATGATTCATCCGCAAGCTTTCAATTTCAACCACGAAGGCAGCGGTTGGATAGAGTACAAAGTCGGTTAACAATTGCTGTGCGAAGTTCTAAAGTCCTGTTTTAGCGCGCAACCGCTGGCTTTCGATTGATCTCAAATTAGACAGACATGCATTCTTCTGATATAAGAATATATTGAGCGCCAACCACTTCCGGCATAGGCTCAAGGAACCTGAGTGCGTTATTCAACCATCCTTTTCGACTTTGACGGCACACTAACTCACTCACTGCCATTGTGGATGAGAGCTTATCAGTTTGCCCTCTCACAATATGGAATCGACTTGCCATCCGACCAGGTGATTGGCAAATGTTTCTATCGCCCCTGGGAAGATCTCGTCGCCGACTTCGAATTACCATCGATTATCGATTTCAGCGCGCATGTGCACACGGGGCTGGAAGCAGCCATGCCTGAAGCTATTTTGTTTGACGACGTCATGTCTGTTTTAGAGACTTGCCGAGAACGTGATATCAAACTCGGTATCGTGACTTCGTCGACAAAATCGGTAGTGAAAAAATTTCTTTCTGAAAACAACATGGAAGGTTTATTCAATACCGTAATCACAGCCAACGATATAACCAATTTCAAGCCTCATCCGGAACCAGTGTTCAAAGCACTGGCAGAAATCGATAGCGACGTCGAATCGAGTTTATTCGTCGGGGATTCTTCAGCCGATATGCTCGCCGCGGAAAATGCCGGGATGCACAAAGCTCTGTTTCTTCCCGACGAACATACAATTTATTATGACTTCGTACAACTCCGAGCACATCAACCTCATTTTGTTTTCCACAAGTACTCAGAACTACTGACAGCGTTGGAATCAGCAACTTCGGTTTCCAGCTGATTAGGTTTCAAATTCCTTTCGTTACCGGGTTAATAACCACGACTTCTAAAGAAATATTCGACGGCAGACAAGTCAGGTGTGGTAAGTTTTACGTGGAACCCTTGATTTGCGGATGCGATGCGCCGAAACTTTCACAGCACTGCCATACTATTCGTCTTCCTGTTCACACAGTTCGTCTCGATGTACAGTGGACTGCAGTTTATCGCGTCTCCGTGCGACTTTGACAACATCGATGACATTAGTCTAGAAGATGTAGTGGCACTCGATCCGTTTCTTGCCGGAAGCACTTTCAGCGTTTCACAGACCTTACCAATATCGCAAACACCATTCCTGCCAGAACTGGCGTTCATCCGCAGTTGGCACATCGTGCTCGAGCGAGCGACGCCAGTGAAAACAGCGTTTTTCGAACGCAATCAAACCGTGGCGCTGAGGCATGATAAGGGATTGTGGCTGGCTAACAGGGTCTTAATCATCTAGATCAACTTCTACACTCGAACTTTGCAGAAAGAGTTTTACTCTTTCGCGCCCATTTTTATTCCCAAGTTCACTGTAGAACTATGATTGATAAACTGATTGAATTTGCGCTGACTCAACGCGCAGTGACACTGATGCTCGTCGTCGCCGTCGTTGTGCTCGGTCTCTACTCTATATTTACGATCCCGACGGATTCGTTTCCTGACGTCAGCAACGTACAGGTGCAGATCATCACGGAACCCGAAAGCATGGCCTCCGAGGAAGTCGAATCGCTTGTTACCGTGCCTATTGAGTACGCATTGAACGGCTTGCCATTCATCCAGAAAGTTCGCTCCAGTTCGGAATTCGGGATGTCTGTTGTCACCGCCATCTTCGATGACAACTGCGATGTTTATTTCGCCAGACAGCTCGTGCAACAGCGCTTGAATACGATCGAATTAGCAGCTGACGTTCCTCGTCCGCAGCTCGGTCCACTGATATCAAGTTTCAGTCAAGTCTTCATGTATCGAGTATCGAGTCCCAAGCACGATTTGACCGAACTTCGCACAATACAAGATTGGAATATCTCAAAACGATTGCTTGCGGTAAACGGCGTCGGCAACGTCGTCACGTATGGCGGCTGGGTCAAGCAGTATCAGATTTTCATCGATCAGTATAAATTGCGCGCCTTCAAACTACGAGTACAAGATGTCCTCGACATCGTCGCCAACAGCAACATAAATGCCGGTGGAAACTTCATCGAGGTGGGCGATGAAGAAGTGATCATCCGTGGTTTAGGTCGTATCAAAAAATTAGAGGATATCTCAAATATTGTTCTAAAGGAGACTCGCGGAACGCCGCTGCTTTTGAGCCAGGTGGCTAAAGTAAAAATCGGTCCAGCTTTCCGTCGTGGCTCCGCTTCGATCAACGGCGAAGGCGAGGCAATTATCGGCATCGTGCTCTCCAGAAAAGGAGCGAATACAAAAGATGTTGTCGAAAAAATCGAAGCACGCCTGAAGAAGCTCGAGAAGACGCTGCCCGACGGTGTCAAAATCGAGAGTTTCTACAATCAAAAGGATCTGGTGGATAAGACCACAGAAACCGTAAAAGAGATTTTATTATTCAGCGGCGGCCTAGTAATAGTCGTTCTTTCTGCCATTCTCATGAATATTCCGGTATCACTGATAGTGGCGGTCGTGATCCCGTTATCGCTCCTTTTCAGCTTCGCGATGATGAAATTCACCGGTCTGTCAGCAAACCTGATGACCCTTGGCGCGGTTGATTTCGGTGTTGTTGTCGACGCCGGTGTGGTCATGGTTGAAAATATTTTTCGAAAATTATCGATGGCATATGAGCGACATGGAGGAACAAAAAAGCTGGACACACTGCCGCTAATCATGCTGGCAGCCAAAGAAGTCGGTCGACCGATCACATTTGCAATGCTAATCATCGTCGCCGTGTACTTACCGTTATTCGCCCTGGAAGGCATCGAAGGAAAGATGTTCCACCCGCTGGCGCTGACTTTCATCTACGCATTGATAGGAGCTCTCGCAGTCGCGTTGTTGATTATTCCGGCAATGTGTTTCTGGTTCTTGAAAAAGCCGATTTATGAAAAACACAGTCCAGTGGTGGAATGGACGAAGAAGCTTTACCTGCCAGCGCTCGATCGCGTTTTAAACAGACCAAAACCAATTCTTGTAGTATCAACTACGGTACTTATCGCAACCTGCTGCCTGATTCCGTTTCTCGGTTCGGAATTTATGCCCAGTTTGGACGAAGGCAGTATTTGGCTGCGTTTGCGAATGCCCCCGAGTATTTCGCACACCAGAACGATTCAATTCACTCACATAGTAGAGAAGATGTTGACCAAGTTTCCTGAAGTTTCCGTGGTGGCGACAAGAATCGGTAGATCAGGCATGGGCTCTGACATCGAAGGTGTCGACGCGGCCGATATTTACATCGGATTGAAACCAAAATCGGAATGGCAAGATCGAGACAAACAAAAATTGATCGATCGAATGGCGGCAGAATGCGCTCAAGTTCCAGGCATGATGTACAGCTTCTCGCAACCGATTGCCGACATGATCGATGATTTGATCACCGGTATCAAAGCTGACGTCGGTATCAAAGTATTCGGTGATGACTTACAAACAATCAGTAATTCATTGGACCAGATCAGAAATGCGGTGCGGCAAGTCAAGGGTACAGCAGACGTTACGAGGGAACCGATTATTGGCGCCCCTCAGTTGAAAGTGGAATTCCGAAGGCAGGAACTTGCGCGCCATGGTCTGCAAATCGGCGAAGTTCAAAACATTTTGCAAACCGCGCTTGCCGGTAAAGTGGTGACCGAAGTGATCGAAGGCAGCCGCCGCTTCGGCGTACTGGTGCGCTTTCCACAAGAGTACAGACGGACTGAAGATGACATACGCAATATGGTGATTGACGCTCCCGACGGCGTGCAACTCTCGCTCGATCGAATAGCCGATATTAGAACCGAAAGAGGCGCACTGTTGATTAGCCGCGAAGACGGACAGCGCCGGGGCGCGGTCATGGTCAACATCCGTGGACGAGACCTGGGTAGTTGGATTCAAGACGCTCAAGCCGTGGTGGCAAAGCGAGTGAAACTGCCGAGCGGCTATTCGATAGTTTGGGGTGGACAGTTCGACAACCAGCAGCGCGCAATGACACGTCTTGCCGTGGTCGTTCCCATCGTTCTTTTCCTCATATTCATCCTTCTGTTCTTCACATTCCATTCCTTCAGTCACGCTGCGATAATTATGTTGAACGTTCCGTTTGCTACCATTGGCGGTATCATCGCCTTGTACATCTCTCAGCAACCAGTCTCAGTTCCCGCAATCATCGGATTTATCGCACTGTTTGGAGTAGCCGTGCAAAACGGTGTCATTTTAATCAGCTACATCTCGCAACTCGAGCATCAAGGAATGCCTTCACTTCAGGCGATCCGAGAAGGCGCTACCGTTCGTTTGCGTCCCGTGGTAATGACAGCTTTAGTGGCAATGATGGGACTTTTACCGAAACTGTTTTCGGACGGTACCGGTGCGGAGATTCAACGTCCACTGGCAACGGTCGTCTTCGGCGGTTTGCTCACGGCAACATCGATGACACTCCTGGTTCTGCCATGCATCTACATGCTGGTCAACAAGCACAAGGATACAGATAACGCTGTGGACGACGACCATGATGAAGTTTCCTCACCATAAGTTCCCAAGACTCGATATACAAGAATGCAAACAGTTTGAAAACCGCGAGCGTCTTCTGTCTCAAGTTAAGAACTCAATCTAACCAGAGATCTCGGTGACTCGAACTTCTAAAGTCATTTC
This sequence comes from uncultured Candidatus Obscuribacterales bacterium, assembly GCA_964600935.1. Classification (GTDB taxonomy): domain Bacteria; phylum Cyanobacteriota; class Vampirovibrionia; order Obscuribacterales; family Obscuribacteraceae; genus JADYXR01. The sequence continues at coordinate 22,627 of CAZRMH010000001.1, forward strand.
AGTATGACTTCGCAATGCCGCGGACACTGCGGATGAAACACTCATACGCGCATGCGTAATAGCGATGGCCAGAGCATCGGAAGCATCATCGGGTTTGACGATTTGATCGAGATTTAAAAGTTTAGCCACAGCAGTTTGCACAAAACTCTTCTCAGCTCGGCCAAAACCGGTAACGCACATCTTCACCTGCATGGGCGTGTACTCGACAGTTTCATAGCCCGATGTGCAAGCCGACTCGAGGATGACACCACGAGCTTGCGAAACGGGTACGAGCGTTTTGGCATTCTTAAAGAAGAAGATTGACTCTACCGCTACGACATCCGGTCGAAACTCGTCCAGTAGCGTAATCATATCTCGACGAATCATGGAAAGACGAGCAGCCGGTGCCATTGTTTTAGGAGTCGATATTACTCCCGAAGACATATATCGATACCGGTCGCCTTCGAACTTCTCGACCATGCCGAAGCCCACGGTTGCTGTCCCTGGGTCTATTCCTAATATTCGATGGCCAGACAATGGATATCCCTCAAATAAGTCTCAACCACAGCGAGCCTCAGACCGTGTAACATTGTCACGTATTGAGAGTAGCCGAGAAGTGTACAGCAAGCAAGTAGTAAGAGATACGACAGAGCTGTTCGGGCGACCGACTGTGCTGCAGCGTCTCGCGGTGACATATAAATTGCCGCTGGCGTTCTTTTTTGGCGGACTGTTAGGGCTTTCCAGTGCCGGTTTCGAACTCTGGTGGCTGGTCTGGATCGGCTTGGCACCACTACTGGTATTACTGCGCGGATGCAACACGAAAGTAGAAGCGGCCGTTGTCGGGCTCGCCTTCGGAATGGGCTATCACGCAATTTCGTTGAGCTGGTATTTGGGATTAGCACCACTGAGCTGGATGGGTCTGCACTTCATCGTGGGATATCAAGTCAGCATCTTAATTTGGCTGCTCGAGTCGCTGCACCAATCGCTTCTGACTTGCGCGTTCGCTGTTCTGGTCTACTGCCTGCCATTGAGAGCGGGCTTCCTTCCGAATATCGAGCGACCGTTCTTCCCGTATCTGATTGCAGTTCCTTTAATCTGGGTGTTCCTGCAATGGATGATAGCACCGTCTGAAATTTTCCTGGGCATGCCAATCAATCAGCTCGCCTATTCACAGTATAAGCAGCTGCCGTTGATTCAAATAGCCTCAGTCGGCGGTAGTGGCAGTCTCGATTTTCTGATCGTTTTATTCAATGCTACGGTCGCTAACCTTTTTCTTGAATTAAGTAGAACCGCTCGGAGACTGGGTGAAAGAACGGACAATTTTTCCACGCGATTTGGCAGCGGTTTCGATATCGCCGTCGTACTAATTGCAGTGCTAGGACTTTGTAGCTGGGGATCGGCACGCATAGCCGGAATAAACAAGCGCATAGATTCGGCCACGGCAACCAGCCTCAATTCACAAACGCCACCAGTTTCCGTGGCGGTCGTTCAGGGCAACGTCACTATAGAAGAGGAACGATTAAACGTTTCCAAACCAAAAGATATCGCGCGCCGATATTCTGCATTATGCGCCGACCTCGGCTCCTCGATTCTCTGCCTTCCGGAAGGTGCAATCAATGCAGCCCAAATGCAGCCGGGATGCCTGCTCAGTATCCTCAAGAACATCGTTTACAAACAAAAGAAAGAAGTTATTGTCGGCTCGATCGAAACACTGCAAAGCGGTCTCGCCAACGCCACGGTGCTGATTAATCCAGGTCGAAAGGGTCGTGATTTATATTTGAAGCAGCGGCTGGTGCCGATCTCTGAATTTCTTCCGCAGTTTATCCACGGCGATCAGTTTCCAGCCCCAATTAAGGAGCGCATCCCAGCGACCCGAGAGAGCTTCCTGAACGCTCACTCCTCACAACTAGCCAAGAGCCAGTGGGGCAATGTCGGTATGTCTATCTATATAGAGTTGATCTATCCGAAGCTAATCGCCAACGAAGTCCGCAACGGCGCCTCGCTTCTCGTAAATGTTTCTAACCTGGCATGGTTTCACAACGCCTCTGTAGACCGACAATTACTCGCTGCAGCAGTTTTTCGTTCTGTCGAAAATGAGCGCTACCTTGTCCTGGCAGCCAACTCCGGAATTTCGGCAGTAATCGACCCAACCGGTACGATTAATTCCATGTCTTTGCGGGGACAGCGAGGAGTGCTCCTCAACACGATACAATTTCTCTACGACAAGACTCCCTTTAACAAAATGTGGTGGTTGTGAAGATATTGACTACTAGAATTCGGCTTATTCCCTCGCTCCTAACCGTGGCGGTTGCGGTATTGACTATGAATACGATTTTTCTAGATGAAGCCCTTGGAAAGATGCCGACTGCAACGATTGGCAAAAACGTGATCAAACTGGAAGTCGCTCAAACGCCTCACGAAATTCAACGTGGTTTGATGGGCAGAACGGCACTGGATAAGGATTCCGGGATGGTTTTTCTTTTCAAACCAGCCTCGACCACCCGGTTTTGGATGTTCAACTGTTTCATTTCACTCGATATGCTGTTCATAAAAGATGGCAAGATCATGCGGATCTGCGAAGATGTGCCACCGTGCAAGTCTCAAGATCCATCGAAGTGTCCGACATATCCGGAAGATGAGTCTGTGACCGTGTCAGAGGTAATTGAAGTAAATGCGGGATATTGCAAACAGCATGGTATCAAACAAGGTGACACCGTCAAGTTCGATTTTTAAAAGTACTACGCTCGAGAAACCCATGTCAGACAAGTTCGATGTAATTCAAACGGAAATTGTAGATCAAGTAGGTTGGCTCACCCTCAACCGTCCCGGTTATCGCAATGCGATTTCGCAGGACATGTGGCGCGCCATTCCGGAAAAACTTTCACAGATGCATGATAATGGCGCCAAAGTCGTCGTAATCACAGGAGCAGGAGGAAACTTCGCTTCTGGTGCCGACTTAGAAGAGATGGAGCAAATCGACAATTATGCTCGCGCCCAGCATTTTTGGTATGCCTTGAGTGAAGCAGTCGATTACGTGTACTCGTTCGAAATTCCGATCATTGCGATGATCGATGGTGCCTGCATTGGTGGCGGTCTATTGCTATCGCTCGGATGCGATTTGCGCTACGCCAGTACGGACGCTAGTTTCGGTGTACCGGTCGCGCGACTGGGAATCGTACTCGATGACGAAAACATCGCAAGACTGACATATCTGGTTGGACCAGCATTCGCCAAAGAAATGCTGTTCACAGGCGATGCTATATCTGCTCAAGACGCGCTTTCCATCGGGCTCGTAAATAAAGTAGAAGACGTCACTTCATTGCGTGCCACGGTCGAAAAGACCGCGAAAAAAATTATCGACAATGGTTATGCATCGATCATCGAATCGAAACGATCTGTTCGCCGAGCCACATCAGAAGGCGCTCGCGGTGGGCTTCTACCTCAACACGAAACTGTAGTCGTAAGCAGCTATCTGACCTCGGATTTCCGCACGAGAATCAAACGTTTCTTCGGCGACTAGGGTTCAGCGACTGACTGTGGGGTACCACAGAATTACAATTTTGTCTTTTTTGCCATTAATTCCGTCAGTGCTCAAACTGACTATCAAGCAATTTAACGTAGGGATACTCCTGGAGTATCCGTTTTAAACGCAGGGCATAATGGATTATCCGGATGGCTTTGCAGGCTCGAAGAAGATCGCAGAATCAAAATCAAGGCGAGAACAAAGAGACGAAAGAATTATGCGCTACAGCGACCATGTGTCGATGTTAGCGTTGTGGTGGAAAGCGATCTTTCTGCTGCCGATCTGGGGTTGGATTGTCGCGGCAATTTTCGGAGCCGGGATGACGCGTTTAGGGCCGGTATTCACAGACATCGGCTATCTAACCGTGATTTTTTCGGGTCTGGCATATTTTATCTCCGATGTTCTCAAACGCAAAATCAAAGTCGCCGACGGAATGCTATTTCACGGTTATGCCAGCCGTCCGCTATCAAAGCTGTCGACGTTCTCAGTAAACTATGAAACCGACAAATTAATTCCCAAAGAAATCGTCCTCACGTTTCAAGACGGTTATATCTGGCCGTTTGAACTGACAAGACTCGATGCCAAAGACGTGCATTACCTGGTCAAATACGTCGACAAACATTACCCGCACTGCAATATAGACCCTACGCTGCGCACACTTTCTCGCTGTCAGGAACTCAGTCCTCAAATGCGAAGCGCCTTGAGCCCGCAAATCGAGATTCCGTATCATGCGCACCGGGTGATGACAGAAACATTCAACGGATTCATGAACAGCTTGAGCAGCTGGGCTAGAGTCGGTCCACTGCTGGTCTGTTGTCTCTGCCCTCTAATCTGGCTCAACAGCACTTGGTTTGTTTACCTTTTATCCAATTCTGCCAAGACATTTGATGTGTCGTCACTTCCACAAAAAGCGTCGACAGCAATTTCGGGTTTCTTCGGAGCGTGGAGCACATTTTTAACCAAGGGCATCTCCAGCGCAGCTGAGATCGCAGCCAATCCACTTGTCGGAATGATAGCGGCGATCGTGTCGTTATTTCTATTTATCAATCTCCTTCGAAGATTGCACCAACCGACTCTTCTCATCCTCGATCAATCCGGTATCAATTTTATGCAAGGCTACAAACTAGTTCGATACAAAATGGCATCACTGAACTGGTTTGACATCGGAAGCGCAGACATGACCCGTTCATCGGAGTCTTCGCAACCGGATCAGTGGAAAATAGTTCTCAAAGGTAAGGATGGAAAGGTCTTAAAAACACTCGAGTACGGAGCATTCGACCCAAGAGGAAGAGCCGATTTTTATGAGCGGTTGAAACACTTTGCTCCCGGATGTTTGATTACACCGACACTCGCGGAAGCGCTGATGTCGCAACAACAAACGAGTTATACAGAACTATGGTTACAGTCACTGTCGAGTTCACCAGAACGGGAAAAACTGGAGCCGTTAGAACCGGGAAATACACTCAATGAAGGACGCTACGAAGTGCTCATGAAACTCGGTGTAGGCGGTCAGGGAGCCGCTTACCTCAGTCGTGTCAATTCCAGTTTGGAAAAAAATCTATGCGAAGAAGTGGTTTTAAAAGAAACAATTTTTCCGATTTTTGTCGAAGAATCTGTTCGGAGACAATCGCTTGAGCGCTTCGAGCATGAGGCGCGAACGCTCAATCTGCTTTCTCACGATCGGATTGTAAAACTGCGTGATTATTTCGTCGAAGATCATCGCGGTTATCTGGTGTTAGAACACATCGAGGGCAAAAACCTACGAGACCACGCTCTCGGCCGACCAATGGACGAGAAAGAAGTGATCGAATTGGCTCTGCAGATGTGCGACATGCTCGAGTATTTGCATGAAAGAAACGTCATTCACCGCGACTTCACCCCGGACAACCTCATGCTCGAAGTCACTGGTACAGTAAAACTAATCGACTTCAACGTGGCCCAGACTCATGATACTGGAATGACGGGAACCGTGGTCGGTAAGCATGCTTACGTGCCGCCGGAGCAGTTTCGTGGAAAACCAATCCATGCAAGTGACATCTATGCAATGGGTTGCACTCTCTACTTTATGCTATCCGGAAAGGATCCGGAGCCCATCACGCAATCAAAGATTCGTAGCAAACGCGAGGAGATTAGCACCGCACTCGATACCATCATTCAAAAATGTACGACGCTAAAGACCGAACAGCGCTACCAGGACGCCAGCGCTCTGAGAGCCGATCTGCTGTCCGCACTCGAGCATGAAGGCACCCGATTGAAGATCGCAACTGAAGACGAAAGGGTTGCGGTCGCTCATGGTGGCACAATTAAGCTCGAAGAAAATCTTGTTAAACAGGAGAGCGAATAATATGGCAGAGCTTGCCGTCAAGGCGAAGTACGAGTCCACTGGGGTGCCGGTCGTCAGAGGATTCTTGAACACGACCTTTCCTGTGTGGGGAATTATTTGTCCTGCAATTACAATCATCGGACTAGGAATCTGCTTCTTTGCTTTTGGTGTGTATCATGCTTTTGGCAGCGGTCAGCAACTCTATGAAGCACTTAAGTTTATAGCAGCAATCATGAGTTGCAGCGCCGTATCTATGATTGGTCTGACGATGACTCGTCTATTCGCAAAGACTGAGCTGATCGTAGATAGAAGTGGTATCCGCATGCCCTTACTGCTCAATCAACTGGGAGCTTCGACTGCGTATTACAGCTGGTCGCAGCTGACCAGACTCGATGTCGCTCATGCAGAGAAGGAGTGGAAATACCGCCAATTAATGTTTTTTACCAGCAGGCACAAGCCAATCGTTCTAGACATTGAAAAACTCACGCCGGACGAGGCTGAGCAGATTATTCTGGCTGTAGAACTCTGGAGTAACGGCTGCCAAATTGGCGAAAATGTCGCCGCGTTGAGAAGCGATATCAAGCTTTTAGCCTCCGGTAGAAACGATTTGAGTTATACCGACATGTGGGAAGAAGAGCTCCGCCGGCGGTACTGCCCGACTAACTTCGTCCCACTCGAACCAGGTCGCACACTGAACAATGGCACAATCAAAATTGTTCGCCACCTAGCACTCGGGGGGTTGGCGGCGGTTTACCTTGCCGATCGAAACGACGGAGCTGAACTCGTCGTGATCAAAGAAGCAGTGATTCCTGATGATGCACAAGCCAGCGTTAAAGCAAAAGCAAAAGAGATGTTCGAACGGGAAGCTCAATTACTGATGAAACTCGAACATCCGGGCATCGTCAAGGTGCTTGATTATTTCGTCGAAGGTGGTCGCACCTATTTGATGCTGCAATATTTGAACGGTCAAGACATCAGACAATTCATCAAACAGAATGGCGCTCAGACTGAGACTGTAGTAATCGATTGGGCAATAAAAATTGCCAACATTTTGAAGTATCTGCACGAGCAGGAGCCACCGATCATTCACCGCGATCTGACACCGGACAATTTGGTAATCACCAAGGACGGTAGCATCGTCGTGATCGATTTCGGTGCCGCCAATGAATTTATAGGGCAGGCAACCGGCACCCTGGTTGGTAAGCAGGCATACATCGCACCGGAACAGTTTCGCGGCAAAGCAATGGTTGAAAGCGACATATACGCGTTTGGCTGCACTCTTTACTATATGCTCGTTGGACAAGAACCAGAGGCGCTCTCAACGTCGAACCCGAAAGACAATCGGCAGGATCTATCGGCCGAAATCTGCGAATTTGTGGAATCTTGCACACAAATGGAAGTTGAAGATCGATACCGCTCTGCGGCTCAATTGATACCTGTACTTCGTCGCTTATCGGCTACACAAGCCGGCGTCCAATAGCGATGGTGCTTATGAAAACCGGTCGTGTAGAACTTTTATATCGCGGAGAAAAGCAAAGCGTAGTCAAGCAAAAGTGTGAACTATTGGAACTTCGGCTCGACGGAATCGTTGGCGATCGACATGCCGGAGCGCTCAAAAAAGCAGATGGACGCGACAAAGGAATTCCGCGAGGTACGATGATTCGCAACTGGAGACAATGGTCTGCGATCTCGAGGGAAGAGCTCAATGAGGTTGCATTGGCGCTCGCTCTTGGAGAACTGGAACCGGAACTTCTTGGACCCAACTTCGTTGTCACCGGTATCGAAAATTTTAGCGCCATGGCAAAGGGAACCGTACTGAAATTTTCCGACGCGGAACTTCTAGTCGAAGCGGAAAACGATCCATGCACGCAAGCCGGAAAGGCTATCGCGAAAAGGCATGAAGAAATTTCACCGCATGCGTTCGTCAAGAAAGGAATGCACAAGCGCGGTTTGGTCGGAGTCGTAAAAACAGCAGGAATTATTCGAGCAGGAGAATCATTTCAAATAGTCGGTCCATGAGCGACACTGCCACTCAATGAACGTTGAGGTCGTCGTTCAGGAGCATCGAAGGAACCGATCAGGAATATCACCGTCCTTGGAAAGGACGAAAATGGAGAACATTATGCCTGAAGCCCCAGAGGTGCGACGTTTCGCCGATCAGTTAGCAGCGCAATTGTCCGGCAAAAAAGTCTTGGACCTTTCAGCTCGTACCAAACAAGCACGAGCATGGCTGACAGACCATCCCGATGAACTGAAAGACAAGACAATTGAAAGAATCTTTGCTCATGGCAAAAACATCATTGGTTTACTACAAGGTAGTTTCTATTTCTACTCTCATCAAATGATGTGGGGGCGCTGGGAGGTTCGTCAGGGCAATGAAGAGATTCCTCGCGACCGAAGAGAACGTGCCCGGATTGAGGTGGAGGGAGCCACGGCGATCTTGATGTCTGCACCCATATTTGAACTCGGAGTCGGAGATCCTCTAAAAGATTTACCGTTACTCAGCGCACTCGGTCCGTACGTGCTGCCGTACACGGGTGAATTCGACAAAGCTGAGTTTCAGCGCCGATTACTCCAGGAAGAGAACCAAGGCCGCACCATCGGTGATGCACTCCTCGATCAACATATAGTATCTGGGTTAGGAAACTATCTGAGAGCAGAGATTATGTTTCTTGCAAAGATAAACCCCTGGCGTCTTATCAATGAATTGAAACAAGGTGAGGTGCACGTTCTCACCGAACTAGTACCCAGAATTTCCAAGCAGGCATATGAGACCGATGGAGTGACTGTCACGCCTCAACTAAAGGAGCGTTTGGCGACAGACCCGAGTTTGGTCTACGTACCTGGCAAAGAATATGGAACCCATCATTACGTTTTCAGGCGAACAAATCTGCCATGCCTGTTTTGCGCGAATCAAATCAAACAACTTCGGCAAATTATCACGCCCAAAGAAGACGCCAGTATGGAAAGAGAACTACTGGAAGAAGAGGAGAAAGAGTTATATAGCCGGATCGTTTATTTCTGCCCGAATTGTCAAAAAGTCGACCTGACACAAATCGCGAAAGTCCGGTCCAAGACAATCAAGAATAAAAATCACGAGACTATGAAGAACTCTGAAACAAAGGCAGCAATTGAAACCAAAGCGCTGACGAAATCGCAGTCAGAGGGTCGGATTTCCGAAAAAATTCTTGAACTTCTAAACGAGCGATCTTCGGGCAAATCCATTTGTCCCTCTGATGTGGCTAGAGCACTGGAGCCTCATGAATGGCGAGATTTGATGCCGAAGATCAGGACGGTCGCCGACAAACTCAAGAAAAAAAACTTGATAGAAATTACCCAAAAAGGACAAACAATTGATTCAGCAAGCAATGCGGTCGGACCAATTCGACTGCGTTTAAAAGGCTCAATTGAAAATACAAGCGCTGCTGAGCCCAGTTCTAAAACTGCGCCTGGAAGGACTAAACGAGCATCAAAGAAAGGGAAAAAGAATGGCTAAGGCATGAGCCGAGAGACTGCCTAGCGACAACCATCAGCAGAAGGTCATACGATTTTGGATGAAGAAAAGGAATGGCAGCCATCGCAAGACTAAGGAAAGCCTCAACGGTTCGATACCAAACTACCAACATACTAAGTCTGCTCAGCAACGAGCAGACCTTTTGCAACATATTCTTTCATGTTCTCGACGCCAGCGCACCGCAGGTTCGTTTCATGCGTGTTTTCACGTTCCGTTCAAGAACTCAAACACACCGAGGCCGAGGGAGTTTCCATTCAAGCAAAAAACAGTTCTGCTTTTACTGAAAGGCGCCCTTAATACCATCGCCGACTTTCTTGCCGAAATTGCTGACCGGTCGAAAGATCGTTCCCAGCGTTGTAGGTGGATGTCCTTGATCGATCTTGAGCGCAATTTCCTGGCACTTGTCTGCGCGCTTGCTAATTTTTTCTCGCTCCTTCTCAGGCAAATTAGGCTCCAGAGCCAGATAGGCACGGTATTGAAGTGCAGCTTCTCTGAGCGCAGGTGATTGTTTCTTTTGAAACTTTTCGAGTGCTTCCGCTAATCCAAGGTGCGCTTGTGCAAGTCTCGGATTTTGAAACGCAGCAGATCGGAATTTATCGATACCACTTGCGAATTGTCCTTTCTTCGCGAGATCCGTCGCCAGATTGAGATCCTCTTGCGCCTTCTGTCTCGCATTGCTCACCGCGTATAAACCACGCTTGGCACGTGAGGCGACCTCGGCACCACCATAGGTGGCAGCCTTGTTATAGGCTTGCTCGGCGCTGTCTATGTCTCTAGTCAACAAAGCCATATCGGCGACGGCGAAAGTAGCTTCAGCAGTCTGACAGTTTTGAATCACAGTCGACATTGCTTGAGAGGCTTCCTGGAAATTGAACTGCGCAATCATTGCTTCAGCGTATGCAAGTCGTTGAGCGTCGTTCGTCGGAGTACCGATATTTGAAAGATCGACAGGTTGCCCCGACATCGCTCTCAATTTTGCATCAGCCAAACGTAATTCCATACTATTCGGATTCATCTGAATCGCTCTCTGAATGAGCGCCTCAGCCGACTCAAAATTGTTGGAAACAAAGAAGGCACCATCAGCTTCCTTCTGAGCTTTCAACATCAAGGCTCTGGTCATGCCGTTGACCGCAGGCACATTGCCGGGAGCAAAGTTTAAAACCGTTGTGTACTCTTTGAGCGCATCATCGGTTTTTCCTAACGCCAAGGTGATATCTCCGAGCTTTAGGTGCAGGTCGACGTTTCTCGGACTGAGTTCCACACCCGAACGCAGATTGAGCGCGGCAGCTTCGAGATCGCCGCGGCCATTAAGGATATCGGCGAGTTTCAAATACGCTTCCTCGCTCTCAGCCTTGATCGCAATTGCCGCTTTGTATTCTTTAACCGCTGCTACGGAATTGCCTTGAAGTTGATAAACGTTTCCCATCGCAATTCGAGCAGGAGCGCTGTTTTTCTGCAACGATAAAGATGTGTTTAACGCTTTGTAGGCATCGTCCAGCTGTCCGAGTTGGGTGTAGGCTTTTCCTAAACCATAGTGCGCTGTCGAATTGGAAGAACGCAAACGAATCGCTTCTTTGAAGTCAGCAATCGCACTTCCGGTGTCCCCCGTCTTGAGTTCGATTAACCCTCGGTTTACAAAACCCATTGAATACTTTGGATCTGCGGCAATCGATTTATTGAAACTATCCAGTGCTTGGTCTAATTTGCCTTGCTCTCGTTGCACCATACCCAGTACCAGAAGTGCTTCAGGCATGCCAGGATCCTTTTTCAGCGCAAATCGACATTCAGATTCAGCCTGACTTAAAATGGCATTCTTCTGCGATATCACGGTCATTGAAGATGACGTCAAGCCATTGAATTTGACAAAAGCCATTCCAACATGAGCCAGCGGATCGTCTTTCTTGATCGATATAGCCTTTTTAAACTGCTGCTCGGCACCATCTAGTTTAAACTGACTAGCCAGAGCAAAACCAAGTCCGGACAGTGCTGAAACATCACGAGAGTTCGTATTCAGCGCCTTTCGAAAACTAGCTACCGCCTGATCGTATTGTCCGGCAAGCAAAGCTTTCTCACCATCGCTCACGTCTTTAGAAACCTTCCCTCTGAACAGTCTGGTTTCACCCAATGCCGATGTGACGTTTCGACGAATCGCCGGTGCAGTCGGCGGCGCCTTCTTTGTAGCAACTTTGGCATCAGCAGGAGAAGTTAACCCACAAGCAGCTACCAATAGAAAAGCAGCGATGGCGGAATAATTTTGCTTAGACAAACGACGACACCTCCAGTGCCAGGATGCTATATCGAATCAACAGCCTATCGCATAGCGAGCGAAAAGACCGAGCCCTAGTTTCTCACGCTTAATTGAAATTGACATCGCCAAATAGATTCGAAAATAGTTAAGTCAAAACATTCAAATCCAGCACGGTGTCCCGAAAAGCTCGCCCACTTAGGAACAGCGCCTCAAAATTCGATACAATTAGGGCTATGAATTCAGGCAATGGATCCGGGACGGTTGGAAACTCGACACAGGTCGGATTAGCAGTGATCGCGACGATCCTGATCTGCGTGTCGGTAGCAGCCGGTTTGGCATTTGAGCAATCACAGCGAACTTCAAGCAAGCTCGATTTTCAAGGTCATTACAATAAGCCGCTTGGCGGCAGTTACCGAATAATTAGAACAGGCTCGTCGGAAGTGATCATTCTTCGAAGAGGTCCATCGGATGCCGCAGAGCGATTTATCGTCGATCCTACGATGGGCACGATCGTAGGTGGCAACATCAAGAAGTTAGCGGTAAATTTGCCTCACATAACCGGTTACGCAGAAGCATTAGCGGATTTCGAGAATTCAGAAGAACGCGCCGGCTACTTCATTCTCAATGCGGACAACGATGAACTCAAAGATGGTCTCTCTGAAGACGCCTGGAGACTTGAACTTAATCGAATCAACTGGCCTGCACCAAAACTGCAAAAGCCACTCTAGATTCCACCTTGCTAATAAACGCTTCCAAACACTCGATTCACGGTGATGCCATTGCGAACAAGGTCCTTCTAAAACGAGCCCTTACACCCAGTTCTAAACGCTCAACAATACTCGTGCAGTGTTACCAAGAGTTCGTCGAAATCCGCCTGGTGCTTGTCCGACTTCGCGCTTGAAGGCTTTTGCAAACGCGGCTTCCGAGGTGTATCCGACAGCGTTAGCGATCTGTGCCAGATTGTCTTCGCCCTGCTCCATCAAACTCACAGCTTGCTGCATGCGCCACGAGGTCAGATAATCCATCGGACTGTAGGTCACTAACGAAGCGAACTTTGTCGCAAACGAAGTTCTAGACATTCCCACCGCGCTGGCCAGTGACGCCACCGTCCATGGTGCAGCGGGCTGTTCATGAATTAGGTTTAGCGCCGCGCCAATTTCCGGATCACCAAGCGCTCGTAGCCAGTTTGGCGCTTCGGTACAGTTCTTGATTTGGGAAATATAGGCGCGAACAACCTGAACAAAAACCATGTCTGTTAAACGACTAACTAAAAGATTCGTACCTTGCCTGCCATTCTCCGTTTCAGCCGCGAGAAAACGAAGGGTCGTGTCGAGCCAGGGCTCCGACTGCAAATGTTCAGCCTTCAAATAGATTACATCGGGAAGACCCTCCACAAGCGGGTTCTTCACTCGCATGTCAAATTCGAAGCAACCCATCAGCAACGATGTCAGCGCGCCACCACCGCCGTATTTAAACAACTGCCCGCGCACGGGTGGCTTGCCATCGCTCACTTCGACAATTGGAGTGACGGCACTACTTGCCTGATCTTGAATGACGCAGACCGCGCCGCGCGGCAAAAGCATGAGCTCACCGCTGGCCGGCGAAAAGGTCTGATTCGTCTCAGGCAGCGTGACGAGACAACCACCGCGAAGCATCATCAAAAAGCCGACGTGACCTTCATAGCCGGGCAATTCCAATCCCCACGGCGCCGTGAATTCAGTCACGCAATAAATGGTTCCTTTAAAACGGACTCTATTTAGGACATCAGACAAACAGTCCATATATTCTACTCTCTCGACAAAGCTGAACGATCGGACATAAAACTTGGACTCTGACACATAGACCATTCGGTCTAGTCTTAGTACCATAATAAACGAGAACTCCCAAAACAACAAATTTGCTAACCGAAACGCCGCGACAAACCGGCGCATTCGGAGACATATCGTCGCGCGTCATGCGCCTAGTCACACGAAAGGAAACGATGATGAGTAAACTTCTGCATATAGACTCAAGCGCCAAGGGTCCACAATCAACCACCAGAGCATTGACCGAATACTTCGCCAACAAGTGGAAAGAAGCCAATCCAACAGGTGAAGTCCACTACCGCGACCTTGCGGAAAGCAACCTCCCATTTGTGAACGGCAACATAATTGGCGCGTTCTATACGCCGGCGGAGCAGCAGAGCGAGCAACAAAAACTTGTTCTACAGCAACCAGACGAGCTTTTCGAAGAACTGGCAAACGCCGACACTTACGTCTTCGGAGTACCGCTGTACAACTTCGGTGTCCCTGCCGTTTTCAAAGCCTATATCGATTTGGTCGTCCGCCCGGGTAAAACATTTAGCTACGAAGGCGGTAGGCCAGCTGGTTTGATAAAAAACAAGAAGGCATATATAGTCACCGCCACTGGTGGCGATTATTCTGAGCAACCGATGAAAAGCATGGATTTCGTTGAACCTTACTTGCGCGCAATTCTGGGATTCGTAGGTATTACCGAAGTGACTTTCATTAGAGCACACGGCAATGATCCGAACACGATTGCCACCACATCTGATTCGGCGAAGAAAATCATCGACGCGATGCTCCAGCCAGCCCCGGTGAGATAGCAAACCGTCCGACAGGCGCGCTGAAAACTCGATTACCTACAGAATTCGATCCGAACTGAAACCACACTATTGGCTCAACCCTCATCGGGTAATCGTTCCCTCTTTCAAACAAATTCGATACAATACCGGGATGAATCGAATTGCAGAGCGGCACAGCTCAAAAGCCGCCGCCTACCGCAGGGCACTGAATGAAGATTGACAAAGGAATCGCCGCAGCTGTTCTGGCGCCATTCTTCATTGCCCTCAGCATCATCGTGACAAACATGGCTGGAGGCGAGGCACCGCCACTGGTGATTGCCGGTCTGGGCTCGCTATTCTCGGTACCCTTCCTGATTGTTATTGCCCTCGTTTCAAAAGCGGATCTACAAATTTCAAAACTTTTGAACGAGCTGCGCATGCCGTTTTTAAAAGTCTTATTCACTAGAAACATCATTGGCTCAGCCTTGATTGTAAGCGGATTCACAATGACGACTGCAATAAAGGCAGTGCTTTTACTGAGACTCGAACCGGTATTTGTCTTCGTCTGGAGCATGATCTACTTCAATGAGAAGCCAAACCCCAAAAAGCTAATTGCCCTACTCGCACTGCTTGCTGGTTCTGGTCTGGTGGTGGCACCTAACGAAGCAGTAGGCGGTCCGAATCTTGGAGATGCGCTTGTCGTAATCTCTTTGCTGTTTCTCTCCTACTCATACATACCGACGAATGAAGTAGTGCAGAAAACCAGTCCCGCCGGGCTCAATCTCATGACCAATACTATCGGTGGTGTGATCATCACAGCGCTTGCTTTTTGCATTCCAGGTCAAGCGTTCGGTCTTACGACCAAAGCGCTCTTGCTCATAACCAGTTATGCGATTGTATTTTCCGTTATTGGAGTAAGCCTCTACCTGTATGCGTTCAAAACGTTGAAGCCCTGGGTAATCGCATCCTTCCTGTCGCTAGAGGTCGTGTTCGGAACTATTTTAGCGTTTTTTATATTACACGAGACAATGACGCCGATTCAAATAGCTGGAGCTATCGTCGTGCTTGCCGCGACCGCAGTGATCGCTCGATTAAACCAAGAGCCAGAACCGGCATTGTAATTTTTCACGGCGCGAATTTTCTGACGGATTAAGTTTTCAACAATTCTGAACAGACGATATGTGCTGCAAACAAAGTTTGGCACACTCTTCCGGCGCCTGCTCCAACAGCCAATGAGACATTCTCTCTAACTCGACAAATTTATAACTGGATGAAACGAAATCCGCTGTTTTAAGAGCTGCGGTACGACCAAGCGCCTGATCTTCAGAGCCCCAGATATAGAGCACCGGCACATCGCGAATTATTCCAACGCGCATACTTTTCTGCAGCGCTCGGTACCAGTTCAAGGCAGCGGTCAACACACCTGGTTTGGAAAACCGAACCACATTGGCTTCCAACTGCTCTGAGCTGAGCTGCCCGCGATAGGCGGATTTAAGACGGTTCGCATTATCACGAAGAATCAGAAACTCGGCGATGTGAAAGGGCAATCGAAAAAGACCTACGTACATCGATTTTTTCTTCTGTTCCGGATCGACCTTGATAGCTTCCAGAAAGGCGTCGACATGAGGAGTCGAGAGCACGCTCACAGTGTGCAGCCGGGCAGCATGTTGAGCAGCCAAAACCCACGCGACCACTCCCCCCCAGTCGTGACCAATGAGATGAAATTGTTTGGCACTAAAAACATCGGCTACGGACAAAACATCTGCAACCAGAGCATCAACGTGATAATCCTCGACACGCAGAGGACGCGCACCATCCGAATATCCACGCTGCTGAATGGCAATGCAGTGATAACCGGCGGCAGCCAGCGGTTGCATAACCTCAGTCCAGGCATCAGCGAATTCCGGAAACCCGTGCAGGAGAATCACGACAGGACCGTCTGGCGGACCGGCCGTGAATGTGTCGAAAACAAAACCATTGGCGGGAGTTTTTCTCCACTGAAAACCAGACGGTACTGCAAATGTGTTTTCTCTCAAATCACAACCTAATATTTTATCCAAACAGATTTCAATTTCGTAAAGGCATCCAGTGAATGCCTGCTCATCTCCTTACCCCATCCGCTTTGTTTGAAACCGCCAAAGGGACTGGCGAAGTCGTAGCAACCGTATTTGTTGACAAAAACCATGCCTGCATCCAACTCCGATGCCACGCGATTCGCTCTGCTGATATCAGCTGTCCAGAGACCGGCCGCAAGACCATATATGGTGTCATTCGCCAACGCGACAACTTCGTCTTCGGTCGTGAACGGCGTCACAGTGAGAACAGGACCGAAGATCTCCTCCTGAAACAACCTGGACTTCGACGCAACATCAGCAAAAATAGTTGGACGAACAAACAAACCTTTGGCATTATCGCCACTTTCATCCCGATGGCCGCCGGCTACCAGACGAAGCTTCTCAGTTTTGCCAAGTTCTATGTACTTCATAATTTTTTCGAAGTGCGGTAAATTGCACTGCGCACCTTGGGTCGCGGAAGGATCGAACTGCGCACCACAGACAGTGGCATCTGCGCGCTTCGCCAATTCGGTCAAGAAGTGCTCGTAGAGTGATTGGTGAACGAATAAGCGGGTTGGTTCGGAACACTTCTCACCCTTGTGGGAAAACATTGCTTGATACGATCGTTCAATGGCAAAATCGAGATCCGGAACGTCGTCAAAAACGATATTTGCAGACTTTCCACCAAGTTCGAGACTAACATGTTTCAAGTTTGAATTAGCCGCTCCAGCAGCCACTTCCTTACCGACAGCGGTGCTACCGGTGAATGAAATTTTGTCGATTCCGCGATGTTCAGACAAACCCGTTCCGATCGCCTTGCCACCATGAACCAGGTTTATTACACCTGCTGGAAGGTCGGCTTCGTCGTGTAGTATCTGAAAAAGATATGATACCGTCAATGGTGTATACGGCGAGGGTTTAACAACTACCGTATTCCCTGTTGCAAGAGCAACGGCGAGCTTCCAGCAAGCCAGCAGCAGTGGAAAATTCCATGGCACAACAAGCGCGCAAACGCCGAGCGGTTCACGAACGGTGTAGTTTAAAAAGCCATCGTCTACCGGACAGTTTTCAGCGTAAGCTTTGTCCACCCATCCGGCATAGTAGTCGAACACGTCGGCTGCTTCCGGTATGTCATCGTTAAACGCTTCCATGAACAACTTGCCGTTGTCCAGAGCTTCTAAAGTAGCGAGTTTGGCATGATGCCGGCGAATTGTCTGAGCAATGCGCTGCAACAACTTGGCACGCTCTCTGCGCGGCATTTTCCGCCAGCTCTTCGCTTGAAACGCCGCTCGCGCAGCCGTCACAGCCTGCTCCAATTCATTACCGGTGGTCTCGACAATCTGACAAAGAAGCTCGCCGCTAGCCGGATTGATTGTTTCGATAATATCGTTTCCGCTCGCCGTGAACGCGCCTTTGACATAAGAGCCTTTACGACTGGCAAGATATGACTTAGACCAGGCTATCTCAGGTTTTTCAAGAGCTGAAGCCATCGGAGTTTCTTCTAGAATCGCGTTCAATTTATCCTCACTTTTTTGTTTTGACATAATGTCGAAGTGCGCTTTGTAAAACCGTTTTTAACCGCTTAGTTCAGCCTTGGACCATCATCCCGCTTCAATCCGAAGCCCATCGAAGACAATTCATGACAGCGTTCTCGATTTGCCTCGATGCCATCGATGCAGTGTTCTGAAAACATCGAAATTGCTCTTTCGAGAATTTGCGTTGCATCTAAAATACTCTTTGCGGCTAAACCATCAAAGATGTTCAAGTTCAACTCGCCATGCTCAGCGGCCGATTGTACGACTCGATCTAGACCGAAGACGACCATACACGCTTGAATCATACTCTCAGGTATGACCGGATTGATCTTGCCTTTAAAAAACGATGACCCTTCGATAACAGACGGCAGAGCGATCTCAAAGAAACCGCCGTGTGGTCCTGAAGAGAGCAGCCGCAAATCCTTGCTCAGTTTGACCAGTCCCTCGGCTAAAGCGATCAGTTCTGAAGACACATCTGTCAAATCGTCCATGTGCTGAGCGGCGTCGAAGAGATCGGCTCGCACTGAGAGTTCTCTCCCGACCAAGCCGGAAAGACAAGATAATACAGCATCTCTGTAGCGAGGCTCTGCGCCTCCGCCATCACCGATGACGGTGCCGCCTAAATTAACCTCGTCCAGCTTACGCGCTGACGTCTCCAAACAGTTTAGTCGTCTTGAGATGAAACTCGCAAACGCACCAAATGTGGTGCCGAGCGCCACCGGCATAGCATCTTGAAGGCAGGTTCGTGCCAGAGTTTCAACATGTTGAAACTCGTTTTGTTTTTCAACAAGTATCGTCAGCATCTGCTGCAGGACTTCAATCAGTTTGGTGATTCTAGCTCGAATGCAAAGTCGAAACGCCGTATGACAAACATCGGCAGTCGACTGACCAGCGTTCACATGTTGGCGTGAGACCGGCGCGTAGTCGCCAGGCTGACGCCCCAGACGGACGTTGGATAGGTTTGCCAAAACCTCATTCACATTCTGGTTCAAACCGATACTGCCACCACCATGGAGCATATCAATCGAAAACTCGTGGTCATAGCGGCCGGTCATAACTTCATCGCACGCTCGTCTTATCGCCTCACAGACGTCAACAGTCAACACATCAGCCTCGAGATTGGCCATGGCGCAAGCTTTCTTGACCAGAGCTAAATTAGCAATCAAGTCTGGATATTGACTGAGCTTCGAATCCGAGAAAGACATGCAAGCAATAGCTCGGGCAGTCTGAATTCCATACAACGCATTGGCTGGAATTTCCACAGAACCAAGAGAGTCGCATTCCCAGCGACTCTCGGATTTTTTCCATCCAGTTCTATTCTTACTTAACTGATTCGATCGGCTCGGAACGTCCATATCTCATCTTCCTCAAGTAATCGCTGCTCAATGTGCCCGGCTTCGTGTCGTATCCGAGCAATGCGATAAATCGCGTGCGATCACCTTCGATGCGTGTAACCCGATGAAGTGAATTGCGTCCTTCGAACAGCACAAGAGAACCAGGTTCGATTTCCAGAGTGACAACACCTTCGTCAGAGCCTTGCAGGACACGTCGCACATGCTCGTAATTCGGATTTTCGGCACTGCGAATCATCGGAACAAACTCATATTCGCCGCCCTTCTCCGCTGGTTGTAAGAGGATCGTGGTGACAAAATCAGTTTGATCGAAATGCCAGCGCAGGTAATCGCCCTCTTTCATAGTTGCGATATTGAGTGCACCCATCGGGTCGGCATAGCGGTAGATTTTTTCTTTGCCAAGCGCGTCAGCGAGAAAATCCATCAGCCCATCCCATTCGTACAGAGTCCGAACCAACGAGCTAGACGGCATCTGATCGTAGCCAATTGCACCCAGGGATGTAGTATCAGTCATGCGGCGCGGATCATCCTGCGGCCAACTCTCGTCAATTTCCACGAGATAGGCATTCCCTGTGACTGTGTTGTGAAACGCGGTCGGAGCGAGTTCCGTCGCTTCAACGACCATCTCGGCAACGACTTCCGGTTTGATGAAACCCTTCAGGACGCAAGCGCCTTGCTTGTGCAATTGCTCTCTGCAGTGCTCGATCAGAGCACGGTACTCCGCGGATTCCGGCTTGTCTATTCTGTACTTTTCCAAATCAATAAACGAGGTAGCCTTATCGCAAGTCGCCGCCGAACCGCTCACCATCAACTCTGTCATGATAGAAACACTCCCTCAATAAAAACGCGAGGATGTGATCGTACCGCTACGGACAGCGGGCAAAAACGGAATGAACGTAATTTTAGTATCTACACTGTTGAGAAAGCTGGAAAGACGTCGGCAAATACTTTTGATATTAGACAAGTCACGAGGGCTAGTGCTGATCTGGCGCAAATTGCAAAACATTGTGCACACAACTGACCGCCTGAGAGCCATCGCCTACGGCAAAACCGACGCGCTTTGTAGTGCCGGCTCGAACATCACCGGCCGCTAAAATTCCCGGCACTGTAGTTTCCAGTGCGCACGGCATGCGATTTTTACAGGGCCATTTGCCGGTTGCGTATGCGTCACTGCCCGTGAGAATGAAACCCTTAGCGTCGCGCTCAACTTCAGAAGGCAACCAGTCGTGAGAACAAATGGAACCGATGAAGACGAAAACGGCCTTAACCGGAAGGTTGAAGGTTCCCTCCGATTCCGACTGCACATCGGCTGATTCAACGAACATGTCTCCGTTTACTGAAGTAATCTCAGCAGTTTCATGGACGACAATATTTCGATTTTCACGAACTCTCGAAACAAGATAGTCCGACATGGATTTTCCGCCAAGTTGCGAACGAATAATCATATGAACAGTTCGATTCGGACAACATTCGGCAAGATAGACAGCCGCTTGACCAGCCGAGTTTCCCGCACCGACGACGGCGACATCACACTGATCGTGCAACATTGCTTCGACAGTCGTACAGGCGTAGTAGACTCCGGAACGTTCAAATTTATCGGCATTAGCCGCTGCCAGTTTACGCCACTGAACTCCGGTTGAAACTAAAACAACGCGCGATTTAATTACCGCGCCACAATCCAGATGCACCTCATGCGATCCGCATTCGGAAGAACGTGTAATCTTTGTCACCGAAACTGGTGCCACCAATTGCGCACCAAATTTGAGCATTTGCAAAACACCACGCGTCGCCAATTCTGTTCCGGACAGACCAGTTGGAAAACCAATGAAGTTCTCTATCCGTGAGGATCCGCCAGCTTGTCCACCAGGTCCGAGTTTATCGAACACGAATGTCTTCAAACCTTCGCTAGCAGCATAGACAGCGGCTGCTATACCAGCAGGTCCAGCGCCGATGATGGAGAGATCGACTTCGCCGTTTGGACAATGCCTCCAGATTCCCGCACCCTGTGCGATTTCTCGCAAGGTAGGCTTGTGCAGCAACGTTCCATCACGACACTCTACAGCCGGCATATGATCGTAATCAGGATTGCCGAAGTTCACAGCAAGCGCCTTGCCTTCTTCAGTTTCAATGTCGTAGAAAGTGAATGGTACAAAATTCTTGTGCAGAAATTCTCGAATCTCTGTCGTGTGAGAGCATTGCGCATACCCCAAGACGCTCAGCCCGAGCTTGCCTGTATCGAGAAGCAATTCGCGTCGTCGCAAAAAAGCAGTTAGCAATTTTTCGGATAGTTTAGGAACTTTATGCAAAACTTCGCGAAGACCACTGTTTTTAACGCGCAAGACATTGGTGGTTCCGACTGCGCGCCCAGACGTGATCACAGGACGTCTCGTCAGAACATCGATATCGCCAGAAAAGTTACCGACTTTGTGTGTGACGACATGTTTATTATCATCAGCCGGATTGATTACTTCCAAACTTCCGGACTTGACGACGAATAGATCGATATCACTTTGCCCGGCTTCGTAAATCAGCTCCCCGTCCTGGAAGACTTCACATGTAGCAAACTGCTCGAGTAGATCCATCTCCGACTGCGTCAGAGTCGGAAATGCAGTCGTGTAAAGCTCAGTGGGGTCAATAGTAGTGTAAGGCATGGTCGCTCCTCGCATCCAGATACCGTACCGGCGCTTCTCTTCCGGTCAAGAGAGGCGAAGCATCCAACAATCATAACGCATCAGTGCTTTGTATAACTTCGGAATGGCGCAGTCCAGGTCTTCTTCTCGTGGGCGTCGCTGGCAGGTTTTCGCCTCGGTCTAGGCGGTGGCGCTGGCTGCCAACTTTCGCCGATTGATTTCTTCTTCGAATCGTTAGTTTGAATTGACAACATGTTTTTGAGTTTAACAGAAAAATACGCCCATTCAGGTTCTCACCACAACACCACAAATCCCTCCAAGATTGGTAGTCTAGTTAAACAGTTCTCCCTGCTCTAAAAGTATTAAATATGAATCGTTTAGTTCGGAGTTTTTCTAGCCTGCTGTTAATTGCGCTCAGTCTCACGATTGTCGCCAATCCACCAGCGACGGCGGAATCAGTGGATTCGGCACTCTTTGTGAAGGGCAAAGAACTTCTCAAACAAAAACGCCCTAAAGAGGCGCTGCACTACTTCGATATCAGCCTTAAACAAAACCCGGAATATATCCCGAGCTTACTCGAGCGCGCAAAAATCTACGTGCTCTTACAACAGCACGAGGAGGCAATTAAGGACTGCAAAAAAATTCTTTCTCTTGACCAACCGGACAAATCTAAGCACCTCGCCAAGACACATAAGGTATTGGCAGAGTGTTATACGGAAACTGGTCGATATAAAGATGGTGAGCGCGAAATCGACATCGCGCTCAAGCTGGACCCGACCAACCACAAATATGCTCTATACAGAGCAGAGATTCGAAAGGAACTGCGTGACACAAAAGGAGCAATCGAAGATTTCGGAATGGCGATAAAACATAAACCAGACGAGTCGCCATCGGAATATTTCGAAAGAGGCAAACTATATGCGTCCACAGGCAGGCTCAAAGATGCAGTCAACGACTTCACCATCGCGATTAAACAGACTGATAAGAAAGAACGAATTTTAGTAAGTAGAGCAGACGCTTACTTAAAGCTGAACCAATATGAAAAAGCGGTGGCCGACTGCTCCGAAGTTCTCACTCACTCGAACAAAGGCGGGCGCTCCAACTTCGCTGCGCTCAAAGTAAGAGCCGCAGCTTACGCCAAGCTCGGAAAAAAAGATCTGGCGAAGGTCGACGAGAATGCGATGAGGAAAGTTGATGACTTCGAAATTTAGCAAATCTAGAATACTTACCTTTTTGACGGCAGCCGGCATCTGTTTCAGCTCAACGGCACATCCGTGCTCTGCGGTCAAACCTGTTCCTGCGGCGAAGAAGCCAACTGTTGCCAAAGGTGAAATCTCAGAGGCTGAATGGTCGAAGCGGTTTAATGACAAGATCAACAAAAATATCGGGAAACCGGAAGTCAAAACTTTGATTGAGACAACGGTGCTGATCAAAATCGAGAAAGACGGAAAGCTCCAGGAAGTAACTGTAGATAAGTCTTCAGGCGACGAACGATGTGATGAAGAAGCGCTCAACGCAGTGAAAAAGTCGGCTCCGTTCGGACCGATGCCAGTCGAGTATAAGGGTGGTTTGAATCTCAAATTTACTATTCGTTTTCAACCACCGGAAAAGAAAACGGACTATGAACCATACATGGGCAAGCTGCGGAGCAAGATTAACGCCGTCTGGCGCGCGCCGGAAACGAAGACTGTGTGTCAGGTGGCGATATCGTTCGTTCTCGATAAAGAGGGGAAGATCAAAGAATCTTCAGTCAAGAAACCGTCTGGATATAAGATCGTGGATGATACCGCTCTCAGTGCCATTCGCAAAGCCGCGCCGTTTGGTCCGTTGCCAGATCAAAACCTGGAAAATTTTCCAATTGAGTACACTCTTGCAGCAGGACCACCAGGTGCGGATTTGAGACGGTATCAGTGGAACGGGGTGCCGCTGCAAAAGGCGGGCTGGCAGGTAAGCCGAAGCGGTTCAACTCTCAAACCGCTGGAGATAAACAAGACGATTGATCGAAAACTTGAAGCGCGCGAATGGGCGCTCAAAGACAAGCTGGAGTCGTTGAAGTCCTCGGTTGCTCAAACAACAGATCCGAAAAAGAGAATGAGTCTGCTAACCGAAATGGCACAGTGCTATTCCGATCTTCACAACTACGATGAAGCGTGCAAGACGCTGTCGGAAGCAGCCGCCTTAGAGAAGGAAACCAGCCCTGAAAGTGAGACCTACGGATTGATTCTGAGCCAGTTGGCGGAGAATCATAGCAAGACGAATAAACTTCCGGAAGCGGAAAAGGAGTTCGAAGAGTCCGTCGCAATTCTGCGGAAGAATGGCGGGCATCATGCGAAGTTAGTCGAGACACTGACGAACTACGCCAAGGTTCTCTACAAGATGAACAAGGCTAAAGAGGCGGAAGTGCTGTACAAAGAGATCCGTGAAATGAAAGTTCAATGAGTAGTCGCATGGTCTTCTAAATGTGCGCTCTGACAATTCTGGTATCAAATAGAGAACTGAGACTAGCATGCCAGTCTCAGTTCTCATTTTAGGGTTCGGATAAAATCTTTTGTTTAGACCTAGTCGGAGTTCATCCCTTCCGCTTGAAAGGAGCTATTCGGACTTCCTTCTCTTACGCGTAGTTTTAGTTTCTTTCGTCTTTTTAGTTTCTGATTTCTCTACTGCAGGCTCATCCGCGTCAGTGGAGACTTCTGTTTTTTCCTCGGTTGTTGTTGTTTCAGTGGCTTCCGCATCCGGTGTGCTGGTCTCGGTTTCCACCTTAGTCTCAGTCGTTTTCGTGGGGTCGGATCCACCGCCACCACAGCCCGACATCAAAATAATCGCGGCGAGAGCAGTAAACAAGAAATTTCTCTTACGCATTTTTCCTCCAGAGATAAGTAGAGCTGCGTGCTGCTAAAGGCTGAACGCTCGACGAGGGCACGAAGCGATCTGTAGCAGGCATTATGTTCTCGACGATGCCTTCAAAATGCTTTCGCTTTTCGATTCGGCTGAAATACCTTTAGTTTCGGAAATTGAGATTGATGGAAATGAAACCAAAACAGAACATCCCCCTCCACCGTTGGCAGAGATCGAAACCTCGGCATAGTGAGAATTGGCAACTTCTTTGACAATCGCCAATCCAAGCCCACTGCCGATACCGCGCGTTCCAGGCACACGGTAAAAACGTTCGAAAACTTTAGCGTGTTCTTCAACCGGAATCCCACATCCAGTGTCCGAAACAGATAGAATCACTTTCGAATCATTGGTTAACTTCACTAAGATCTTGCCCTGCGAAGGGGTGTAGGCAATGGCATTCTCGATCAGATTGACAACGAGGTGCCGCAAACCGGCCTGTTCGCCAAAAACTAGTGGCACCGAATTTGATGGCTCGAATGTCATCGAGATTTCCTTTCGAATGGAATTATCAACAAGCTCTGATACTATTTCTGATACCAGAAAGTTTAAATCGATGTAGCTTTTAACTCTTGTAATTGCTGAGTTCTCGCCGTCTGTTCGTGCCAAGGCGAGGAGCTGCGAAACGATTCGGCTCGACCGATCGATGCCCTGATCGATCTCCTGGACGATGTGCTTTAGATCATCGACCTCGGACATTTCGCATCCAATACTGGTGTAGGTCTTTAAACCTGCAAGCGGCGTCCGCAACTGGTGCGCCGCGTTGGCAATAAACCGCTGGTGAGCTTGCATTTCGTCACGCACTCGTTCAAACAATCGATTCAGTGCACTAACTAGTGGATAAACTTCTTCCGGTGTCCCGGCGTCAGAAAGCGCACTAAAATCATTTGGGGAGCGCTTGGTGACCTGCGATTGAACCAATCGCAGGGGCGTGAGAATTTTTTCGATACCATACCAGACAGCAAGAAAACCGAGCACGATAAAAAGCAACTGAGGAATCGCGCTGCTCAAAAGCAATTTTTGTTGGAATAATTTTCGAACATTTGTAGTCTCGGCAAATTGAACGATAACCGTCTCGCCAGGCAGTTCTTCAATTGGCGTTCGCACTTCTGTTAATCGGACATTCTTGCCGTGAACTCTAGCCGTAATGATTTGCGGAACACCGACAGGCAAATTTTTTGACGGAGTGGGCAGGTCGGAATCGCCTGAAATCAGTTTACCGTCCGAAGATAAAACGCGGTAGTACAGCCGGTCTGATTCATCATGCTTTAGAATTGCCTGCGCGGCAGGCGGCAAATCGGCAACAACTTTTCCTCCTTTGATTCGCAGCCGCCCAACTACCGAGTCAGCAGAGTTGATTAAATCGCGGTCGAATGACTCACGCGAAATGGTTGATATCAGGGTGTAGTTTAAAAACGCACTGATGATCCATAGTCCAAATAAAAACGGAATAAAGAGAATGAGTAGCTGTTTTCGAATTGAAACTCTCACTCATTCCGTGCCTCCAAAACATAGCCAAATCCGCGTACTGTACTGATTTCGACGTCCGATGATTCAAGCTTCTTTCTCAAACGATGAACCGTAATTTCGACAGCATTTTCAGTTGACTCATCGGTCCAACTTGAAACTTGCTCCAAAATTTGACGTTTGCTAACGACTCGTCCGCCCTTTGCCATGAGAGTTTTCAACACGACCGCTTCTTTCGGAGTCAATGTCATCGGTTTATCGTTTAAATGAATTTCACCGCGGTTGGTGTTTAGTCGCAAGGAGCCGAATACGATTTCAATTTTATTGCGCCAGTGCGATTTCCTTAGAACAGCCCGAATTCGAGCTTCCAGCTCACGGAAATCAAACGGTTTGACGAGATAATCATTAGCGCCCAGATCAAGTCCTTCGATGCGATCTTCCACCTGATCTCTGGCTGTGATAACAATCACAGGCAGGTCATCATCTCGCTTGCGCAGCTCGGCCAGCACTTCAGTTCCATCGACGCCTGGCAACCCCAGATCGAGAAGCATGAGGTCGTATTCGGTAGTCGTGATCGCCGCGCGTGCCTCATGACCTGTTCTGGCAATATCTACAGTATACCGAGACCTACTCAACGCCAGGTTCAGTGCTGACGCCAGATATTCATCATCTTCTGCAAGTAATACGCGCATATTGCCTCTTTTTTAGCTGTTCGAAAGCATTTCGCAAGGAGAGCCCAATAGATTGGAAGCATTACATGCGCGCTCTCGGAGACTTCTTTGTTTATTAGCAAATTGACATTTGCGACTTCCTTTCCATTAGGACTGACCGCCCTATTGGTTTTAGTGTTTTGCTCTTTCAATTTCCTTTCGGAAAAGGACAAATCCGCTGAATCGCAATATTTCGAAAGTGCTTTAGAACACTACCGGAGCGGAAACACCGCCGCAGCGATCTCAGATTTCAATAAAGTGCTTCGAACAAATCCTGATTGCTGCGCAAGCTACCGTGGTCGCGGCGATGTTTACTATGAGCTCGGCGAATACCAAAAAGCAGTAGCAGACTACTCCAAAGCGATTTCCATAAATCCACTCGATGCTTTTGCGTACAACAGCCGAGGTTGGGCCCAGCAGCGACTGGGCAAACCACACATGGCACAACGCGATTGGAAGGTTTCTTCTCTGATTCTGAAATCCGGAGAAGCAGATCTGGACTTGATCTACTAATCAGAAGTTCGCGTTCAAACACGTGAGTGAGTTATTGCTTACTTAAACAGAGTAGGTACGCATCGATCGCCGACTGTGCATTTGCACAGGATTTATTCTATCTATATAGGGGAACATTACCGTGAAGAAATCCTGAACCACAGTGAGCTCGCAGAGGCGAAAATGGACAAGCCGGTCAACGACCCCAAAGCTTTAGAAGAATTGGCAACTGAACTTAAACTAGTCGAAAGTCACCCTGATAAAGACGCCACAAATGAGATAAACAACAGTTCGAACAAAGAACACTCTATTGAAAATCCCTCGAACAGTCAAAAGTCTGATGTGCCACCGACACTAACGCTGGAACAGTTTGACGAAGAAGATTTCGCACTCACGCAATCGACGCATGCTGCGCACGAAACTGTCGAGAGCATCAATGTAGAGAACTTGAACTACGCACTAGAAGTCGAGAAGAAACCGTTTCTAAGTCAGGGTCTTCGATACACAGCGATCGGTCTGGCTTTTTTGATTTTGCCCCTGATTACTTATGCAAAACTTGCAGGCATGACCATTCCAAACAGAATGATTGAAATCATGTTGCTCGCTCAATGGTTTGCCCTTGCACCGGTGATCGGAGTAATGTTCACGGCATTCGGTCTGATGTGCATCATTGGCGGTATCAACTTCGTCAATGCAGCCAAACGTCTGTCGTCGCAAAACGGTGAGCCCGTAACACTTGAGCTGAACTATGAAAAGAAAAAGACAAGTCTCGACGGCAGCCGAATGTTTTCAGCACAGATCAAGTATGCCGATGAACGAACAGAAAAAATAAGAATGTCCGGTTCACTCAAAGACAATTTCGATGCAATTGTCGGAACACCGCAGCGCGCAATTTTCTACGGCACACCATTCATGATTAACTCACCAAGGGTATTGGTGACGAAATGCGGGACGCTGCTCTCACTGGCTAACGAAGTGGCGCTGCTCAGCAACCTGAGAGGCCCCGATAATACGGTGACTGGTCCATCGATAATCGGAAATCCGTTGGTCGCAAGAGAGAAACAACTGCTCAAGGACTTTTTGACCTATGCAGTGCTTTTGGTGTTGATCAGTCTGACATTTTTCCTTAGCTCACCAACGCAAATTTGGTTTTTGCTAGCTGTATTCGGTACGGGGTTTGCCGTTCGAATCGCCTCCCTAATCGAAACCAAAATGGCAGCGAGAGCACTGCGGTATGCAGAGGGAACCGATTGTTCGGTGCGGATCACTACCACAAAATTCAGAGGTTTCAAAACAAATGTATTGAGTGTAGGCAGCACGGAGCCTACGGATATGGAACTGGACGTACTTGGTTTCAATCCATCGATGAACAGTCAGCCGTTTCAAGGCAAGCTGTACCAGAGCCCTGACGGTAAGACTTTAGCGATTGCCGGACCAGGAGTCACTTTGTTCAAAAGTCGACTTGGAAAACTATCATTGGCACCAGCAGCGGTGTACCTTTGCCTCATGCCGATCTTCTTCCAAAGCATACAAAATGTGCCGTCGAAAAAGGCACCAGTTGAATGCAAAACTGCGCAAGAGTATTACGACAAAGGCGTCGAGTACAAGACGTTGGGATGGACCGAAAAATCGAGAACTGCTCTGAACGAAGCGATCAAAATGGACACGGATGGAGCGGTGAAGAAGAAAGCGCTTCGCTACATGCACTCGAAGCTTCCTGCCAACCCGGTTACAGAAGAGGCTGAACAAATGAATATTCAAGGCTTCAATCTGACATTTAGAAAACCGGAAGAAGCAAAAGCAAAATTTGAGGAAGCGATTCGAAAGTATCCGAACTTCGAGTGGCCGCGAAGCAATCTGGCTTCGATTCTCACGGAAGAAGGGAAGCCGGAATTAGCAGTTCCATTACTTGAGAAAGCGCTGGAGATAAATCCGCATTACACGAACGCGTTAAGACATATGGTGACGGCACAACTTAAACTAGGAAATAGAACCGCCGCTCGTCATTATCTCGACATGGCCATAGCTTCCGATCCCGACGACAATCTGCTGAAACTGCAGCGTGTTGCTCTGGATTGTTCAATTTAAATCGCA
Organism: uncultured Candidatus Obscuribacterales bacterium; assembly: GCA_964600935.1. Classification (GTDB taxonomy): domain Bacteria; phylum Cyanobacteriota; class Vampirovibrionia; order Obscuribacterales; family Obscuribacteraceae; genus JADYXR01. The sequence goes on from CAZRMH010000001.1 coordinate 52,003, forward strand.
GTTTTCCAAAGCGGAATTTGCCAAATAGCTCAATCTTTGTTTACACCACGGTCGTGCTGTGCGCCATACAGTCACGGTTTATGACGATGTGGGGATCACGTATTCCGCCTGAGCGGTTCTCAAGATACCATGGTCCAATCCCCATGGTTACCCGCGAAAATGCAAACTCAGCCTTCCGCAGTCGGCATTGATGCCGCGCTCGAATACATCGAAAAGTACTGGAACAAAATCATCAGACACAATCCGGAAGATCAGCAGACCCTGATTGGATTGCCCTATCCGTATCTCGTGCCCGGCGACGGCGAGATGTTCCAGGAGATGTATTACTGGGATAGTTATTTCATGTCGCTTGGGATATTAGGAAGTCCGCATGAAGACTTGATTGTCGGGATGACATACAATCTGGCACATCTACACAGGCGCTTCGGTTTGATACCAAACGGCAGCAGGTATTATTTCCTATCCCGCAGTCAGCCTCCGTTTTTCACGAAGATGATCCGTCTTGCCTACGACGTCATGAGGAAAACAAACGAAGCCGGAGCATTGGCGTTTCTTCGCGAAATGATTCGGCTTGCTGAAGATGAGCACGAAACCGTTTGGCTCGGCAGCAAACAACCGCATCATCGCCTGATGAAGTTCGGATTATCTCGTTACTTCGACATCAATTTTCTAGACATGCTTGCTTCGTGCGAAAGTGGATGGGATCATTCCACACGCTGTGAAGACCGATGGATGCAGCATCTTCCTATCGATCTAAACTGCATACTCTATGCAAGAGAAATGGATTTCTTCGAAGTTTTCGACCTCCTCGGCGAGCATGACAAATCTCAAAACTGGCTCGGTCGCGCCAAAGCGAGGGCTGCCACTATCAATACCTTGATGTGGGATCACGACAAATCATTCTACTTCGATTACGACCTGGTAAGAGATTCGATTGAAACCACACCGAGCCTGGCTGGTTTCTTCCCTCTGTGGGCAGGACTTGCCACTCAATCTCAAGCGGCGCAAATTGTCGAATCATGGTTGCCGCAATTCGAATGCGATGGTGGACTGGTCACGTCACTCGACGTTCACGAAGGTCGTCAGTGGGCACACCCGAACGGTTGGGCGCCACTACAGTGGCTGATTACCGAAGGACTCGACCGCTATGGCTTCCACTATGAAGCGACCAGAGTACGAGCAAAATGGCTCAGCAACTGCCTCAACGTCTTCAACATCACTGGAGCCATGTGGGAGAAATACAATGTCGTGACACCAGGAGTGGTGCCTGAGCATGGACTCTACGGCTCCGTCCCCGGCTTCGGCTGGTCGAATGCAGTATTCGTGGACTTCTTCAAGAAGATGGAACCGCAAATAATGCAGTCAGTGAGCGTGGTTGAATCCCTGCACCCGGTTCAGACATCACATCAGGAGATAGTGGCGTCAGCTTCCGAAGTTTGACCTTTCAACAAAGTTCGGAACTCAAACGTATCACAGCTCAACACCATCGACTATTAGCCGTTTCGAAACGCTATTCAAAACTTGCATGCTTTGCCCCCTGCAAACTTCGACTAGTGATTTAACGCTGGCGGGGTATATTGAATCATAGTGTTTTTCACAATCCTTACCCGCAGGTAAGGATCTCCAGGTTATTACGCAATGACGATTCAAGAGACGACTACGACCGACCCTTTCCAAGACCTGAAAGAGTTAGTATCAACCCTCGACCAACCCGAACTTCAGAAGAAAGTAGATCTTGAATTTCCAGTCGCACGCGACCATCTGAAGGCTCATCGATATGATGAAGCATTCAGCTCTTTCAAGTTTCTTTTCGCCAATTCTTCGAATACTGAGTGCCCTCAGCTCAAGGCTGAGATGACGAAACTTGCAAGCCAACACAGCCAGGCGAAAACCGGAATGAAGAAATGGCGAGACGCGCACGAGAAGCAGATATTCGCAGGCACAGCCGACACACAAGCAGTCCACGAGTGGGGCGATCTCAACGAATGCCTCGGCGACAACGAACGCACGCTGACCGGATATCACAAGCTGAAAGACATGACGGTTTCAAAAGAGATTACTGAAGCGGTTGCCTGGAAAGTCTGGAAAGAACTGGTTCGCGTCAGGCGTTACGAGGAACTCAGCGGTTTCCTTCCCAAACTCGAATCCATGTTCGCTCGCCAAGTAGCCGATTACGACACGGAAAAGCAAAATCCGCGCCATGGAACTCCACAATTCGAGAGCGATGTATATTCACTCAAATCCTTACGCAACGAAGTTATCAGAAGTGGAGCGCCTGTCTATGAGCTGGCTCTGGCGTTAGATAAACCTGAAGTTGCTAACAGGGTGTTCGAGCAAGTCACCACATTCGATACTAGCGACTATTTCTATGCGACCTTCATAACTTCTGCAATCAGAGCCGGCGCAGACGATGAAGCCGGCGAAATTTTCGAGAAAGCGAAAGCCACTAATGATTTGTTTACTCTGAAAGAAACAGTCAATGCTATGCGAAAGGCGAAAATCCGATGACTAGGCTCAATCGATTGGCCAAAAACTTAGTCATTTAGTCGAATTATTCAATCGTTTAGTCCAGAGGCAGATATTGGACGCAAAACGGTCTCGATTTTTCGCGTCCCACACACACAGCAGAAATCCGCCCGGTCATTACAACAGGGCGGATCTTCGACGAAGTTTCGTCAGTTTTAGACTTGGATTACGCGCTTGATTTCTGGCAGCGCTTCTTTGATTGCGCGCTCAACGCCCATTTTCAGGGTCATTGTCGAGCTTGGGCACATTCCGCAAGCGCCCAGGAGGTGGACGAATACTTCGCCATCCTTGACTTCGATGAGCTCGATATTGCCGCCATCAGCCATAAGCATAGGGCGAAGCTTTTCGAGAATTTCTTCTACTTGGGCGTGTAAGCCTTCTTTAACTTGTTCTGTCATGACAAAAAATGCCTCTTAAACGTCAGTCAACCGGTAGTCAAGACCGACCTCAACTATAAGCCTTATTATCGCGCACATCCATATATTTCGGAAAAACAACAAAATGTCTTAACGCCAGATAAAGAAATACGGGTTTTGACATACATAGGATATGCTTTCCCTGAGCCTGTAGTCTGAGTTTGTGCGGTTTTATAAATCGCCTCCGCCTGACTGACCAGTGCATAGCCACGCGAAGGAGCATAAAAACCTAATGGCAAAAGTAGCAATTAACGGATTTGGCAGAATCGGGCGCAACGTCTTCCGCGCCTATCTGTTGAGCCTGCCCAAAGAATTTGAAATCGTCGCTATCAACGATCCTTTCCAAACACTCGAGCAATCCGCTCACCTTCTTAAGTACGATTCAGTACTTGGCGAGATGAAAGACCACAACATCGCGCACACTGCTGAAGCCCTGACCATCGATGGCAAAACAATCCACTTCTCAACCGAGAAAGATCCAGCCAACTGCCCCTGGAAGAAACTCAACATCGACATCGTTCTCGAATGCTCGGGCGCGTTTACCGATGCTGAAAAAGCCAAAGCGCACATCACCGCTGGCGCAAAGAAAGTCCTCATCTCCGCTCCAGCGAAGGGTGAAGACGTCACCATCGTTCTCGGCGTAAATGACAAAAATTACGATCCAGAAAAACATCACATCATCTCGAACGCCAGCTGCACCACCAACTGCCTCGCTCCAGTAGCAAAAGCAATTGATGATGAGTTCGGAATCGAACAAGGTTTGATGACCACGATCCACAGCTACACACTCGACCAACGCCTTCTCGACACCGCTCACAGCGATTTGAGACGCGCAAGAGCCGCTGCTGTTTCGATGATTCCTTCGAGCACCGGCGCTGCCAAAGCAATCGGTCTCGTAATGCCTCACTTGAAAGGCAAATTGAATGGCTTCGCAATGCGGGTGCCTACGCCTAATGTCAGCGTTGTCGACCTTGTCGTCACCTGCAAAAAGCCAGTAACCGTTGAGTCCGTCAACGCTGCAATTGCTAAAGCAACTTCAGCTGGTTTGAAAAACTACCTCGGCGTCGCTCCAGCTCCACTGGTATCATGCGACTTCCAGGGCAACAAGCTCTCCTCAATCGTTGATGCTGATTTGACGATGGTGGTCGGAGAAAACATGGTCAAAGTTATCGCCTGGTATGACAATGAATGGGGCTACAGCAACCGTTTGGCAGAACTCTGCTCACTCGTTGCCAGCAAGCTCGCAGTCAAAGTCTAAATCAGACTAAAACCAATTGAGGGCGAGGCGATCAAAAGCCTCGCCCTTAGTTCATTTGCGTATCGCCAAACCGTTTAGTTTGACACCTTGCGCGACAAATACTCGAATTCACTTTCGAAAAATAATTTCTGATCCGACAATATTACCCAATCGAGCAATGACGTTTAACTGAGTCAAAGCACAAAAAGAGAATCATCGAAACCCGCGTCTCATCCGGCTGTTCAAAGGACTGAAAACAATGAAGCAAAGCATCGCCAACGTCAAAGAAGATGTGTTCAAAAACAAAAGAGTTCTCGTCAGAGTGGACTTCAACGTTCCACAAGACAAGAAAGATGGCTCTATAACCGATGATTCGAGAATCAGAGCAGCGCTTCCGACAATCGAACGCTTGATTGCAGCAGAAGCAAAAGTCATCCTGGTATCACATCTTGGTCGTCCGGATGGAAAGCGCGTTGAGAAACTGACATTGGCTCCAATAGCCGATCGGCTGAAAGAATTGCTTAACAATAAAGCAGAAGTAAAAGTCGATTTTGTAAAAGAAACCGTTGGCGCTGAAGTGGAAAACAAAATCAAAGAGATGAAGGCCGGTGACGTGCTCCTCCTCGAGAACGTCCGCTTCCATGCCGGTGAAGAAGAAAACGATGCGGAATTCGTCAAACAACTCGCGGCTCTTGCCGATGTTTACGTCAACGACGCGTTTGGAACGGCCCACCGCGCACACGCCAGCACCGAAGGAGTCGCTCATCACGTTCGTCCAGCGCTCGCCGGTATGCTGATGGACAGAGAAATCAAGATGCTCAATCAAGCTCTCGACAATCCAGCCAGACCGGTTGCCACCATCATTGGTGGTTCAAAAGTCTCATCAAAAATCGGAGTTTTGGATAACCTGATCGAGAAGGTCGACATCATCATCATCGGTGGTGCAATGGCTTTCACGTTCTTGAAAGCTCAAGGTTTAAACGTCGGCAAATCGCTCGTTGAAGACGATCGCATGGATTACTGCAAAGAACTAGAAAAGAAAGCCAAAGAGAAAGGCGTTCGCATTATTCTTCCTGAAGACGTTGTTGTCGCGACTGAGATGAAAGAGGGCGCAACGGCTACAACTGTGGATATCGACAAAATTCCGGCCGATCAAATGGGATTGGACATCGGACCGAAGTCGATCAAAACGGTGAACGAAGCCCTCGACACTTGCAAAACCATCCTCTGGAACGGACCTCCCGGAGTGTTCGAAATTGCCGGTTTCGACAAAGGCACCAACGACCTGATCGATAAACTCGTAACGCTCACCCGCAAAGGCGCCAAGACGATCGTCGGCGGCGGCGATTCGGTTTCCGCTCTGCAAAAACGCAGCGTCCCTGCCGATGCGCTCACCCACGTCAGCACCGGTGGCGGTGCCTCACTGGAATTCCTCGAAGGTATCGAACTGCCAGGCATCAAGTGCCTGGACGCCGCAACGCCGGCCGGTAAAACAAACTAGTAATAGTTTCGATCAGGAGCGTTTTGCAACCAGATCAATCGATTCCGTTCCAACAAAAATTACTCATTCTTAGTTTCAAATGTCCTCTCAAATGGGAGGACATGGACTTGGAGAGATACATATGATTCATGTGCATGAGTCAACCGGCCCATGGAATTGAAACTTTCGATCGAAGTCTCACGTGCCTTCCAGAACGACTGAAAAGCGACTTATCCGTCCTTTTCCGATTCCGAAAAAACGTCCCTGGTGACCGAAACACCGCCATGGGGACGATCGGCTCATAGTATTGTTTTTAAAACTCTGCTCGTAATCGGCGATTTTTGCCTGGTCTCGGTCGATTCTCCCAAATCGATGAATTCGCTGTTTATCCACAAGCATCTTCAGTGCTTTTAAGATCTGACCGGCTTACAACAAAATGGAGAATCAATAGAGGCCGCTCAAATCACCAACAAATAGATCGATTGAGAATCTTGAGCAGGAAGCGAAACCTAAGCCAGCTTCTGCGGAGCGCCACTAACAATCGCGTTCTTCACGGCATCAAGCACTTTCATCTGATTGACAGCATCAGCAACATCAATCTCAAGAGCCGTGTCATCAAGAACACACTCAGAAAAATGTTCGAACAAATTGACATAGTGATTTGCTGGCGGCAAAACAATCTCATCGTCGTTTAAATAAATCACGGCTTGTTCAAAAGGCTGCCAGGCTCGCGGAAAGATGATGGCGCCTAAATCTCCAACGATTTCCATTTCAGTACGATAGGGCAGATGAAAACCGAAATCGATCACCGCGCGACCTTTCGGGAAATCCAATATCGCACTAGCGTTGGTATCGACCCCGTGCTCCGGGTGAATTTGTCCACTAGCGAAAACGCTGATGGGTTCTTGCTCGAAGTAATACCGAGCACCGCTGATAGGATAACATCCCACATCGAGCAGACTGCCACCGCCGAGATTTTTATCTAAACGAATTCCAGCTTTCGCCGTCATCATATATGTGAAAGAAGCTCGGATGAAACGCACTTCACCGATTACTCCATCGTCAATCAGCTTCTTAGCCGTTCGATGTTGCGGATGGAACGGCCACATGAGCGCTTCCATCACTTTCAATTCGCTGCTCTCCGCGGCTTCCGCCACGCGCTGAGCATCTTCGAGATTGGTCGCAAAAGGTTTTTCAGCTAAAACATGCTTACCTTTTGCCAGCGCGGCCAACGTCCACTCAGCGTGCATGGAATTTGGCAGTGGAATATGAACGGCTTCGATCTCTTTGTCGTCGAGCAACTGTTCATACGATGCGTAAGATTTCTTGAGTCCAAACTGCTCTTGAAACTTCTGCGCCTTTTCGAGCGAACGACTGGCGACGCCGACCAACTCAACATTCGGAGCTTGCATCATGGCCGGTATGCTGCGCCGACGCGCAAAACCAGACCCACCAAGAATTCCCCACTTCACTAATCGCATCGATGCACCTCAGCTCTGGAATTTATTCCCGAATCGCCCTGCGTCAGGCAGAGCTTTCATAGGAATTAATCCAGCAGTTCCTGTTTGAGTTTAGGCTAACAATAGCGCGATGCGAGCTCTTGATGTCCTTAACTTTAAATTCGCTCCAACCATCACACCAATTTCAAACTTTCGTGTTCAAATGTAGGTCATATCAAGCAAATGAAATTCACAGCAACACCCAATCGGCATAAACAGAATCAGGCTCTCGTAGGGGCCGTTAGTTTCCTTGCTGCGATGATTATCACCCCGCACGCCGCGCTGGCTGAAGAACGATATGAATACTCGATGAACGGCAAACCAGTTTCGCAAGAAGCCTATGACTCGTTCAATAAAGGTCGGCAGCTGTTGCGCGTTAACAACAACTCTGATGCAGCAACACTTTTAAAAAGAGCGGCAGAATTGATGCCGGATAACGCGGATGTTCATCATACTTATGCAGTCGCCTTAGCCAAAGCCGGACAGTCGAGTGCGGCTATACAAGAACTGCAAACAGCACTTTCTCTAAATTCGAATGCCGCAGCAACTTGGATGACGCTCGGCGGGCTCTATCAATCCACCGGACAACTAGACAAAGCAATCGAATCTTACAAAGGCTTTTTAAGCCGTTTTCCAACAGATAAGGATGCGAAAAAAATCTCCGGCCTGGTCAGTGGCTTAGAAGCGGAGCGCGCAAGACAGCAAGCGATCTTCGCGCAAACCGGCGTCAACCCGAACGACGATCGCGACTACTTCGTGGAAGTGACGCGCGATGGCGTCATTCGCTGGTCTGCGCAGCAGATGCCTTTGCGAGTTTTTATCACCAATGGTGATGCCACTCCAGGATATCGTCCGCAATTCGCAGATTTGCTCAAACAGTCTTTCGCCAGTTGGAGCCAGGCTTCCAGTGGGTTAGTGAGCTTCTCTCTCGTTGATAATATCGATCAAGCTCAAATCGTTTGCCTGTGGTCGAACGATCCTGCAAAATTTAAAAACATCGCCGAAGCTGGGCATGCAGTGCTCGATACGACTAGAAACGGTTTAGTCAAAGGCACAATCACACTGCTCACTGTTCCACTGGTCGAACAACTTCCACTCACCGATAACCGCATGAGAAGAGGCTGTTTGCATGAGATTGGACATGTGCTCGGTCTGGCGGGACACACATCGAATCCGGACGACGCAATGTTCTACTCGATGAGCGTGGACGATAAGTGGAAAGATCTGAGTGTCCGAGACGCCAACACCATTGTTCGGCTGTATTCCAAACCAGCGGCGACCAGCAGCCAGCGCTAGTCTTAACATACGATGCCTTCCAATTTGCTTGAAGGCTGTTCTACTAGGGCTCGTCAAACTTAGAACTTTTAAATGTAAAGAGCAAAGCGGGCGGGTTCGCTATTACACTGTATCCAGCTCATACTTGTATAAGTTGATCAGAAGAGGCAACCTTGGCGAACCAAATAGATTCATCGGGCGGGACCAGCGGTAGTCCCAGCAAGTTCCGGCTTGCCTTGTCCGGCTTGGCTGTTTGCCTCACTGTCTTCGCCACATCGCTCGGCGTTGCATCGATAATCTTTCCGTTGAAAGCGGGTTCGAAGGACACTGTAGCCAACAGAGTTCAAAACGCAACCACGAGAATTTCGGATGCACTACAGGCGGTGCCGGTCTATCCAAAGTTAAAAGATCGGTTGAATGTGCTCGTCATGGGTGTTGATTGGAACGGTACTGAAGCTGAACGCTATCAAGGCAATCGCTCTGACACCATGATGCTCGTAAGTCTGGATCCTGATCACGACAAAGTCGGCATCATCTCAATTCCCAGAGACAGCCAGGTCGCGATCGGAAGACACACAAATAAGATCAATCAGGCGCATGCAATCGGCGGACCAGAACTGGCAGTTGAAACTGTTCGCGAAAACTTCGGGATTCCAGTCGACAACTACGTCGTCGTAGACACCGTCGGTTTAAAAGATTTGTTCAAACTACTCGGACCTGTCGAAGTAGTAGTCGAAAAAGAAATGCACTACGAGGATAAAACCTCTGGTTTAAAAATCGATTTAAAACCAGGAAAACAGATGCTCGATGCAGACCAAGCTGAAGGCTACGTGCGCTTCCGCAAAGATGCATTCGCAGACATCGGTCGTATGGAACGACAACAATGGTTCCTTCGCCAATCGATGAACAAACTCAAAGACCCTGCGATATTGCTCAAGGCACCGCAACTTCTAAGCGCCGGCTATAAGTGCGTTAAGACCGACATTCCAGCGAACACCATCGCAGAAATTCTTTCTTTCGCTAAAGATCTCAAGGGCGGCTCAATCGTCACTGCAACATTGCCCGGTCAGGGTGAAACCATAGACGGTGTCAACTATTTCATCCTGAATCAAAAAGGCACGAGCGCCATTTTCGAAAGATTCTGCCTGGTTGCCCCAGAACCACTGAGTCGTCGTCAGCGTGACGAAATTGCTCATGACGAAGAGACGCTGCGCAAGAAAACCAGAATCACCATCCGCTATAAAGAATCGATTGCCGAACGAGCAGATTCGATTACGGCAAAACTAAAGGAAGCCGGTTGGCGCGTTCGTCAGATTGAAACTCGCCTGGATAATGATTGTCAGCACGCTCAACTAGACCTGCATACCCGACGTGCAACAGCGGAAGTGATCGATCTGATTAAGAACGACCTGCCGGCCGTTGCAGAGTGGCCAGTTGTGGTCAAATATGACGGCACAGGTTCCGACATCTCAGTCGTGCTCCCAGCGCCTAACAAAGTCGGCATGGAAGGCGCCACGGCAGCAGTTCCCCCCGAAAGCGATGCCGTTGAGACACAAGTTCAATAGTTCAAACCCAGTCTCAGGCGAAACGAAAAAACTTCTAGCATCTGAACGTTTTTTGGCATCCCGAGCGTTTTAGCACCGCAATGGTCTATAGATGCGTCAGCGTTTTCTGAGAACTCACGGACTGCCGAAGAAAAAACTAGATAGTTCCAAGGAAACGCAGCATCGCGAATTACTTCAGTTCCTTCTCGGTACATTGATAGAGTGCAAAACCCTCCCACACCGCGCAAACCGTATTCCCCACTATGGCTCATAGCCATAGTGCTTACAATGCTTGCGATTTCGTTCGGACTCTGGTTTGGATTAGACGAAGTACTCAAAGAATTCTGGGAACATCAGGTCGACGATAAAACCGGCATTTTCTAGCGCCTGGCGGACTTGTGCCAGCACGCATTTGACTCGATGGGAATTCTACGATGCAGGGGGGAATCCCCCCAGTTGTTCGAGAGGTTAGCAAAACATAAACTCTATTGCACAACACCCCATTGAGCTGTAACCCGGCAGCGAGGCACAAAATGACAATGTTCAGAGACCCTAGAGATGAAGACCGACTCTGCCAAGTACTCAAGGCATATGTAGAAGAATGGGGTCCGGAGAACGTCATAGTTTCCGTGCCATCACACTGGAGCGAGTACAGCACTAACAGCCTCGGTCGAGTGCGACTCGAGTTCGCGACCCAGAACACCGTGTCAATCCGAGTCGAGTACGACTTCGTCAGATTGAAATACGACGTGGCGCTACAAGCCGCGTAGACAAAGCTTTCACCGGTTCTTTCCTCCAATTGTTTGAAGCCCTGTGGTGGGGCTTCTTTCGCTTTTTAGGATGGTAAACCACCCCGCTGCGCTCACAGGTTTCGCGCTCAACGTTTATAGACGAGCATACGCAGAGATTCGCAGGTGTTTTGCACTAACAACAAAAATGGAGAATCAATAAAGGGCGCTCAAATGCATTGGCCGAACATTTTGAAAACTCATGAGTTATCGCACGAAGAGAGCTCGTTTCGAGGAATTCCGAGAGTTTCACGTTGGTATAGAATTCATGAAAGCGTTTTCGACATTGCTAATCAGAGCAAACCGGCACACGGCTGCAACTGGATTCGTGCGAGGGAACTGGAATTGACCATCTTAGCGACTGAGATTTCTGTGGTCGGATTACAGTACACAACTATTGGAGAACAAACAATTCCAGTTTCAAACAAACCAGTCCTTGCGAATATTTACCCCGAGCAGACAGGCGCATGACCCGGCAAGCAATTCAACGTAAATCATAGATTCAGACCTAATTATCGATGATGCGTTGCCTAGACGTCTTAAGCCTTCGCTTTCATTTTCATCCATTTGTCGACATCAACACCGGGGACCAGGTCTGCTTCAAAAACGGAGACTTTTGCTTTGCAGAGATCCTTATACATTGCGTTTGTCATAATCATCCACGCCCAATAGTCGCTCTCCGTCGCAAGAGACACTATTCGCCGAAGGTCTCCGCGAGTCTCAAGAGCCTTGTTATAGAATGCAACAATGTCATCAATGTCCTCAACCGGAAGATCGATTGTTTCACCACCCGCGGTACCAAGTACAAACTTGAACGGTTTTTCCCAAAAATTGCGAACTCCAGCAAATCGCTATTCAACGCACCCCC
>CAZRMH010000002.1:0-43912 GCA_964600935.1 uncultured Candidatus Obscuribacterales bacterium
CATCCGGTTGATATGCTGTCGCCATGTCGTAAATGGTTGGCACGGCGCCATCAGAAACTATGGAAACTGCCACCAGTCCAATGTCTTTAGGTACTTCCGATTTAGGCGGCGGCGAGACAACTTCGTTGCGAGTCAACGCCTTTTGTTCGACCGAGCTGCTGGTTGACACGGTGGCTTGGTCGCCCGAAAAGATCAAGGCTCGCTTGCCATTGTTCACCGCATATAGTGTCAGTGTTTTTTTGTCTTGACTGAGAGTAACATGACCAGTCAGCTCATCTTTCCGCAAACTTCCTTCTAGAACTTGCGTTGGTTTCTTGCTGAGCGGATCTTCGAGGTGCTTTAAACCGGAGTCGTCCAGAGTTTTGGCGGGAATTGCAGTGTCTCTTAGTTCCAGTGTTTGTGCGACTAAAACTGGACCGGCACCGTTGGCAGTGGCGTTTATGTTTGAATCATTGGGCATAGCAAGAGCCGTTGGCGACAACCCGAGGACGAAAACCAGACTGATCAGTGTTTGCCGAGCATCATGGAAAAAATTCGGATTAGTTTTTTCAAAAATCATTTATGAAACCTTTCCCATAACTATGTCCTCTAAAATTTTTCCGTCTCGAACCTTGATTATTCGATTGGCCCGCGCTGCTGTTTCAGGATCGTGCGTTACGATGATAACTGTCATTCCTTCTACCACAAGTCGCCCGAAAAGGTCCATGATTTCGCCGGCCGTTGTGCTGTCGAGTGCGCCCGTTGGTTCATCAGCAAGCAGAATACTCGGTCTGTTGACAATCGCACGAGCAATGGCAACTCGCTGTTGTTGCCCGCCCGAGAGTTCGTTTGGTCGATGATGCATTCTGTTTTCCAGTCCCACTTCTTTGAGTGCGAGTTCAGCGCGCATCTTGCGCTCTTTCCCGGGAATACCCGCATAAACAAGAGGCAGCATGACGTTTTTCAATGCCGACATGGAACTGAGCAGGTTGAATTGTTGAAACACGAAACCAACTGTTTTATTCCGAATGGTGGCTAACTCGTCGTCCGTTCGATTTTTGATATCGATCCCGTCAAGCAGATATATGCCTTTGCTGGGTCGATCCAGGCAACCGATGATGTTCATCAAAGTCGATTTACCGGAACCCGATGTTCCAACGATTGCCGCATACTCGCCGCGTTTGATCGTGAGATTGACTCCCTGTAAGGCATAAACAGGTTCCGCTCCCTCAGCATAAATTCTCCAAACATCTTCCAGATCGATTACGTTCATGACTTACTCCGAACGCAGCGCGACAATCGGATCGAGTTTAGCCGCTTTTCGTGCGGGATAGATGCCGAAGAAAAGTCCGATTGCCAATGAGACAACTGCAGATAGTACTACGGATGATGGCGTTACTACAGTCGGCCATTCGGCGACATTTGAAATGAATGAGGAACCAAAAACGCCGAGGCATATGCCAAGTAGCCCACCAGTACCGGAGATTAGCACCGCTTCGATGACGAATTGGGCGAGAATTTGTCCGTATTTTGCTCCCAGTGCTTTTCGTACTCCTATTTCTCTTGTGCGTTCCGAAACAGAAACGAGCATGATGTTCATAATGCCAATCCCGCCTACCAGAAGGGATATGCCGGCCGTCGCTCCGAGCAGTAGTGAGAAGACTCCCGTGATCGACTGAGCGGTCTGCATGATATCCATCTGTGTGCGAACCATGAAATCGTCGAGATCAGGATTCTGAATATTATGGCGTAATCTCAGTAAGTTAGTAATTTGAAATTGTGCTTGCCAATCTTCTCCATCTAGCGATTGCGCCAGAATGTTCTTTACCGTTTTTCCAGTCACCTGGTTGAGACCAAACAGAGTCGCGTAGCCGGTCGTCAATGGAATGAAAATTTGATCGTCCATATCCATGTTTTGCGTCATGCCTTTCTTTTCCATGACACCGATGACGTCAAACAACTCTCCACGGATCAAAAGCTGCTTGCCGACCGGGTTTCCTTCACCCAGAAGATCTTCGGCGACAGTGTCACCGACAACACAAACTCTTGCGCAGTCTTCCATTTCTCTTGTGGTAAAAAAGCGTCCGCGGTCGGCATAGAAGTTTCTGATATCAGGGTAAGTCGGCTCTGTGGCGTTGATCTGAGTCATCGTATTTTTTTCGCCGTATTGAACCTGAAAGCTCTGGCTGTATTGCGCGGCCACTTCTTTTACGGCTTTGCAATTCTCCTTTATCGCGACTGCGTCCTGGTAAGTCAGTGTCGGAGCGGTTCCCTGACCCATCGAGATCCCGCCGGCACCGACTGAACCTGGTCTAATATAAATCAAGTTAACGCCCAGCGCCTGAACTTGCGATTCCGCTTCTTGCTTGGCGCCTTGCCCGATGCCGAGTAGCGTTATTACTGAAGCGATGCCGATCAGAATACCGAGCACCGTCAGTCCACTTCTCAATCTATTGCTGAGAATTCCTTGCCAGGCTACGGATAGAAGCTCGAAGGCATTCATTGTGTTTAACGGAACCCACGCCCCATGCCTCGACCGCCACCGCCGCCGCCACCACCACCGCCCATGAAGCCGCCTGGGCCGCCGCCGCGTTTTCCATCATAACCTTCTTTGGAAAGCTGCTCCTTAGATAAGCCTTCGAAGACCTCATCGCCTTCCTTTAAACCGCTTAGAATGACTATTTCGCGACCGAGACTCTGACCGGTTTTGACTGGTTTGAATTCCGGTTCGTTCTTCTCTTCGCCTGGAACATAGACACCGGTTTTTCCGCGACGTGATACCACGCAAACCGTGGGGATTGTTAGGGCATCATCTATGGTGCCAATTACGAAACTAGCAGAGACGTTCATCCCGGACATCAACTCGTTTTTCTGGTTGTCAATCAGGTCGGCGTGTACTTCGAACGTCGTGACGTTCTGCGTGACAATAGCGGCTGGTGCGATTTGCGTGACCTTGCCTTTGAAGATTCGATCGGGGTAAGCCGTTGCCGTAATTTCTACCGGTTGACCGATCGTAATCTTTGGTACGTTAGATTCAGCCACCTGAGCCACCATCTCCAGTTTTCCAGAGAGCGCAACAATTGAACTGCTAGTCGCCGATGTGGTGGCAGCTGATGTTGTTGGTGTCACAATTGCTCCGGCATCAGCGTATTTTTGCGTGATTACACCATCGAATGGAGCGCGTACTTTTGTGTCGAACAGCAACGCTTCATATCGTTTCAGTTGACCCTTTGCCTGCGCTGCATTATGTCTGGCAACTTCGATATCTTCTTTGCGGAAACCGGCTGTCATCAGACTGAATTGTTCATGTACGGCTTGTAATTCCGCTTCGCTCTGCGCTTTAGCTTGCTCGGCCTGTTCACGTTCTCGACCAGCAGCACGCAATTGTGAACGGGTGATCGTCGCCGCCGTATCTGCGTCGATATGTGCCTGCTCCGAAACGGCCCCTGCTTTGGAAAGCAATTCTTGCCGTTTGGCAAAGGCTTCATCACGCTTGAGCTGCGCAGTCAGCGAATCGACTTGTGCTTCTAAACGGCTGATGTTCTCAGTCGTTTGACGCACAGCCCTGTTACTTTTCAATTCCTGGTATCTTGCCGCCGCTACTTCTTGTGGCCGATTGCCTTGTTCCATTTTCTTGAGCGTCGCTAGACTGCCCAGGTATGCACCCCTTGCTGACTCCAGATCGCCAATTAAGTTGGACGCATCCATCTCGGCAATAACTTGACCGGCTTTTACCCGATCGCCTTGTTTCACGAGAAGCCGCATGAGCAGCCCGGTTTGTTTAGGACTAAGTTTTACCTCTCGAATCGGTCGAATGATACCAGTCGCAAGAACCGTTATCTGAGCCGGTCCGCGTTTAACCTGCGTAAGATTTTTCTTGCTGTGTTTCGCCGACTTTTGTTCGTCTTTGTTGAAGTAGAAGAGCGCGCCGATACCGGCGATGGACAGCAGCACGATTGCAATTACGATGCGAACGACGTTTCGTCGTCGCGCGGTAGCAAAAGTAGTTGGTGTGATAGTTTTCTGCTGCATGTTGTTCAAATTTCTAATGCATCCTGTTCGAATAACGATCTCGTTGGATCGTTTTGCAATCTGCATGTAGGGCACTATGACGGAAGGCTTGATTGCTTGTTCCTAGAAGGCATCACTCGTTACTATGACAGAGTGATCGCGTTTAACGTTCCGTCCCTGAAACCTCCCTGGATCTACTGAGTTTTGGCACCATTGTCGTTCAAACCAATCGGAAGCGGATACTCGTTCGTCAGGGTCGCAATAGATATTTGCCCAGTATCGCGCAAAAGCTGTGCCTGTGAGATGTTGTAATTAATTATCGCCTGAGCGTGATTGGTCAGTGCGGTTACGTAATCTCGCTGAGCCTGGATGAGTTCCAAGTTGATACCCTGACCGTAAGTCACGCGCAGATTGGCTAAACGCAGCTGCTCTGCCGAAGAAACCAATGCTTCAGCGGCAACATCAATCTGTTCTTTCGCGGTCAACATGTTCAAATACGAACTGCGAACGCCTTGCACAACCGTTAGATACTGATCGTTAGATTGTAAAAGTGCCTGTCGAGCGAGCGCCTGCGCGGAAAGCGTGTTAGCCAGATCGGGAACGCCCATGCTGTTGAGCTGCCAGGTCAGGTCGAAGCCGGCACTGACAGAGCGTCCGCCGCTTCCGCTTACCCCGATGCCACCACCGCCGTTGCCACCAGTCGGAATGATCACAGTTGAGCCACCGCCCGCACCGCCGCCGCCGTTTCGACTGGTTTCCGATTTTGTCACTGAAGTGAAGAACTGGAATACGGGTAACAGGTTTGCTTGTGCTACTTGAACGTTGCGACTGGCAGCTAATCTCAGGTTGTTGAACTGTTTCAATTCCGGTCTGTTTTGATACGTTACTGCCAGCAATTCGTTAATGCCGACTTGCGGGTTGACAAGCCGAAGCTCGCGCACAGACGCTTCTTCAGGAATAAAATTTATAGCCATGCTCGTGTTCATTACACGTGCGAGTTCCAGCGCCGCTTGCCGGACTTGCACTTGCTGAGTGAGCAAAGCCTGCTTGTCGAGGGCGAGTTGCGTCCTGGATTGATAAACCGCGAAGTTTGTTCCAACTCCGGCATCTTTGAGTTGCTCGTTTAACTTGAGCTGAGTGCGCGATAGTTCCACCGACCGCACTCTGATTTGCAGAAGCGTCTGGTTTAATAACAAATTGTAGTAGCCTCGGTAAGCCGCCAGCAAAGCATCGTTGATTGAGGCGTAATAGCCGTATTTGAAGGCGCTTGAGGTGTAGTAGGTAGATAAGGCGTTGTAGAGAATTCGACCGCCCTGATAGACCGGATAACGCACAGTCGACGATGTGGTGAAAATTGTGCTGGTCGCCGCGCCGGTGTTATCGATTTGCTGTCCTCGATAAGTCAACGTGAAGTCGGGCGCAAAGCGTCCGAGAGCGCCGAGGAACAGATATCGGCGAGAGTCGAATCCTTCCTTTGCGATCCTGATCGGTAGGTTGTTTTCCAACGTTATGGTCAAAACTTTCTTTAGTGTGATCGCTTCGTTGAATGTGGCTTCCAGGCGAATCGGTGGTAAACGTCCGCCACCGATTGGTAATAACTCGGATGCTGGAACCGGCATGAGCTGTACCGATCCTGCTTCTTGCCGTTGCTTGGCTGTCAGTCCGGGATCGGCATCGCTTGCAGAATAAGGCGCAACACGATTGGGTTCTGGATACAACTGATCGAGAGTTGATTGCGGCGATGGCGACGGCATCGTGTTCGGCGCCAGGTCCTGGGCTAGAGGCGCAATGACCGGTGGCGTGGTGGGGTTTGGCAATAGGATAGTCGGTGTGTTGGGCTGAGCATTGGGAAGGACCAGGCTGGGCCGTAATGGCGGTAACGAGGCGTCACCCGGTGAAATCGGCGGGCTGGCTGCGCCGGCTTTCGAATTAGCCGGCGGATTGCTCGAGGTCTGCGCGAACGCGGGTGGTGCTGGAGTTAGCGATAGGGCTAGCAATATGGCTAATAGCTTTTCTTGTTTGTGCATAATTCCAACGACGTAGAATTGTTTTCAAGTGTTCTCGCGAATTCTACTTTTCGGAAAACTTTCTACGCTCACCGAGCAGTTCAAAGCAGGCTTAATTCAACCAAGTGTATGCCTTTGAGTCAAACTGGAAAGAATGATTAGGTTGATTTCACTCAATCGCGGAAGGAATCGAGCTGATTTGCAGCGAATCCGAGAGGCTACCCGCATCAGCTTTCAGATCGAGAAAACCGTGAATTGGAGCGGCCGTCGGCGTATGCTCGGGTTCCACTGGTGGAGGACCTGATTGCTCTTCCTCCTGCCTGACTGCGTTTTGGGCAGTGGCTTCGTTGGGCTCGGTCATTGAACTGGCCAACTCAATGTTCTTAACGCTCTCGATTGCATCGACGGACCGAGCGATCTGGTCTACGTCGGAAAGCTCGACAGGTTTTAGAGTAAACGCTGGAAAAGCGCCATTGTTCGATTCTGGAAGCTTTGGATCTAAAGTGATCAAACTGAGATCGGTTGGATCTTCCATGCCTACCGAACCCGGATCGCTTGGTTGTTTTTTCGGATCGGTGCCACCATCTTCTGTTGGCGGCGGTGGTTGTTTTTCCGGATCAGTTTTCTTGAGGCGCAGTTTGCCTTTGCCTGGCTCCGGTTCCGGTTGGTAGTGCTGCTTCAGCATATTCATGGTGGCAAGTAGCGGCTGTTTGTAAGCGCTCATGCGCAGTCCGAAAAATACGCGGATGTCGTTCCCCGACAAGCCCGGATTGTTTCTACCAGCGAAGTTGAACACGGGTTCGCAGCGAACAAAGGCTTGGAATCCGGGAATTCGATCGATTATTTGTCTTGCTATTTCGAAGTCACAGATCCAGGAACCGCTGTCGATATTGCTCCGCGATTCCTTGAAACCTTTCTGGTAGGTATTGAGCATGGTGGCATTTGCCGAGAACGACCATCGACCTTTGGTGTGAGCTAATCCAAATGTGTAAAACGGTGTGATGTTTCGGTTAGGGAGATGGGCGAATTTGGTCGAGCGCATCTGCAGCAGACCGTTGAAGTAAGCCACCCAGTTGTAGCTTTTAGTGAGCGGATACGACAAGGTCACGCTGGGGATGTAATCGAATACACCAGTGGTGCCGGATTGAAAGAGTTCTCGTGCTTGGAATTGCAGCTCATACTGCACTCGGGTTTTTGGAATCAGCCTGGAGTGCTCGATACCGATAGCGTATTGATTGATTGTCGTGCTCAATACATTGTTTCGAAATAGCTGATCTCGCAAGCAGTAGTAGTTTCCAAAAACTCTGGTGTTTTGAGTTAAAGCCCAGCCAGCTGTGACGTTTGGCGAGACCCGGAAAACCGTGTCTTCTCTGTAGGAATTGTCTAGTAATCCCTGGACGGCCTGAGCCCCATCAGGAGTCAAGCTTTGCAAACCATCGGGCGCGAACTTGCGGAGTAATGCCGATCGCGTTGGAAACTGGAATACGTTTGTTTCAATACGGAAAGAAGATTCGACGGTGCTGCTGAAATAGAATCGAGCCGGTAATTTTTGCCAGAGTCGCAGTTTCAAACTTTCACCGAGTGCCTGTCTTTCAGACTGAATCGGCAACGGCACCGTATCGGTTGGCAGAACTGTACTTGGTCTGCTGCCTCCTAGGACATCCTGGGCAAACGCAGGCGTGGCGCAAATTAACGCAGCCAAAGCCGTAGCAGCTACCGCTGAAACTTGTCGGAATTTTTTGTTTCGGACTTTCACTTTGCTGACTACTTGCGTTGGGATGCCGATCGCAAAACTGGCAATTAGTAAGGTTGGAGAGCGAACTATCGAAATTTATGACTCGCCGAAGTTAATCAGGTTTTTCGATACTAGATTTTATTTGATACCGTATTTCGTACCGTGATTATACACAGTCATTCCTTTGGATATCCTTGGCCGCACAGGTTTTAACACGAACCAGAATAGTTCAATGTCAAGTGATGTGAGCGAAACTACACTCCCAATCACCATTGGTAAATTGAACTCTGCCGACCTCAAAATGTTTCCAATCAAGAGGCTTGATTATCGTTCTTTTATATAAGACGCCGAAAGATTCAGGACTAGCGCGCCCGTCCACCTTGCTGTTGATGTTTCTCTTTCAAAGCTTCTGCGCGTCGCAGATGTTCAGTCATGTCCGCGACTCTGTAACCACCAGGAAGCGCGAAGTACTGCGCCGGGAGAGTTGTCGGACTGCAGGTCTTCAAGCGCATCTGCGGCTTACCGTCTAATGTCATCAAGACCGCGCAACCCAGATCCTTGTCAATCCAAGATTGGCTGACGTGTCCGTTTGGTGTCGTGTACTGCCAGCCTTCGCAATTGCGTCCGTCAATCACTTTGTCGCCGAGTGTGGTTCTCTTCGATTCGTCCACAGGCGGCGTTCCTGGAGCGTTCGTCAGTGGCATTTTGGCTACAGTTCTGCTCTGGTCATCGACGGCATATTGAATTTTCGTGTTCCAGTCGGTAATCGCTACAAAACTGCGACCGCCGCTAGTCGCTTCGCTGCGCAGGTGTCCTTGTCCGTCGCTAGTAAGACGCATGGTTGACGTTCCGGCCGCTGTGAAATGATCGTAAGTGGCATCGTATTGTTTGGCGTATGGATTTGTATCTGCTATGGCACTGCCGGTACAGGCTGCGAAAGTGAGAAATAGTGCGGTTAACTTCAGTTTCATTAGGCTCTTCCTGTCAGCGGGGCGCGTGCTACTCATGTCTACTGCCATCGAAGTTGATTTAGGCGATAAACAATATTTTCTAAGTTTCCAAGATCGGCTGTGTCTCAATCCGCCGTTGCAGTATTATATGCAATTGGTTTCTGTGCGACATGACGATACCGCACCGTAGTATCAGTGGTCTGTTTTGACAGACTACCAAATTGACATTCGCAACGATCTTTTGATGTATCGTCAAGATGAAATTGCAATTCGAATCCTTCCTGACCGAGCGTAAAAATTCGCATGAGCGGACCAAAAACTTTTCCCAATTTCCTCGGCATCGGGGCGCAGAAGGCTGGAACGAGTTGGTTGCACGAATGTTTGAAGAAGCATTCGGAGATCTGGTTGCCACCTGAAAAAGAACTTCATTACTTCGATCGTAAGTCAACCTATACATCTCCTAATTTCCTCTATCCCGATCAACCTATTCTGCGCTGGTTCGGCAAGGATCCCTGGAACAAGGTTTATCGCAATCGCTGCAAAGACGTTTGGAAAAACAATCGCGGCGATAAAGAGGTATTCAGCTGGTATGTGAATTACTTGCTGCGTCCGTGCAGCGATAACTGGTATGCGTCATTGTTCGAACAAGGCCGCGACAAAATCCGCGGAGAAATCACGCCGGCTTATTCCTTGTTGGATGACAATGATGTTAGTCATGTGGCAGAGCTGATGCCGGATTGCAAGATTATTCTGGTTATGAGAAATCCGATCGAACGAGCATGGTCTCAGTTTCGATTCATGGTTCGCTTAAAAATGTTGAGCAAGTCCATGAATTTTGAGGAGTTTAAAACCTGGGTGGAGAGCCCTGAACAAACGCATCGCAGCGCTTATCTGGACATAATTGCGCGTTGGCAGAAGGCTTTTTCTAAAGACCAAGTACTGGTCTGTTTTTACGATGACATCTCAACGCAGCCGGAAGTGCTGCTTGCTGACGTTTTGAAATTCTTAGGTGCCAAGTATGATGA
Organism: uncultured Candidatus Obscuribacterales bacterium; assembly: GCA_964600935.1. Lineage (GTDB taxonomy): Bacteria > Cyanobacteriota > Vampirovibrionia > Obscuribacterales > Obscuribacteraceae > JADYXR01. The sequence continues at coordinate 9,707 of CAZRMH010000002.1, forward strand.
CACCACTATCAGTACTATTTTGAACAGGGAGCGAGTAAACGTGTCTCCTGAAATGGACATACCGTCAGAGTTTCAGCAATTCCTTCAGGCAAAGTATCAACAGGATTTGGTTGATCTGGCTGAGCGATATGGTGGTCCTGCTAAACTTTGGCTAGCTGAGTCGCTGGTGTCGTAGTGTCAACAATGAACTTTCCTAGCGATCGTTCTGTGGGCCGGTTGTATGCCTACAGAGGTACAGTCAGAACTTTTATAGCGCCGGCAACGGGCGCAGTCTCACTTCCGGACAAAGGGAGTATCTGTTTGCAAGTTGATCGAATGGGCGCACACAATTTGTCGTGGTTACGAAACACCGGATACGAGCGGCTTACGGAGTTGGTTCTGCCGCATGAAGCTGTTTCGAAAAAAGAACTCGCCCATCTCTCCAGTTTGCAATCGTTGAAGAAGCTCACAATGAGCTATTCCAGAATTGATGATGATGATTGTTCTTATCTCGCCGACTTGACTGGACTGGAAGAACTTAGAATGAACTGGACTGAGATTGGCGATACAGCTTTGGCTAACATTGCCCGTTTGCCAGCGCTTCATACTTTGGATTTGAGCAAAACTAGAGTCACCGATAGTGGTATCAGTCTTCTTCGTAGTGCCGCGCGTCTGAGAGTTTTGGTGTTGTGGGACACGAAAGTAACGGCTGGGGCTTTTAGAGATTTGGGTGAATGCATTGAGCTGGCGGATCTCTGGTTGAGCAGAAGTAAAGTCGGAGATGAGCATGTTGATTGCCTATCCGCATTGCCTGGACTAACTGTTTTGAAGTTAGCTGAAACGGCAATAGCCGATCAGGGTGTGAAAAAATTGCAGACCGCTGCCAAGCTTTTGGAACTTGACCTGCGAGCGACAAAAATTACCGATGCGGCCTTGAATGCGCTTGCTGAGTATCCATCGCTGAAAAAATTGACGCTCTCCGGCTGTGAGTTCTTGACGTCTCAGGCTGTCGGTTCGTTTAGGGCTGTACACCCTGAACTGGTCGTCGATTGAGGTCATTTATCGCAAATTTGCTTTCTGGTAATGCGTCAGAAAAAGTGGCAGTTTTTCTGACATTTTTTCCTGTGTCGAAGAGCGGAGTGCATTAATCGGAGGGCGCGATAGTTCGAAGCCCCGAAACCGGCGGTGGGTGGCGCTTTGCACAATTGTCAGAAAAAGTGGCAGTTTTTCTGACATTTCTCGCGGTGTCGAAGATCGGATTGCATTAATCGGCAGGCGCGAGAGTTCGAAGCCTCGAAACCGGCGGTGAGCGGCGCTTTGCACAATTGTCAGAAAAACTGGCAGTTTTTCTGACAGTTCACCCTAAGTCGAAGATCGATTGCATTGATCGGAAGGCGCGATAGTTCGAAGCCTCGAAACCGGCGATGGGCGGCGCTTTGCAAAAATGTCAGAAAAGTTGATTGTTTTTCTGACATTTCTGCCGATGGTTAAAACGTTGCGGGATCATAGGCTCAGGTTTTGATACCGGCGAGGCTGGGCTTGGAAACGTCCGAACGGGTTCGTGAAACAAAAGTTTCAAAAACCAGTCTTGAGACAATAATGGCGCCCGGCAGGTCTAACGGTCGGCTCTAGTTAACCTCCATTCCGGCTGGTGAAAATGCTTCACTACTTTGTTGGATAATGGAGACCGAGGAAAACAATCTTATGGCTACGACCAAAAAAATCCGAATGCGAAAACGTCTCTCGTTTAGATCGATCCAATCGTTGTGTCTGGGTCTCTTGGTCCTATTGAGCTGCGCGCCAGCTGATGCAGGTCAGCGCAGTATGCGCTTGAAGCGACCGGCCGATCAATCGACTTCGGTGGACCAGCCGACTTTGCAGATGCAGACACCGACGGCGGAACCGGTAAATCCGGATGGTTCATTCGATTTGAGAATTCGCAAGACTGTAGCCGATGATGGCAGCAGTGTTCTCGAGTCCGGAACGACCGCTGGCACTACTGTACCAAACCTGACAGTTCGTCTTGAGGGTGGTGTGTCGCATGAAGAATTACAAAAGCTATCTAAGTACGATGTAGCGATTCTGTTGGACAGATCACATTCCATGACGGCGAGAGACTGTCCTCCGTTCTCATACGACCCTGTGAAAGGGCATGATATGGGCATCACGCGTTGGGACTGGTGCCGATTGCAAACCAAGCCATTGGCTAGTTTGGCGAACCGAACGTCGGGACACACATTTAGTATCACAACGTTTTATAGTACATTTACAACCTTTCCGAATGTCACTTTGAACCAGGTGGAGCGGCTTTACGCCGAGCAAACCCCCAACCTTGAAGTGGGAAGCTGTTTGGATCAGGCATTGCAAGCCACGCTTAACGCTTACTTTTCACGCCGTGATTCCGCGCCGAGAGGGCGTCCTGTAAATCCGCTCTGTATTGCGGTTATCACAGATGGTCGGGTGCGGACTACAACTATCGAGCGTATTCTACTTGATGCCACCAAACGTATGCGTGACCCCGATGAGCTGCGCATCACGCTTCTGATGGTTGGTGAACGCAGTGCTGTAAAGCAATCTGCCGGAATGCTATATCTGAACGACACTCTGCGGAGATATGGCGCTCGTTACGATATCGTGAGCAGTGTCCCGTTTCAACAGCTTCAACCTATAGGTCTGGCGAAGGCGCTGGTACGAGCACTGCCATAGGGCGATCAACTCAATTGTTCTTGATTAGAGGAACATAAAGTCATCATTAATTTGCTCTCGACGCGCCAGTCTCGGTGTCGTTGTATCTTAGAGAAGTGCTCTTCAATTGGAAAAGTAGATGTTTCGCCTTAAACAAGCGTTTTCGAAGCCGTATCAGAAGGCTGATGGTGTCAATGTAGTCGTTCGCCAGAGCCCGGATTGGGCGAATATCGACGTTGAAGCGTTTAAGGAACAGTCACGCCAATTTTGTAAAACGATCGGCCGACCGTTAGACCAGGTCAATGAACTGATGGTTCTCTGGGATTCGACGTTCTCGATTTCGTTTTTCCAGGTTCGCCAGCGCATGAAAGAGATTGCCCAGGCTAATCTCAAGAGAATTAAAAATTGCCGAATTCACCAAATGTCCGAATTTAACGTTCGCGATTTTGCTAATCAGGATCTTTTCTGTTTCGTCGACGATGATGATTGGTTTACTCCTGATATATTTACTGCTTTGGAAGCGGTAGATGAGAGTAATATCGAGGGTTTTCGCTGGCGTCACAGTGTTGTCGGCAACAAGGACGGTGAGGCGTTTATTTTGCGAGCGGTATCGCCAGTGGTGTATACCAATAATTACGCGGTCAAAGGTAGCTACTTGAAGAGTAAAGCTGGAAACCTTCAAGCGGTGCTTCAGCACTTCGATGCAAATGAAGCGTTTAAGAAGATGAAGATCGTCGAGATCGATTCCTATCTCAGCACAACCAATAAACATCCAGCATCAACGATTTTTTTAGAGTCCAACCTGGGTGATAAGCGTACGCAGGAAAATCTCGTGAATATCGTGAACCAATACTGTGAAGCGGTTTGCCGGATTGACTCTGCTAACTCGCCACCGGAAATTAGCTGGACAAACGAGCAAGTAGAAGATCTGAAAAAATTCGCAAGTGACCTTAAATCGTCGGTGAAATAATAATGACTGAAAAAATTACAGACGGATCGAACGTACTGATCGTAATCGGCATGCATCGATCGGGAACGTCACTAGTGGCTTCGATGTTGCATTCTGCCGGTTTATATCTTGGCGATCAACTCATGAAAGCTCATGAGACCGTTAACGCGAAAGGCTTCTGGGAAAACTTGGATTTCGTCCGATTTCAAGAACGCATTCTCGAAAAACTTGGTCACGACAAATACGGCTGGGCGTTAGAATCGGATTTGCAGGTACCTGAAGAGGACTCAGCAGAGGTCGACGAGCTGCTGGCGCGCAACCAGAAGGATCAGGTCTGGGGATGGAAAGACCCGCGCACTACATTGTTTATAGGTTACTGGGCTAAACGTTTACCCAGAGCAAATTTTTTGTTCGTTTACAGACCGCAATGGGAAGTTGCCGACTCTCTCTACCGGCGGGGTGATCCGGTTTTCCAGGAGAATCCTAGAAGAGCTATTGAAACTTGGACGCTCTACAACGAAGCAATTTTAGATTTCCATGAGAAGAATAAAGAACGCGGATTGCTTCTGGATCTGCAATCGATAGTCAATAATCCGGACTTGTTGATCGATAAATTGAATAAGCGCTTTAACCTTCAGCTTGTAAAACCCGCTGGAGATATCTTTGACGAATCCCTGATAGAGCGCTCCTCCGGTAAGTCTGCTCGAGGTTTAGCTGTTCAACATTTCTTTCCGAAAGCGAACGAAGTTTACAAGCGACTTTTGGACGCTTCGGATACACTTGGCACTCAAGTAGATTCGCAACTCGCTGATGGCGAAATTTCCGAAGACGAATTAGCTGATTGCTTTTTGTCCGAGTGGGTCGCTGCCCGGCGCGCACAACGCGAACTGAAGAGCGGTAATAAGACGCTATATGGTGTGCGTTCTGAACTGTACGACGCTAACGAAAAATTGAAAACGTTTGAAGCCAGTCGAATTTGGAAGATCCGAAATATTGTCCATAAGCTCAAAACCCCTCAAGGTTAGAGGTTTCGTGCACGTTCATGGCAGAGTTTGGTGTGGTATGAGCTTTGTCGCACGATAACATCGTACGCGCGATGTTTTGGACTAACAAATTGTGAGCGTTGAAGCTCCGCGCGTGGCGTTTGAACTTCCACGCCACGCTTTAAGCGTCGGCGTTGAAGATATTGGACTGCCGCAGAATCAATGGAGGACGAAACTAGAGCGGACCAGCATCTTTTGCGCAGACTTGCCGACTTGCAATTGCGTCCGGATTCAGTGCGACATCGTCTCGGATCACGGTGGCAATTGCGGTGAATAGCTTGGCTCCGCCGACCGCGTTTAAATGGACAGAGTCATCGAAATCTGACCTGGTAAATTCGCATTGTTCTTCGGGATGAATTAGACGCGCACCATATTTAGTGGCAATGTAGGCGAGGTCGCTTTTGTAGATTTCGAGAAACTTGGTCGGAAGAATTTTTCGATTGTCTTCGGTGATCGGCATGTCGACAAGTAGAACTGGGATGTTTTTCGTCTGAGCGAGCTGTAAAAATTTGTCGAGAAATTTAGTTTGTGATTTGAAGCCATTCATGTTTAGTGGCAAGTACATTGAGCTGTAAACTGCCAGGTCTTCTTCGAAAACGTTCTTCTTTTGAATGTACTTGGGGGCATTCTTTTCCTGGGTGTCCGGTCGTCCAAGCGCAATTTCGGCAAGCCTCGAAGCGGCGCGTTGATAGCTCTCGCGTGCCTTGTAGCAGTGCACAGCGCATTGAACGGCGAAGTCTGCAACCTTCAAGGGTGAACTGGCGGCTGCTACGTCAGTCAAATTTGAAGCGTCGGAAACGACCCTGAAAACAGGGGTTTCAGTCGGATTGGATCTATTGTTGTCGAGAAAATCACGCGGTGCGACGCCCAAAACGATTAGTTTCGGTTTCTTCCCAGTGTTCAGATAGTGTTGTAGAACGAAATAGTGATCAGATTGCATCCCGGCGGATACAGCCAAATCTGCTACTTTTACCGGTTCCTTCAGTTCATCATTGACGAGGTGTTGAAAGAACTTCGCGTCGGTGTAGTTGTGCACCACGTTGCGAAGGTACCAGCGATCATATCGAGCTTTTTTGTTTTCGAATTGATCGTCGCAGCGAACAGTGGGTACTAACATCAATGATGAACCGAGCAGAACGATGTCCGGATCCTGTGATGAGGAGAGGCATTTCGGCAGTTTTGCCGCAGAGCGTAAATTGGCGCTCAGTGCTTGTTCCGGTTTCGAAATCACTGCCTGGTGAAAAGAATTTCGCAGCAAGACGTCACTCAAACCAAAGAGAGCTACGCTCAACAAAAATGTGCTGGCGGTAAATTTTTTAGCGATGTCTTTGAGTGAAACGGTCATATGAAGTTCGTTTCCCAGAGTCTAATTTATAGCCGCTAAACTGTTTTTGTTTAAAGCAAGCGCGTTGTATCGCGCCTTCTGTGATACTACTAAAACTTGCAACGAGGTCGCTTTATTGACAGCGCTACTGTTCAGTTCGATGTGAAAACCGGCTCTAGCAGCCTGCGCATTGACCGATTGCGCGACATCAGGTCGACTTATGAACGTTCTTTCCGCAGCCAGCAGTCGATCATCTTCATAAAGAAGAATTTGAACCGGATTAGAAGGTTCATCGAGGTCGCAACTCCAACCGGCGACACAGAGCTTGTCTACGGCTTTCCAAATTTGATCGACTGAGCCGACGATCTTCTTCGACGCCTGTAATTTTTTTCCAGCGACGTCGCTGAGTTCTTTTTTGTTGAACTTGTAGTTCGTTATGCTGATGCTGTGATCTTGTTTTGTCGGTTCGCTGTTCATCGCACGCTGAGTGGCTTCCAGATAAGCGTGTCCGAATTTGAGATCGGGTTCCAGGTACGCAGATTCACCCCATTCATTCCAGGCGTTGATGAACACAAGCCGCTCATCGCCTTGATGATTCTCGCGAGTCCAATCAATAGTTGCAGTCAGCCAGTTGGAATAGGCTTCAGGAGTCGATCCGTGAAAGATGGTCGCCACTTTGGCAGGGCGTCTTGCCGAGTTATCCCAGGCTGGAAAAACGCCGCGATGCAGTTTATAACTCGGCGTTTTCTTGTTTACAGCATAGAACGCAGTCTGTTCGTAGTCGTAAACCGTCCCTGGTGCATTGTTCGGATCAACTGCAATAGTTGGCACGGTTGCCGATTTGATACCACTTGGTGGAATTTCAACGGCAGCGTCGAAACCGATTGATTTTGGATCGCAGACTACGTCGTTTTCGACCCGGCATAGATAGATGTCTTCGAAACCAGCTTCTTGAGCCGCTTTGCGCCAGATTTCAGCGTAACGTTTTGGATCGGGCAACGCTTGTGAAACGTAGACGATAAACAATGGTTTACCATTTACCAGGATATAGCGCTTGTCTTTAAACATTGGAATCAATTCCTGCATCAGATCCGCTGCAGATTGTTCCGAATATTCTTGCTTGACCAGACAGTCATCACGACCGACCCAATTGGCGAACCATGGCGGATTCGCCCAACAAATGCAGTATGGAAAGTCGGGTTCGCCGCTTTCCACCATGTTGTTTAGAGGTCTTTCCAGTAAACGGCGTCCGTCGCCAAACCAATACATGTAATAACAAAAACCGGTGATGCCGTACTTCTTCGCGAGTTCGGCTTGCTCGATTTGAGTTTCGTTTAAACGTAAATCGTAAAATCCTAGGTCAGCCGGCAGGCGCGGTTGATAATGACCCTCGAATAATGGCTTCGCTTGCACAACGCGTCGCCACTCGGTATAGCCCTTGCCCCAGGCGATATCGTTTTCCGGAATTGGATAAAACTGCGGAAGGTAAAAGCAGATTAGTCGCACATCATTTTTGGTCATTCCGGCGGACGCTCCTGATCTGCGCTTCTGTCTACTGCAAATTAAACGATCGAAGGAACATCAAATTTTCGATTCGCGACGAATCCTTCTTCGCTTTCCATCAACTCTTCGTACATTGGAACAAGTTCTGAAACTGGTCCATTGGCAATCAATTGACCGTTGTTTAAAAGAACGGCTGAGTCACAGAACTTAGTGACTACGCGCATATTGTGAGAAACGAATATGATCGTTTTATTTCTGGCGCGCAATTGATCCATGCGTTTTCTGCATTTCTTTTCGAATCTGATATCGCCGACTGCCAGGGCTTCGTCAACGATCAGAATGTCAGGGTCAACGTTCGTTGCACAGGCGAATGCCAGACGAACCACCATACCACTTGAGTAAGTGCTGATCGGTTGATCGAAAAAGTCGCCGATGTCGGCAAATTCTGCAATCTCGGCCATGCGATCCATCATCTCGTCTTTGGCGATGCCGAGAAGCATTCCGTTTAAAAGAACGTTTTCACGACCGGTGTAATCGAGTTGAAAACCTGCTCCCAATTCGAGGATAGCAGTGACGCGTCCGCGACGTGCAACCGTTCCTTGCGTGGCTTGCAGAACGCCAGCAATAATGCGAAGCAAAGTCGATTTGCCGCTTCCGTTTGGTCCCAACAGGACTGTTGTTTCCTGTTTGAAGTTAAACGAAAAATCTTTCAGAGCCCAAAACTCTCTGTGGTAGCGGTTTGTACGCCAGACAATCTCTTTCAGCCGATCGATCGGTTGATTGTAGATATCGTAACGCTTTGAAAGATTGCGAACTTCGATTGGATACTCAATCATGGACAGTGTCTCCTAGACTACGTCAGCAAAGCTTCGTTTGGTTTTGTGGAAGAACGTGAAACCAGCGAAGCACACCGCCAGCGATACCGCTGTATACACTGCGAAACTTGTGAAATTGGGAAGCTGTCCTTCAATAATCACTCGACGATAGTCTGTGATTATGCCGGCCATTGGGTTTATCCAGAGCAGGAATTGAAGGTGTTCTGGCATACGCTCAGGCGGATAGAGGATAGGCGTCATGTACATCCAGGCCGAAAGAGCCAGGGCGATAAAGTGACGACAGTCGCGAATGAACACGCCGAGAGAGCCCAGGAACCAGGATAAACCGGCAGTGAACATGAAGTGCGGAATGAAAATCAACGGTACGAAGAGCACTGTTGGATGAACAGTGTGTTGACGAATTGCCGCGAAGGCGATCAGAAGAAGAAGAGCGATTGAGCCACTCATGAAGCTCGATATCGCAACAATTAACGGGAGCGTCTCCAGAGGAAATACGCAACGTTTAACAAGGTTTGGCAGCTCCAGAACTTTAGTGGTCGATGAGGCTACCGACTCTGCCATGGCGGTCCAGGGCAGGAATCCGGACATCAGGTAAAGAGCGAAATCGCCGCTGTTGGCGCTCTTCCCGAAGCGGACCTGGAGAATTACGTTGAACAAGAATGTGTAGAGGAACATATGACCGAGTGGGTTCAACAGCGGCCAGAGAGCACCCAATAAGGAACCCTTATAGCGTCCCATGAAATCACGATGCACCATCAGTGATATCAAATGTCGCTTGCCCCAGAGGTTGAGGAAGGAACGTATAGCGCTCTCCTGACCCTGGTTAGTGTCCTCAATCGATCGGAGTTCTTCGACAGGCAAAGTAGAAGGCGCTGGCGAAGTCGCTGCGACTGCTTTCGGTTCTTCAGATACCGCGTTCAACATATGCTTAGAATCCTAGTCCTGTTATGGATTTCAAGATGCTACCATGACGCCCTCTCGGGCTGCATGAGATAACTACAAGGTGCTATGGCCGTGCCGTTACGCAGGCGCGCTTGGTTGATTTTTAGCGGTGATGGGCAGACTTGAAAAGTTATAGATCGTTACCGAGAGAGACTCTTGCGTGCCGACGCGAGCAGTCCGCGTAGTTTCCAAACTCGGCTATTTTTGATCCAGTTAATCTCATCGTTTGCGGCTGCCAGTTTGGTTTCAACTTCCTTAACTGCTTTCTCCGCCTGCGCCTGTGCTGTCTGAGCTTTTCTCAGTTCCATCCAGTCACGCAGGGTCTGCTCGCCCATCTCCGTCATCGAGCCGATTTGAGCGTCGTTTGTTTCCACCGGACCGCCAAACTTCATATTGGCAGTGCTCTCCAGCTCCAGCCAGACGTCGTACACAGCCGGGAAGCATTTGCGAATCATGGCCGAACGCGAGGAGCCCTTCGGTTCCTTTCTCAGCATCTCAGGGTCGAAAGTGCTGGCAGCTCGTTCGGAAAGCGGAATGTTTAGTTTGTTTCTAATTAACTTAACCAATTCCGCTTCATTCTGCGCAACAGCGTCGACGTGAACCAGTAAGCAAGCGTCGCGGTGGCTATTGATGAACTCAAGTGAGCGGCGGTTGTAGTTGGCCCAGACTTCGAGTGCCAATGAGGGGTTCTCTTGGAAGGCCTTGTCGCCTCGGCGGTAGAGCGAATCAATCACTTCCCATGGCGAGCGATAAACGAAGAGGAACTTTGCATCTGGAAGTTCGCTGCTCCAGAAATTTAAAAACAACGTTGTTCTTGGATCTTTCCAGCCCCACGGTGTGCTCTGAACGTTCTGCAAGACAGTCTTTTCCATGTCCGCGTAGAAACTTTCCGGGACATCGATATCCGGTTTGACGGTCCAGCCGGAGGCGCTCAGGTTATGGTGTTTGAGAACTTTGGCGTGTGCCGTGACAAAGTCCATGTTCTCGAAGTGACCTTTGACGTTGCCTGCAGAACCGCTGTCCAGCGCTGTTCCAACATGCAATCCGGATTCTTTCAGGATCGATGAGACATAGGAAGTTCCAGAACGATGCATCCCGGCAATAACCAGGATTGGTCCTGTTTTGATGCGGCTCTGAATCGTTTTCGTTGCGTCGGTTGTTGGATGCGTCATAAGAAAACTGGCTCTGTATCTATAGCTCGACGGACAATTCTACTACTAAGTACGCGAGGGGTGTTGCAATGAGCCAGCCTTGAGGTATTAAACCGAGGCGAAAACCGATTAAAAACGAGTTATAAATCGGTTTCCGCCTTGGCTAAAAGCTCTGGAAACTCCGTAAACACAACCTAATTGGAAACGTTTGGCGTAGTGGCGATGCTCTTGGTCAAAACGCGGCGATCGACGAGATTGCTGACCAGTTCTTTATAAAACTTCCGCCCACCTTTTGCGTTTAAGTGAATCGGGTCGCGGAAATCGGTGGCGGCATCATACTCACCTGGCTGATCCATGTCGATGAACGCGCAATTGTTTTTCTGCGCGACTGCTTTTATGCCGGTTTGGTAGGTATTTGTCAGTTCATCGGTCAGTTGGTTTTTATGCCTGGTGGTTACAGGCAAGTTCACGACAACGACTGGAATATTTGCTTGATTAGCCAGTCCCAGCATTTTATCGAGATATTTTAGTTGGTCGCTGACGCCTTCCGGTTGCGCGTCAGTAAACAATTCAGCATACATGCTGTCGACCAAGGTCAGCGATCTCGGGCTTGGTAACTGGATCTCGGTGATTACTTCTTCGGGCTCTCTCTCTGGCGTTTTGAAACCGTTTTTACGCCAATCCGCGATTTTGCCGTTGACCAGTGTTTTGACGAGAACTAGATCTTCCTTGTCTTCATCAAAGTGCGCAGTCACAGTCGAAGGCAGGTTTTTCAAACGATCGGAAACTGTGGTGACGTTCTCTTTGTGAAACAGCGCGAGGTCTTCAATCAATTTCGATTTTTCGGGATTGACTCGTTTGCGATTAACAAAATCGCGGGCGGCAAGACCGAGAACGATTAGTGATGGGCGTTTCTTGCACTCGAGCATCTCCTGGAAGATCGCACAGTTATCGCCCATCATCGAGCCTGGAAGTCCAAGGTTGTAGACGCTGAGCTCTTTTCCGTATGAGTCTTTGAGCACGCCTTCGAAATATTTCGCGTTCGTGTACGACGCGGTCGGCTGATTGCGAATCTTCAGTTTATTAGGATCCGATGCCGGAAGCATCGCGGCATCACAGTGAATAGCAGGCGAGAGAACCAACGATGAACCCATGATTACAACATCCGGATCTATCGGTTTACCCAGATAATCTTTGTACTTTGTAATCGTCGATTTGTGCGAAATCAAGTTGGGCTGGAGTGCTTGAATGACATTCGGCAGCCCGTAAGCGATGAAAAGATCTGCGCCAATAAGCAGCACAAGCAGTTGTAAAAACATGCTCTGTCCAAAAGTTAGTGCCAGCTTGGGCATGGAGAATCTCATCGTTACTGATTAGAACTGGAAGTAGATAAACGGTTCCGATGTTTCCGGAAGGAATGTCACCATCAGTAGTATCAGTGCGCAGCAGTAAGCTGCTTTCAAAAACGGAGGAGCGTTTCTGAATACATTCTTTTGTCCGAGGTAACTTACAGGCCAGTTCGATATCAGAAGAATCGCGGTAGCGGCGATTGCCACCATGATGACGACTGGAAGTTCGGGTCTGAGAACGAGAAACTCGCCTTGTTCTGCGCGACTAAATGTCGGATTGAGCAGTAACAAACGTTTGATGATTTTGAATGCGACTCCGCAATCTTTGACGACAAAGAAGATCCAGCCGATGCAGACAGCGTGGAAAGTCAGCAATACTGCCATGATGCTCCACAATTTTGTTTTGCAGAAATTGTCGAGAACGGCTACTTTTTCTCTCAGGAAAGTAAATTCGCGATGCACGATCAACGCCAGACCATGATAGATGCCCCAAACCACGAAGTTCCAGGATGCACCGTGCCACAATCCGCCGAGCGCCATCGTCAGGAACAAGTTGCGATGCGTTTTAAACCGACCGCCACGTGAGCCGCCCAGTGGGATGAACAGATAATCGCGAAGCCAGGAAGACAATGAGATGTGCCAGCGATGCCAGAAGTTGGACATGTTGTTGGCGATGTATGGCATGTCGAAGTTGATTGGAATCTTGTATCCCATCAGCATCGCCGAGCCTCGAGCTACATCTGTGTAGCCGGAGAAGTCGAAATAGATCTGAAATGCAAATGCGTAAGCGAAAAGCCAGAGTTCCGGAGCGCCGTAGGAGAGCGGATCTTTGAGCATCATGTTGACCATGATCGAAAGGTTGTCCGCCAATAAAATTTTCTTTGCTAAACCAGTGACGATCAATGGAACGCCGTCATCCAGCATGGAGAGCTTGAACTTCTTGGTTTCGTCTTCCGCCATTTGATGTTCAAAGTCGGCGTATCGTTTAATTGGTCCAGCAATCTGAGTCGGGAAGAAGGCGGCGAACAGCGCGAATAGGACGAATGAATCCATCGGTTTTTTGCCCCGATAGATTTCGAAAAGGTAGTGAATGAATTCGAACGTGAAGAATGAGATGGCTAGCGGCAGAACGATGTTGACCATCCACTCCGGATTATGACCTGTCAGCCATCCGGTAACAGTAGACGCGCTCGTGACGAAGAGATTAGCGTATTTGAAGACGAATAGGCAGAGGAGATTCACAACCAGACCGATTGTGAACAGCGTCTTGCGGTTCGAATCCTGCGCCTTATGCAGCATCCCGCCGAAGACGAAATTGAAGACCGTCATGGCGACGATCAATATGAGGAAGGCGGGCATCCAGCTGGCATAGAAATACCAACTTGCTGCCAGCAGCATCGGCAGCCGGAATTTGCGCGGCAGTATCCAATAGAGCAGGACTACCGCTGGTAAAAACAAGAGGTATTCCAAACTAGTAAATAACATGGTTCTTCCTCAGAACTCACCTGACACTCGTAAACAGACACGATGCCAATCGACGATTGTCAGGTAGTAGCCGGTCAATGCTACCATGCCAGTCTGCTTCGAAAGCGGGCTGCCTTATTTGAACCTTTTTAACTTTACTGACAAGCTCCGAAATTACTCGGATTTTGCGTCTTCTTTAGGCGCATCAGCTTTGTCATCATCAGCCTTTGCGTCATCAGCTTTAGCATCATCAGCCTTAGCGTCATCTGCTTTGGCATCGGCAGCTTTAGCATCTTCCTTGGCGTCACCGGCGGCCTTTGCAGCTTCACCAGCTTTGAGTTTGGATTTGTCGGTTGCAGCAACCATTTTGACTTTGTCTGATTTAGCTTCGGTAAGTTGGAATTCACCACCGAATGTGTCGCCACAGTCATACTTTTCGACTGTTTCATCAGTGTTGTTTGTTCCACCTAGTGGACGTAGTTTGGGCTCGCCGGCGGCTGCTGGGAGGAGCTTCTTGAGTGTATCCAGTGCTTCTTCTTTGGTGATCGGGGTGTCGTAAATCACTTCGATTCTGAAGCAGTTGCCGTCTTTGCACTGAGCAGAGAATTGTCCGCCCTTGCTGTCTTTGCTACGGCTCAAATATTGGTTACGGCCGCCAGCTTTGGCAGCTTGTTGCTCGTCGAGTACAAAGGTCAAGACTGCATCTTTGATGATCGCTTCAGGAACTCCGACTTTCAGCCCTTCGACGTTGACAGTGCCCTGTTTCGTGCCCACGACTGGGTCACCTGCGCTGCCGGACCCGCAACCCATTTGCAGCGAGCAAACGGCGGCCAGTGCGAGGAACATAAGTGAGCGGCTTGTGCGTGCGGATTTACCGGACATTCTTTCTTACTCCATCTCTATCGAACGACCTGCCAGTCTAGCGCACGCAATGCGTGCACTGCAAGGGAATAACGGGTCGTAACTTAATCGTGTTTAATCGAAGAGGGTGTCAACGAATATACTATTCGCCCTTAGAGCCTAGCCTGGTCAAGACATTGCGAACGACGCTACCGGCGCGGTTCACCGGATTGTTTAAACAGTTGGAAAGCGTTTCTTCCGTGTCGTGAAGAACGTCTTCGATGTCTTTGATCAATGCCGTACTGCGCTGGTTTTCCACGGTTATTTTGTTGAGCGCGAGCAATGATGTGAAGCGTATAGCTTTAAGAATTCTTGCCATTGTTTGCGGATCGTAATGATTGGCGTCGTCCAGGTCTGATGAATCAGGTTCGATTAAACCCTCATCGTCGATCATTGAATAAATCCACGGGCTAATTGTTTCCACCATCTTTGTCCAATATCGCTGGCGCGTGACGCCTTTGCTGTCAAGATAATCTCTGTACTTATCGCCCATGTAAGCCAGGTCTGCGATGAAGTTTAACGACCGCATATTCCGCCTGGTGGCGCTGCCCTCGTGTCGGCGAAACGAGCAGAGCGGCTGGCTCGTGTAATACATGCTGCCGTTTTCGATCAAGCGAAACCAATACTCGACATCGCCGTAGTGAAATAGTGTGGTATCAAATCCAGTGCCGCGTAATTGTGTCGGAAACGAAACGCAGCTCGGTTCACCAATCCAGTTGCAGTAGTTCGTCAAATTGGCTTCGATTACTTCGTCGCCGCTCAACAGCTGGTCGCTCTCGAAGTGACCGAAAGTGTGCATCAATTGTCCGTCGCTGCCGATGATATTTCGTTTACCAGTCACCAGAGTGACAGACGGATTGTCCCTGAATAACTTCAAATGAGTTTCTAAAGTTGTCGGGATAAACAAATCGTCTTGGGCAAACAGTTTTATGTAATCGCCGCTTGCCCGTTCGATCGCTGCATTATAGTTTTGAAAAAGACCAAGTCGTTTTTCATTGCGCCAAACCACTATGCGCTTGTCTCTTGCGGCGAGCTCACAAGCAATATCTAACGAGTCGTCGTCAGAACAATCGTCTGAAATTAACAACTCGAAATCGGAATGAGTTTGAACCAAAACAGTTTCAATCGCTGCGCGCAAATAACGTCGACCGTTAAAAACCGGCAGGCAGACTGAGACTTTTGACATTTACCGTGCTGGTGGCGCCGTTTCTGGTACCGCCGCCGCTCCCTGCGAAACTAACGCTTCGTGCTTCACGACGCCTTTGT
This sequence comes from uncultured Candidatus Obscuribacterales bacterium, assembly GCA_964600935.1. GTDB lineage: Bacteria > Cyanobacteriota > Vampirovibrionia > Obscuribacterales > Obscuribacteraceae > JADYXR01. The sequence continues at coordinate 25,098 of CAZRMH010000002.1, forward strand.
CGATCAGAAGTTCAATAACTGCTGAAACTTCTTCCATCGTGGTCATGCGACTGGAGTCGAGGCGCAGATGTGGGTTAACCGGTGATTGATATGGCGAACTCATACCGGTAAGGTTGGATACCTGACCGGTTGTAACCTTCTTATACAATCCTTTTGGATCTCTGCTCTGGCAAACTTCCAGTGGGCAGAACATGAAGATCTCATTGAAGTCTTTATCACCGATCAATTTTCTTGCGCTTTCTCGATCTTGTTCATACGGCGAGATGCAAGCCACTACGGTGATGAAACCGGTGTCGAGGAAAATCTTAGCGACATTTGAAATCCGTCTGATGTTTTCAGAACGGTCTTCGGCCGAGAAGCCGAGATCGGCATTCAGTCCGGTCCTCATGTTGTCACCGTCGAGCACGACAACTTTATAACCGCTATTGAACAGATGCCGTTCCAATGCTTTAGCGAGTGTGCTCTTACCGGCGCCGGACAGACCGGTGAGCCACAGAACCGTGCCTTCATGACCGTTTTGCTGCTCACGCATGGTGCGTTGAACGTAACCTTGTTCATAGATAACGTTCGGATCGGCAACCGGTGCTCCAGCAATTCTTGGTGCTTTGAGATTGATAACACCTGCGGCGACAGTGTCGTATTTGCTGCAGAGAACCAATTTGTTCAAATTAGCAGTGCTCAATGTTCGGTCGAAAGCAATCGGGCTGTCCGCCTTGATTTTGACGTCAGCGATGTCGCCATTGCCCATCGTTGGTTTGGCTTTCGTGCCACCACTGCCGGTGATGATCTTTACCGTGCAATTAACTTCATTGGTGCCGATTTTGAGAATGTAATCGTCGTCGGCTTGAAACGGATCTGATGAAAGCCAGACTACGCGAGCTACCAGTTCCGTCTCGACTTCAGGAATTTCTTTGGTCGAGGAAACGACTTCGCCGCGTTCGACAAAAATTTGTTCGGTCAAACAAATTGCAACTGATTCGCCTTTGCAAGCCTTCGTTTTTTCACTGGCTGGGAAAGTTTCAATCGATGCGATTTTCGAGACTTTGCCAGACGGCGAGAAGAAGATTTCCATTCCAGGCGTCAATTCACCTGACATGACGCGTCCTGAGAAGTAGCGCTTGTCGTTAAATTTGTAGACGTCTTGAAGAACCATGCGGAATGGTTCCGATCCTGTCGTGAAATCCAGCATGTCCTCTTTCAATTTCAAGATGAGAGGAAGCAGAGGCAGTCCCTTATACCAGGACATGTTCTCACTGGGCTTCGTAATATTTTCGCCGAGCAGTGCGGAAATCGGCACTACGCTCAGGCAGCGGAGACCTTCTGTTTCAGCCAGTTCCGACAGATCAGAGGAGAGCTTGTCGAAGATCTGTTCATCGTATTTGATCTTGTCGAGTTTATTTACGACGATGATCACTTCTCTGATGCCGAGAATCGAAAGGACTTTTAGATGGCGACCGGTTTGATTGCGAATACCTTCGATGCAATCAACCATGACTATGCCTTGCTCCGCTTCGGAAGCGCCGCTCGTCATGTTTTTCAAGAACTCGATGTGACCCGGTGCGTCGATCAAGAGGAATCGGTGGCCTTCGAATTCGAAGTTCACGCGAGTGGTATCAATACTGATACCTTGCTCCTGCTCTTCTTGCAGCGCGTCGAAAAAGAATGCCGGTTCAAACGCGACACGCTTCTCTTCGCAGGTTTTGCGGACCGCCTCGACTTTGTCGGCTGGAATCTTTCCTGTATCCAGGAGAATTCTTCCGAGCAGGGTCGATTTGCCGTGGTCTACGTGACCAACGACGACGATTTTTTTGACATCCGGTTCTGAGTAAACTTCAACCATGGATCACCTTACATGTAGCCATCTTTGCGCAGTTTTTGCATTGCGTACGTATCTTCTTTATCTTGAGCGCGACCCGCTCTTTCAGTAGTCTTCGTCGTGCGCAATTCTTCGATGATTTCATCGAGGTTGGATGCACAAGACTTGATACTGGAAGTGCAGGGCAAGCAACCGAGACTGCGATAACGGTTGCCTTCTTCGTTGCTGAAATACAGCGGCATAATTTCTAAGTCTTCGCGACGGATGTAGTCCCAAATATCCGTTTCCGTCCAATGCAAAATTGGGTGAACGCGGACGTGGACATCTTCCGGCATGTGAAGATTGTAGTAGTGCCAGATTTCTGCTGGTTGGTTTTTATAACTCCATTCAGAACTGGTCGAGCGTGGTGATACCACTCGTTCTTTACCGCGAGAGCCTTCTTCGTCGCGACGGATGCCGAGCATCAATCCACCAATCTTGTGTTCCTTAACCGTGTCCAAAAGCGCTTGTGTTTTCAGCGCGCCACAGCAATTCAATCTGCCTTTGTCGGGACCCATGCCCTCAGCGAGAGCTTTTGTGTTTTGTCCGACAATCAGTTTCAGACCATGCCTTGCGACATAGTCGTCGCGATAGGTGATCATCTCTGGGATTTTGTAGCTGGTATCGATATGGACGAGTTGCATTGGCACCTGTCCAAGGAATGCTTTACGAATCAAATGGAGCAAAACAGTTGAGTCTTTGCCCATCGACCAAAGCAGCGCCAGATTTTTTGTTTTGTTGAAAGCTTCTCGGATTATGAAAACACTTTCATTTTCAAGCCAATCTAAATAAGAACTCATCTGGTTATCCAAGTCGAGAACGCCGTGGGGGTGGCGTTGTCTGGTTATAGTGCTGGAACGGTCGAATTATACAAGAGCGTGCCAAGTGCTTACTTGAAGTCAGTATCAGGTTGTAATAAGGATCGCGCAAATAGCCGTTTTATGGCTGGTTTTCGAGGATTAGTCTTCTGTCACAAGAGTAAACGTTTGCAAGATTCCTCAGGAGATGGCGGCGGGTATATCTTCCTCGGAATCGTCTCGTCGGAGTAGGTAATGTTTGGAAAAGGTCAGCCCCGTTGGCTTGAAGCGCTGAAGCTGCCGTCTGAGAAGGCCAAGGTAAAGTTTCGAGAGATTATGGAGGGCATGACGCACAATCAGCGAATGGCGACCATAGTCGAGCTCGGGCGCCGCGTCTTGTTGGCGGATAGCTCTGCCGAGCGAGCCCGGGATGTGATTGCCGCGATGCGCCAGGCGCAGTTTTCCGAGCGCTATCTGGCGCTGAATTCATGCCATGGCAGTCGTGACACCGAGCACATTCTCGAAGCCATAGGTGACCGATCTGAAACCTTGCGGGCGATCGCGGCGAGAATGATCGTTATATATGGAAGCGATGCCGAAATTTTTAGAGCATTCGGTTTGATAAATAAATCTACGCAAAAGTCTTTTGTTAAACAGTTGAATAAGCGTAAACGTTTTGCTGTGATCGATGAGATTCTCAAAACTCTGGAGACGACTGAACCGATCCAGTTCGCCGCCATGTTGCCGTATGGTTCGGAAGAGTTTGTGCAGGCACACTGGCCGGCGGTGGAGAGTGATTGTACCGAACTCGAATGGACTCGGCTTGCCAGAAATAAACAGAAATATGCGCAAGAGCGAATGCTCAATCTGGTCGATTCGACTCCGGATTATGACCCGCAAGTACGGCATCAGGCTGTTTCCGTATTGAACGTTTTTGCCAAAGTTCATGCCTCAGGAACGATCGAATTGGTCAACGCGTTGTTGCGAATCTTCAGCATCACTCAACTTCAGTTGTCTAACCTGGTTGCTGCATATCCAGTTGAGATGGCCAGATTGGCTGTGGAGCAAGAGGATCGAATCTCGGTCGATTTCTCCAGAGCATTTCCCAAAATCAAAGACGAGAATCTTTTAGCGACATTGATTCGAAAGTATCCGCCGCGTTGGGGAATCGCTAAAGTTTTAAAGAAACTACCTGTAGTGGCACGTGCGCGCGTTTACGATGAGTTGTCCTCGATGTGGCGTTCCGAAGGCGATGGTGTTATCGATGATGCGATTCTGGAGGTTCTGCCAGGCGAGATCAGGGTTCGTGAAGCACGCGCCCATCTGGCAATGGAGTCGTTGTCATCACATCCGCAGTTGCAGATGCAATACGCCGCGTTTTTGCCGTGGCAAGAAGCGCGAGACGTTTTGAAACCGTTTATTCGCGATCCCGATCCGTTATTGCGAGCCCTCGGTTGGCGCTGTTTGATTGCCGCTCTTCGATACAATCGCAGTCATTTAGGCCTTTTGCTCGAAGACGTGCGCCAGAAGAAAAACGAGCAAGACCCTGTTAAATACTCGATTTTTGATTCACTTTCACAACTTCCGCCGGCTGTTTTCAAAACCGAAAATCTTACCAATCTGGGCGGTGCGGTCCAAGACGTTCTTGACTCCCGGGATTTGTCGGCTTCGACAGCTTCGTGCGTTGAGACATTGTTGTTGAAACTCATGCCTTTTCATCCGCAGTGGTCTTCGACCACTCTCGCTGCGTTCTGGCGACAACGGGGCGCGAGCGCTTCGTCGTCGGCAATCTGGCAAGTAAATGAGCGGGAGGCACTACAGATTGAAGAGCAAATTATTCCAGTTTTAAAACAATGGAATCGAAAAGAGTACGATCATTTCGTCCTGACGGCTGCTGCCTCGTTTGGTCCGCGGCTGAGAGTTACGAAGCAGATAACGACATTGTTGCGAGCGATCGTTATCGATTCTCACGATCAGTATAGCTCTGAGAGAGCACTGAGTTTGCTCGGGCAATACGCTTTTGATACGTTGAAGGACGTAATCCCTGCAATGCTTGAGAGGGATCCGTCCTGGGGGACGAAGCCGAAGGTTGTCGATTATCTCGTTCGGTATCGGCAGGATTTGCTTACACCGTTTCTTGGCGGAAAAGCGCATCGAGGGCGGTTTAATACCGGCAAAAACCGTGTTGTTCCACAGCTAAATTATAGTGCGGTTTTTCTCTCTGGTGCGCAGCAAAAACTGTATGCCGATGCGTTGAACTCTATGGCCAGTGATGATGACAATAAGCGATTTGAAAACTTTTTTGTAATCGCAAATCTTTCGAGGCTTCATGATGTACCGATTAAATATCTGACCAGGTTTTTGAATCAACCAGCCGGTTCGCAGGTAGCGATCCTTGCTCTTTCTCGTTTAGATGACGGACGCGGTATGCCACTACTGATAGGGGCATTAGATAATCCTGAGACTGCCGGTATCGCAACCTATGCGTTGCGAACGGCTCTCCTGAAAATGTCTGCGGGCGACGCTATTGCGATTATCCAACGGGCTCCGCGGACTCAGGTGACGATATTCAAAGAAATCGTTCGCCTTCTTGGTGATATAAAATCCGACGAAGCCTTTGCCGAGTTATGCAAAATTGCCCGTGAGGAGATTCATAGAGACGTTCGCGTCGCGCTGTTGCGCGCGTTCTGGAATCATCTAGATCGGAAGGAAGCTTGGGAGCTTTTACGTGAAGCGGTAGATAATCCGGAAGAGGCGATTGCGTATACCGCGATTAGAACGCCAGCTAACAGGCTTTCCAAGGAAGGGCAGCGTTCCATAGTTTCCCTCTTGCTCGGTGGATTGAGGCACCAATCAGCGCGCGTGCGGTTGAAAACGCTCGAGCGACTCTACGGTATGCCTGTTCCAGATGCTGATATGGCGCTGCTCGATTCCATCATTGAGTTGCTCGGTTCGGACATCCCTGAAGAGTGCAGGGCTGCTGCCGGGGCGCTAATCCGGCTCTATCCGCATAAGGCTGTGACTGCTTTGCCGAAGGCTGCCGGTGCGATTATGGGAAAACGATTGAATATTCGAACCCTCGTCGAAGTCGTCGAATATGCATTGCAGACGCAACGCACCAGGTTTTTACCCGGTGTTTATGCCACCTTTGTGATGTTGGAAAAAGATCCGCTCACTTTGATGTTGCGCACGCGACTTGCCGTCAACAGTATGCCGTGGTCTGAATTGGCGCTCTGGCTAACGGAATTAGATGGGAAGAAACTTTTGCATGCTGATTTACTTCAAGAGATTGGAGTGCAGTTGCTCAATTCCACTCGACCGGATTTTGATGAATTGGTTGAATTCGAGGCTGAGTTAAGAAATGCAGAGTCAGATGTTTTAAAACGAGTATCGCTTTATGCTCTGCAAGCTCAATCCGGAGAGCGGCATGGATGGAATGAGGAACGACTGGCTCGATTGGAATCCTACCGTGCGGATTCGTCACCTTATATCGCTGAAGTTGCCCAGTTTATCTTGCCTGAGGAGGAAGATCTTTTACGCAGCCTTGCCAAAATCTGAAAAAATTCCCATGGAGGCGCCATGGCAAAGCACTAAACTATGCACTGTCGCTGTCGAGTATTCACCATGAGAATCTGTCTTATTTCGCGAGAGTTTCCGCCGGACACCGGTTGGGGTGGTATCGGCACCTTCGTGCACGATCTGGCTCTGGGACTCAGTGAAATAGGTCAGGACGTCGAAGTCATATCGTTATCGTCGGATGGTCAAAATTCGGTCATCGATTACAAAGGCATCAAAGTTCATCGTGTGGTTTGTGATGAATCGCTTGAGCAGTATCAGATGCTGCTCTCTGTAATGCCTTACAGTCACAGTCTTTTGAAAGCTCTGTGGGCTCTGCACAAAAAGTTTCTAGAGTTAAACCAGATCAACAAATTCGACGTCGTCGAAGTTCCGGAGATGTTTGGCGAGGGAGTTTTCCTGGCGCTGTCGAAGCTCTGCCCGCTTGTCGTAAGGCTCTACACGCCACACTTCAAGTTTATCGACGACAAATTGCATTTAATCGATGACGCATTCGATCATCAATTTCTTGCGTTGATCGAACGGATAACTTTGTTAACCGCTGATGTCGTGACCAGTCCAAGTTCCGATCTCGGCGATTATGTCAGCTCTTCTGTTGGTTTTAACGCTGACGAAATGGTCGTCATTCGAGGATTGATCGACACTAATCGCTTCTGTCCCGAGGGAACCAAAGCGATCATTGATGACTCTCATCTGAAAGTGATTTTTGTCGGGCGGCTTGAAGAACGAAAGGGCGTTTATCAGCTCGTCAAGGCAATTCCGGACGTCGTCAAAAAATCTCCTCCTGTCAAATTCTATTTTATTGGTAACGATACCAAAACCGCGCGGGGCAAAAAATCCGTCCTTGCGGAACTAAAAAAAGAGTTGGAGAGAAACGGTTGCACCGAGCATGTCGTTTTTACCGGTCCGGTGCCCCACGCCTCGATGCCGGAGTATTTCCGGTCCGCTGATATATTTGTTTTACCCTCTCTCTATGATAATGCGCCGTTAACTTGCCTGGAGGCAATTTCATCGGGCACCGCTTTGATTGGCACCTCTGCTGGTGGCATGAAAGAGTACGTCGTCAATGGAGAATCTGGAACAATTGTGCCTCCGTCAGATGTTCCGGCGCTGGCGAACGCACTCACTGACTTGCTTAACGACGACAGTAAGCGCAAATCTTTCGGTGTAGAAGCTCGAAAGCGTGCACTTGAGTTGTACGATCGTAAAATCACTGCGGGTAAAACAGTCGAGCTCTATCAGTTCGCAATTGCCAACTTTGACTTTAAACGCCGGTCAGCTCTCTTTCGAAAAGACAGCCAGTCACTGTTGCCGAGCTCAGAGGAGTTATTGAAGGCGTTCGACAAAATGATTTACGAGCTAATGTACAAACGATCGCTAACGTTTCGCATGAGTTACTGGTTCCATATGCTTAAAGACCGGCCTAAATTGTTCACCGCAAATGCGGCATTGAAAGCTGGAACGATGGTTTCGCAACTTCTTGGTCGCGATGAACTTCCGGAGCGATTGGAACGGCTTAAAGAGTTGATCGATCAGCAGAGCGTCGACAAAAGCCCAGCTCTGAAAAAGTAACGAACCGTTTCCGAATGCGTTTCAACACATTCGTGTATGTCGCGCCGCCGGGAACCGTACGTTGAAAACTATTTTGTGCGGAACGAACACTCGGCAAAAAACACTCTGCGGTTGGATGAAGTGCGCAGTAAGAACAAAACTGCGGTGGCAACCGCTTACTCGCTAAACCACTTTGCCTGTGTGTTCTTGGCTTTATGAATTTCAATTCAAATACCCCCTGACTTCTCGGCATATAATGAACGCGCGATTGGGACACGTTGATGACTGCTTCGTTGCGAACCGAAAAGCTTGTCCAGTCCGCCGATGAAAGCAGTTCGGCTGATGGCAAGCGCTACAATCTTTTGCTCGCGTCCGTACTCGGTATCGCTAGTGGTGCTCTGGCGCTCTGGTGTTTCTTCGACCGCAGCATGCCCAGCTGGGATGCTGCGGGGCATTTGTTGAACGGCTTGTCCTACCAGGAGCTCTTCCGCCACCCCCATCCGTTCAAATTGCACTGGTGGCATCAATTGCTGACTGTCAATTGTTTCTATCCACCGTTGACGTACATGATGGCTGGACTGGTTAAAACCATTGTTGGAACCAGTCTCTGGACTGATGCCTTGATGAAGGTCGTCTTCCTCTCTATTCTGAACGTCAGTGTGTTCGGACTTGTTTATAAACTCACTAGGGACAAACTTGCTGCAATTTTCTCGGTTGTTTTGATAAACCTCTATCCTGAGGTCGCAGTCGAGAGTCATAAGAGCATGCTCGATTTTCCTGTAATGGCGATGACTGCACTGTCACTTTGTGCTCTCGCTCAGTGGCAGGAGAAGCCTGACTGGAAGCAGTCTCTATGGTTGGCTTTAGCGACCAGTTTCGCTTTGTTGACCAAGCAAGCGTGTGCTGCATTTTTGTTATTGCCATTTGCACTTTGCGCTGCGATTGCATTAAAAGAACGTCGGTTCAAACATCTATCGATGCTCATCGCATCTGGCCTGGCGGCTGGAGCGACTCTGGTTCCCTGGTTGATCGTCAGCATGCCGACCATCAAAAGAGTGGCTGCCGAAATTCAAGTTTCGCTGGGAAATAAACAAGTTTCAGATGTTTTGATCAGTAACTTGATCACATATTTCGGTTTCCTGCCCGTGATGGCAACTCCTGTTCTGTTGTTGTTCGGCTGTGTGGCGGTGCTTTTTTCCAAACGCGCGACGCATAAACAGTTGGCACTGCTTTCGGTATCATTGCTTTCTGGTGCTCTTTTGCTCAGCACTTTAACTTGGCAGTATGCTCTGTCCCGTTATTTCATTTCGGCATTGGTTTTGTTCGCGGCATACAGCGGTTCCCTGTTGTCGGCACTCTGGCGTTCACCTGCAGGTGTCGTCGGTGACTCGCTCGCGCCGGACTCGGGTTCGCTTTCACCGCTCAATAAGCATCATGGTGATTCCCAATCTGCTAGCGAGCTGCCGTTTACACAAGTTGGAGAAACTGTTTCGTCCGAATCATCAGAGCCATCTGCGCCCTTGTCATTTTCGGCACAGTCATCAACTTCTCCTCTTTCTTCTGCCGCATTGTCACCTTCCTCGGTTCGGGTTGGGACCTCGCTAAACCGTCCGAGCTTCGTCGATCGAATCCTCAAGAGGGCGCTTGTCGTTCTGGTTCTGACCGTTGGAGTGCTCGGCTATGTGGCAGTGAATTTCTATCCGTATCCAATCACAGGATCGCCAGTTTTAACTTTGATTAGAAACATGGCATTGCGGCCGGTATCAGCGATAACCAAAGACCGCTTCGAGCATCCTTGTCCATACGAAGACTGGGGTATACTCTGGACGCTTTCGAAGATTAGGGAAACAGATGGTGATTCACCGGAGTGGCTAAATGTTTTGCCGAGCACTCAGCAACTGAATGTTCATGCTTTTGAGTACTTCGGCCGTCAAGCGAAATTCCATGTGCATCCGACTACTTCGCGCTCCTGGTCTGCAGCTGGCGACTCCTCCAAGTTTAGCGAAGAGGAGACCTTGCACTACAGATGGTATCTTATCAAAACTGGAGAGCAAGGTTTCAAATTCCACGATCCGATAAGCAGAGCCAATTTCGATCAGCTAGTTACGTTCATCGCCGACGGCAAGCGTTTCGATTTGAAGGGCGAGAAGGAGCTTCCCGACGGCAGTAAGCTCAGCCTCTATCGACAGAAGAATTAGGAATTCCTCGACATCATGAATGACTTCTGGAAAGCAAAGGCGATTGCCGAACGTTACGAGTTTGTCGAAGAACTTGGCAGAGGCGGCATTGGCACCGTTGTTCTAGCACAAGATCGTATCTTGAATAAATTGGTTGCGATCAAGATACTGAACAATAATCTGACCAATGAGGAGTCAATTCGATTTCAACAAGAAGGCATTCTCTCCGGTCGGTTGAAACATGAAAACATAGTCTCCGTACTCGATTTTGGAGTGACTGACAATAATATTCCATATCTGATTATGGAACGATTGGCAGGCGTTAGCTTGGCTAAAATGCTTGCCGATGATGGTGCGCTTGATGTTTCTTTTGCGGTGCAAATTTTCAAACAGATTTGTCGTGGCATGCAAAGTTCGCATACTGCCGGTGTTGTGCATCGCGATCTGAAGCCTGCCAACGTGATCATGGTTCCTCTGGACGATGGCTCTTTCTCCGCACGAATTGTTGATTTTGGTTTGGCGCGAATGGTCGATCAGAATCAACGCTTGACGTCAACGGGCAGTGCGATTGGTTCACCGCTGTATATGTCGCCGGAGCAGGGTCAGGGTCAAGCTGGTGATGAGCGATCCGACATCTATTCGATGGGTTGTTTGATGTTTGAAGTTTTGACAGGAACGGTTCCGTTTCAAGGCGATACGGCAGTGCAAACTCTGATGATGCACCAGTCGCAGGAACCAGATCGATTGAGTTCCAGGTCTCTGGAGCGGTTTCCTGACATGCTCGAATCCGTGATCGCTAAAGCTTTGAAGAAGACGCCGAGCGAACGGCAGCAGAGTTTTGCAGAACTTCTCACCGATCTGAAAAGTTTGGAAGAAGAGATTGCTCGTCTGGAAAGAGAAGAAATTCTTGAATCACGCAGTCGGAGCGGCATTCAGAAAGCGCTTGGTTCTGTCACTTCAATCGATGCCGCGCCAGCATCCGGCTATTTTAAAAACAAATTTGGTGTCACTCATCTGGCACTTCTCGCGTTCGCTGTCACATTCGCTTTTGGTGTTGTGCTGCTGATTCCACAAATCAGGGATATGTTCGAAGACCACTTCCAAGAGCCGACCGCGCCGGAGTTTAAAGACACTATCGATATGTTCAGTACGCTCAACATAACTGAAAACGGCAGCGTAGTCTCAGCGAAAGCTAATCCGCCTACAACCGATCGTGACCTTAAGCAGCTAAGTCGCTATCCTCGATTGGAGTCATTGGACATCAGTCAAACGAGTATGTGCGACGGCACTGGCCTCAAGTATCTCAAGGATACTACGATCGTGAACCTTGATATCGGCGCTAGTCACGTAACGAATGAGGGTCTTAAGCAGGTTGCTGAGATAAAGGGAATCAAGAAACTGCGCATGAATGACTGCGAGGAGATTGATGACCAGGGGGTGCGTCAACTTCTACAACTCAAGGAACTCGATGATCTGTTCATTGGTGGAGAGAATCTGACCGAAGGTTTTTTCAAGTACGTGAAATCTTTTCCGAACTTACAAACTTTCGGACTGGACGAGTTCGAAATCACTACTGGTGGTGTCAAAGAGATTCTTGAGATTCCTAGACTTCGAGAGCTGTTGTTTTCGGAATGTATTCTGGATAATGGCGTCATTCCTGCGATCGCTCATTCAGAGAAACGATTGTCCGGGCTGGTTTTCCTTAAAATTAAACTGACTGACAAGCTGGTTGACCAACTAGCCGAAGTTGAGATCAGGCATATCACTTTGAAGAAGGTCAAAACTTCCGAACGCGTATTCGAGCGCATAAAGAATAATCCACGCTACTTCTGGACTGACCTCAAGGTCGATGAAGAGGATGTTTCCGACTTATCGGTTCGCTGAGATTGAGTTTGATTGTTCGGTTGCGGTGTTTTTAGAACGGCCATTTCAGTGGCAGTGAGCCCACAGTTGTTTTGTTTCTTCCGCAGCGTTGTGCCAGTTCTTTATCCTGTCCGATTTGTTCTGCCACATCGCCAAAAACCTTGAGTCCGCCTTGGGCATTGAGGTGGACGGAGTCTTCGAAATCATCGGATGGGAAATTATGTCGTTCAGAGGGAGTCACTAACTTGGCATTGTATTTGGTGGCAAGCTCTTTTACTCTTTTCTGGTAGCGCAGTTTAACGCGCTCCGGAAGAATTGCGAGGTTCTCCTGCGTAAGCGGCATGTCCACAAGTACAACCGGAATTTTGTGTTCCGCCGCTAAGGCGAGAAATTTGTCCAGGTAAGAGAGCTGGAGTTTAAACACCTTCTCGTTAAACGGCAGGTAGATCCGGTTGTATTCTTTAAGGTCGGAGAGTCGATTCTTGCCGATGTCATAGACGGGATTGTTGTTGTCGAGAATGCCCCGTTCGGCTTTGTTCTCCGCCATCACATCCATGCCCGTGGTCGGCTCAGCCGCAGTCTTCTCTAACTCCTGAGTGGCCTGGTAGAGGTCTATTGGGTGTCCGGAGATTCTCGAAGCTGCTCCAGCGAGGAAGGTTTTGTAATCAGTTCTATTTTTGAATACATCAGAGAAATAACCGAATGCAAAAGTGGAAATCGCTTCTTTCGAACGTTTCTGATCCCACAGATCCTTCAAACAAGTCAGGTCTGCCAATATTGAGTAAGTTGGCGTCTTTTCAGGATCCTGGCGGAGATTGTCGAGGAAGTCGCGCGGAGCAATTCCGCAAACAATAAGCTCTGGGGTTTTGCCGCTGTCGAGATATTTTTTCAGAATCAAATGTTGATCTGACATGATGCTTGCTGCAACAGCTAAATCGAGAACCTTACGATTCTGGGAGCTGGAGCGGGCTAGCGCGTGCTGGAAGAAGTCCGCTTTTGTGTATTCATCGATCACATTGCGGTAGTACCAGCGATCGAATCTCGTTTTGCGATTGTGGAAACTATCGTCGCAACGAACAGACGGAACTAGAACCAGCGATGAACCTAAGAGGAGAACCTCTGGATTCTCAGGTGAAGAGAGGCACGGCGGAAGTTTCGAAACTAAAAAATTCTGATTTATTGAAGTCAGACCGGTGTGGTTGAACAAGCGGAGCGGACGTGTTTCTCTAATCACTATTTCAGTCGCGACAAAAAATACGATGAACAAAACCACGGTGCTAGAGGCGAGTCTCATCGCCACTGCTTTGGTTTTACTTGCGATCGAATTGGTTGACACTTTGAACTCGCCGAGGTACTTGGGTGGCTTGGTGAAATGCCTTTCGGCATACTGTTTAGAACTGGAAGTAAATAAACGGTTTTTGATCGTCTGGAATGAATGTGATTAGTGCGAAAAGCACGACTGTGCAGAATGCCGCTTTAACCGGTGCTGGAAGCGTTTTAAAGTACGACTTCGAGTTGAGATAGCTCACCGGCCAGTTTTGAACTAATAGGGCTGCCACCATTATTAGTACTACGGGTACAACGACCGGCATGTTTTCCTTCAGTACGAAGAACTGCCCCTGCTCAGCCGATGAGAAGATTGGTCTCATCAAAATCATTCGTTTTACAATTAAAAATGCATGACTGATGTTTTCAACTCTGAAGAAAACCCAACCTATACATACAACGTGGAAGGTCAGTAGGACAGACAAAGCGCCATATAGTTTGGTTTCGCTGAATGATTTCAGGAAGGCGACGCGGTCTCTCAGAAATGTATACTCGCGATGAACAATCAGGGCGAGACCGTGATACACACCCCAGATCATGAAGCTCCAGCTCGCGCCATGCCAGAGACCACCGAGTGCCATTGTTAGAAACAAATTGCGATGTGTGAGCCAGCGACCACCGCGTGATCCACCCAATGGAATGAATAGATAATCGCGCAGCCAGCTGGAAAGCGAGATGTGCCAGCGATGCCAGAAGTCGGACATGTTCTTGGCGATATAAGGCATGTTGAAGTTGATCGGGATTTTGTATCCGAACAACATGGCCGAGCCGCGAGCGATGTCGGTGTAACCGGAGAAATCGAAGTAGATCTGGAATGCGAATGCGTAAGCGAAGAGCCAAAGCTCTGGGGCGCCGTAGGAGGCAGGGTCCTTCATTCCCATTTGAACCAGGACCGCTAAGTTGTCCGCAAACAGAATTTTCTTAGCGAGACCAACCAGAATCAATGGCAGTCCATCATCGAACATCTTTAGAGTCGGATGCTTCTCTTGATGGGCATTCATTTGAGCGACAAAATCAGGATAGCGCTTGATTGGTCCGGCGATTTGAGTCGGAAAGAATGCTGCGAACAGCGAGAATAAAACGAATGAGTCGACGGGCTTGTTGCCGCGATAGATTTCGAACAAATAGTGGATAAATTCAAACGTGAAGAATGAGATGGCGAGCGGCAAAATGATGTTTACTGACCAGTCAGGATTGTGACCTGTGATAAGCCCCGCTGCCGAAGATACGCTCGTGACGAACATATTCGCGTATTTGAATACGCCCAGGCACAAGAGGTTTGCCACGATGCCGATACCGAAAATCAGCTTTTTGTGTTGATCAGCGTTGTTTAATAGCTTGCCGAAATAATAGTTGAACGCCGTCATGCCCACGATGAGGGCGATGAATGCCGGATTCCAGCACATGTAGAAAAACCAGCTCGCGGCCAGGAGCATCGGAAGCCGGAACTTGAGCGGCAGTATCCAGAAAAGGGTGACAACTACCGGTAAAAACAGCAGGTAATCAAGGCTGGTGAAAAGCATAGCGGTTCCGAAAAAATAGACTTTGAAGGTCAGATGCTAGCATGAAACCTCTTGTCATTCTCCAGAAACATCTAAGGTAGCCTTTAATTGTTTTTAGACATCAAGTAGGTGGTCGGAATATCCACCCCGGTTTTGCCATGAAACCTAATCCTGGCTTGATTTTTAGGTCATAACTGAACTATTTTGAGTTTTTGAAAACGTCAGAAAAATTGGCAGTTTTTCTGACAAAACTAAATGGTCGGAGAAACTTCTCCCCCGGCTATTGTGGGTTCGAATCGTTCGTTAAGGTTCTTTGGAAATTTTGGGCCAAGAATCTGTCAGAAAAACAATCAGTTTTTCTGACAGAGCCAAAACGTCTAACTTGGCACCTTCCGGGTTCCAAATCGACGCTGCTTCGGTGAATCAGGGCGCCTTGGAAAATGTCAGAAAAACTGACTGTTTTACTGACAGACCGAAATGGTCGAAAAATTTTTTGTGCGTGTCGGGATCAAGCTGGGCTTGCGTCGCCCAAGTTTTCGCGCTGGGGAAGCTGAACTGTCGACTCTAGATCGTTGCTTGGTAACTTGGCGCGATAGTGGAGAACGTCAGCCACGGAGTTCTCGATGGTTTGGCAAATTTTCTCCAGCGGCAGATCGTTCGCCTGCACTCCAAATGGTTCTTCGACCTCCTCTGCGAGAAATTCGAATGCCGAGACAAAATATCCGCAAACGAGCACCATATACACAGTGTAATTGTCGATCGTTGGAACTAGAACCCAGGGCAGTACAGCGAAGTAAAGGATCATTCCGAGCCAAAGTATGAATTTGTAGGACCCCGAGATTGGCGAGTTGCGAATCCGTTCGCAGCCGCCGCAAATGTCCATCAGGGAACGTGCATGCCTGTCGAGTTGGAGCATCTCTGTGTCGGTGATGCGCCCGTCCTGACTCCATTTGTGAAGGTTGCGATAAATTAGCTGCGAAATGGCCAGGGGGAGGTGGCTGACGTCCTTCTTTTCGGCTTTACTGCTTTGTGGAAGAAGTGAAAGGTTCTCTCTGCCGCGCAGGTGATCTTTGAGTCCCTGAGCGAATCCGACGATCAGGGCTCCGAGTGCTGCGCTTTCGCTTTCGCTGAGATTGGCATATTCACGGGATTTAACAGCGAGGTTTCTTGTGTCATTGACCAGATTGCCCCAGAGTTTTCGAGCTTCCCACCAGCGATCGTATGCGCTGTTTGTTCTAAAGGCCAGAAGAATACCCATGATAACGCTGGTCAGCACAGCCGCATCAGCTTCGAGGAATTTCTTGGCTGGAAAACCATGATCGTCGAAATATTGCACAGCAAGGGTGTAGGTCACGATCAAAGCATTCGTTATCCAGAATACTTTTCCGCCAGGAGTGATATATCGCCAATTAAATTTCAAGACTGCGAACTGCGCCTCCGAGATTCAATAACTGTTCCCGAATTGAGCGCGATAAAATCCGGCAATTAACGGTTTGAGC
The DNA here is from genome assembly GCA_964600935.1 of uncultured Candidatus Obscuribacterales bacterium. Taxonomy (GTDB): domain Bacteria; phylum Cyanobacteriota; class Vampirovibrionia; order Obscuribacterales; family Obscuribacteraceae; genus JADYXR01. The sequence goes on from CAZRMH010000002.1 coordinate 41,244, forward strand.
AATCTCGTTTATAAAATGAAACTTCGCAAAGTTTATTGGGCTTCGTTGAAAGTTTTCCCGCTTCCATGCTGTACGGCGTAGCTGTTGATTGCAAGAACGCTCAAGGCATCAGTAATTTCGCCGGATGCCACCATCTGTAATGCCTCGGTGAAGAGTACTCGTTTGTACTCGAGCTGTTCGGTTCCATCGGGCTGTGCGATACCTTGTTCGAGACCGGTAGCTAGGTAGAAGAAGGCTTCTTCGTTTGATACTGAGTTTGATAAATGTGCGGTGCCTAAGAGTTTCCACGTTTCGGCCGTCAGTCCAGTCTCTTCTAGAAGCTCACGACGTGCAGCTTCCAACGGTTCCTCCCCTTCGGGGCATCCGCCTTCAGGAATTTCCCAAGAGTATTGCTCCAATGGGTAGCGGTACTGTCCGACTAAGTAAACGTAGCCTTCGTCATCAATCGGCAATATACCGATCGCTTTGTTCTTGTAATGAACGATGCCATAAATTCCAGGTTTACCGTCAGGTCTTATGACATTGTCTTCACGGACGCGAATCCAGTCATTGTCGTAGACAACTTGCTTGTTGATGGTTTGCCAGGGGTTAATTAGTTTCATTAGAGATTTCTTTTGTGGGGCTGTCGGTCCTGTTTATGCATAGCGGTTCGAGATTTTATCAGTCCCTCTGAATGTAGTCATGACGCTACCTTCATTAATGTCGGGAAACATCGCGTACAAAAGGGCATACGAGTATTTAGCGCATGCTACCTTTGAGAGAACATGATATTTAGCCTCGTCCTTGCTGTACTGCTAATCACGATTAATGCATTTTATGTCGCGGCTGAGTTTGCAACAGTCGCCTGTCGAGTCGCGCATATTCGCAAACTTAGCCATGACGGCAACAAATTGGCGCAGCGACTGTTGAAGGTTGTGGAGCATCCACGCGAGTTGGATCAGTATATTGCCACCTGTCAAATCGGTATCACCTTCAGTAGTCTCGTAAATGGGGCGTGCACTCAAGCCACGCTTGGTCCGACTGTGGCTCAGTTTTTGATCGAACATCTTCATCTCGATGAGAACATCGCAATATCTACATCCGTATTGCTCATACTCGCCGGACTGACGCTTGCGCAAATTCTTGTCGGTGAGTTGCTTCCTAAGGCAGTCGCTCTGCAGTTTTCCAGTCGTGTGGCGCTATTCATGTATTGGCCTCTGACCATTTCGTCGCGGATTTTTCGTCCGTTCATCTGGATCTTGAACGGCAGTGGAACCGGCATACTCAGCCTTTTCGGCGTGCCGGCATCTTCGCACAAGCACATCCATTCGCTTGACGAAATTGAGTTATTGCTAGCCGAAAGTAAAGACGGTGGTCTTCTCGAACATGGTGAACATGAGCGCCTCCACCACGCAATTGAGCTTAGTCAAGAAACCGCAAAACAAATTATGACACCGCGGACTAAACTGACCGCGTTAAACATTGACGCCAGTCTGGACGACTACTACCAGTTAGCAGTGGACAGCCCATTTACGCGAGTTCTCGTATACGGAGATACCATCGACGATATTCGAGGTATCGTCAACGTCAAGGATATTGTTTTTGCCAAAGTAAACGGCAGAGTGCATGATGGCATAGCACCACTGGTGAAACCACTGCCGATCGTTCCTGGCAATTTGAGCATGGAGCGATTGATGAAGGAGCTCAAGAGTAGCCGGTCTCACGCTGCTGTGGTAATGGACGAGCATGGTGGCACGCTTGGACTTGTCACTGTCGGAGATATTCTTGGCGAACTGATGGAAGAAACCGAGATTGATGAGTTTAAACGTGAGATTAAATTCGAAATTCTCGAAGACGATCGTGTCTGTCTATCCGGCGCGTACAAGATCAAACGCGCGCTTCGTTTTCTGGGAGAAATTCCCGAGCTGGATGCGGACACTATCAATGGTTTAGTGATTGAAACCTTAGGTCGAGTTCCTGAACCTGGCGAAATTTTGGAGCTGAAGGATGTTCGTCTGGAGGTCGAAGACGTAGAACACAACGCCGTTACCTCGGTCATTGTTAGCAAGAGGAGTAAGGATATCGGTTGATGGAAATACTCGTCATCCTATTTCTGATTTTTATGAATGCGATGTTCGTCGCATCAGAATTTGCCATTGTCTCCGCTCCGCGCGTAACTATTGAAGGTCTTGCCCTTGCGGGATCTCCAATGGCCAAGAGAGTGCTTAGTGTTCTGAAGGAGCCGGTGAGGCAAGACCAGTATATTGCCACGGCCCAGGTTGGAATCACTATTGCCAGTCTGGGTCTAGGTATGTATGGCGAGCAATCGATCGCGCATTGGCTGCAGGGAATGATGGAGAGCACCAATCTCATCCAAACCGTATCGATACATGGTATCGCCAGTAGTCTCGCGATTTTGATTCTTACCTACTTTCATATCGTACTCGGAGAGATGGTGCCAAAATCGCTCGCGCTCCAGAGTTCACAGGCGTTTTTGTTTGCACTGGTAGTGCCTATGTCATTTTTTACTCGATTGTTTTGGCCGATTATTATCGTGTTGAATGGCACGAGCAATGTTTTTCTGAAGTTAATTGGTATCGATCGCACCGTATCGAGTATCGCTGCGTTCACTCCTGAAGAGATCGAGTTTATCGTCAAGGAAAGCGAAACGGAAGGCATTCTAAGCGATC
>CAZRMH010000002.1:43922-56149 GCA_964600935.1 uncultured Candidatus Obscuribacterales bacterium
GGGCACCATGATCAAAGAACTTTTTGATTTTGGCGAACGAATTGCCGAAGACATTATGGTTCCGCGTGTTCACATGGTGGCATTGCCGATGCGACCTACGGCTCAGCAAGTTCGTGATTTGCTTGCTCATACTCTTCATACGAGGTATCCGGTCTATCAGACCGACAAAGATAACATCGTAGGCGCTGTACATATCAAAGACCTGGGCTCGCTGGTTGATAATGAAGGTGCTTTTGTCTTGCCACTACGACCGGTGCCATTCCTTCCGTGCTCGGCACCGATCCAAACAGTTTTGGATGCGATGAAAGAATACAGCACTCACATGGCAATAGTATTGGATGAATACGGTGGCACGGCAGGTTTTATCACCATCCGAGATATTTTCGAAGAAGTGCTCGGTGAGTATGATTCCGAGGAAGATGCGGAAATTGAGAGACTCCCTGATGGTTCAATTCGAGCTGCCGGAACTGTTCGCCTTGATGAAGTCGCAGAGCAGTTAGGCATTGTTCTTACACATGAAGACGTCACCACTGTAAGCGGTTTGGTGCTAGACCAGCTCAACCGACCTCCGCGTGAGGGTGAACGCATTGAGTATGAATCGGTGTCGATAGTCGTGGTTCGCGTTGAACACCGGGCAGCTCAGTTGTGCTTAATTTCCAGACTGCCGACTAAGCACGAGCCTGACTAAGCCAGTTTTGAAACGACGCCGAACACTTTATGGACGAGCTGCCTGCCACAATGATGTGCCCACAAAGCATGGCAATTCCGATGACAACATGAATGCCAGTGAGGAGATAGGCGGGCTGTAAATTTGGTGGCTGTTTTGACCCCGGCTCCATTGATTCCTGGGAAGAAGTCGCTATACGAGGTAGTTTTATAATCACCTGGCTGCTTCACAGTCGCTTGACAGTCAGCATCAAGTGGACCAACTTCGTTTTTGTTTTCGCAGGGAAATTTCCGAATTGCGGACTGATCGATCTCAGCAGCGGAAGCAAACTTCCGACAGCCGCAGCCCGTTGCTGTTGCAAAGGCTGAGTCGGGTCCACAGTAATTTCGACAACAGGTGTAGTCGAAGGTCGATCACAACGAATGGCAACATGAAAGCGCGCCTCTGGGCGGTCCACCGCTTTACTAGAAAGCAGACTATTGAAAGTCAGTGACTGAATCCTTGAAGTCCAGACTCGCCATTCTTTCCTAAGTTGGGGATCGCGTATCTCTTGCTCCAACCAATGCCAGTTCGGATTGTCATCGGCGGTGCAGAAAACCATGCTCGCTTCAACGTAGAGGCCAGTCCCCTCCTTAGTCTGCGGTTGGACTTTGAGCTGGTCTCTGTCTGATGGAGCGGACCAAAATCCTTCTTGAGAAATCGATTCCTCCAGCAAACGCTCTTGTCTCAGTGTCGCCTGATAAATTTTTTGATTGCGCTTTACGGTCAATATAAGAACATCCCTGCCTTTTGTCTCGAATCGTTGGATTTCATCTCCGACTCGGAGTCCTGTCTGTGCCGCAGCAGTTCCTAGACGAATCGCAACAATTTTCGTCGGCAGAGAATTGCTCCCGACCTCAACTCCGTATTCATCAAGCACTTGAGTTGCCGAGACTCTTGCTTTGAGAACGTTTTTGGGACTTTGGGCGTTAACTGCAGAAATGGCAAGACTGCTTAGTGGCGATGCTGCAAACAAGATACCAACTAAAAAATAGCGATGCAGGCGTTTTCTCATCGTGTGCGTCCGCTCACGGTTGGCTCATAACGAAAGTAACGAATCAATCTAGACTATCAGATCTTCCAATCGCCAAAAGACCGAGAACAAAGAACTGAAGAAACCGTTTGTAACCCGGTGGATGTCAAGGATTGCGATGGAGATCACTTGCTGTCAACATAAACGCGTTGAAAGTTGACCAATCTAATCAACTTTCAATAGAGCCGCACCAGGAGATAGTTAACACCAGGTCATGAAGGTTTCCCGGCGGGGTGAATACGCAATAAAAGCCTTAATGTATCTCGGCGGAAAATCCGCCCCCACTGGTGTGACCACATCGGAGATAGCTAAGCATGCTCAAATTCCAGAGCCATTTCTCAACCAGATCCTGCTCGTTCTTAAAAACGGCGGACTGTTGCGGAGTCGTAGAGGAGCGCACGGTGGCTACGTCCTCAATCGCCCAGCCGAGGAGATTACGATAGGCGAGGTGGCGAGGCTGATGGACGGACCGCTGGCACCAATCCAGTGTGCGTCCGTTACGGCTTACGAACCCTGTCCGAGCTGTCCCGAGCCCGATTCCTGCCGACTACGTCTGCTGATGCGAGAAGTTCGTGATTCAATCTCCAATATTCTCGATAAAACCACACTCCAAGAGCTTTTGCAAAAGTAGTCGTTTCTAGAATTTAAAACTCGTTCTCTAAAAATTCGATTTCCAATAGATAAAAAGATATGTCATCCGTCTTAACGACGAAAGGTGTCCTGATAAATGTTTGAAGTTTTCGCCGACGGTAACATCTGGTTCTTCGCTATCGCTGGGTTTATCGCTCAGTTAATCGACGGGACGTTAGGCATGGCATACGGCGTGAGTTGCACGACATTGTTGCTCTGTCTTGGTGTCGCGCCGGCAACGGCAAGCGCTAGCGTGCACACGGCGGAGCTCTTCACGACCGCGGCTTCAGCTATTTGTCATTTTAAAGAAGGCAACATTGATAAGCAATTCTTTAAACGCCTGGTTATCCCTGGTGTCATCGGCGGTATCGTCGGAGCCTATTTGCTGAGTAGTTTTCCGGGCGATGCAGTTAAGCCATGGATCTCGCTATATCTACTGTTTATGGGACTCGTAGTTCTTTCAAAGGTCTTCAAGAAGGTTAGCAGTCAGCCAAAGGAAACCAGACTTGGACCGCTCGGTTTCATCGGCGGTTTTGTTGACGCCGTTGGCGGTGGTGGTTGGGGACCAGTCGTGACATCCACACTAGTGGCTAAAGGCAACAGTCCTCGCTTCGTCATCGGTTCTGTAAATACCGCCGAATTTTTCGTGGCGTTAGCTACATCTGCAACATTTTTCTTCGCGCTCGGCAGTCTATATCTGACGGCTGTAGTCGGCCTCGTTCTCGGTGGGTTGCTCGCCGCGCCGGTCGCGGCTATCGCATGTAAGCATGTTCAGCCTCGTCCACTGATGGCTGCCGTTGGTGTGTTGATTGTTTTTCTGAGCCTGCGAAACATCAATCAAATTCCCGAGCAGATCGCTCAGGTTCATTCGAAGATCGTAACAATATCTACATTTGCGTCAGTGCAGTAGTCAGCCGTTCACTTCAGTAGTTTCTCGTTCTCCTCAAGTTTCGACGCGTCTCTAAATTGAGTGATGCGTCCGACAAAAAGATAGGTCGATGTAGAGGGTGAAGGGCGTCCGCATACTAAGGAGTCTTTCGTGCGTGTCTTATTGATCGCTTTTATCTTTGGTTTATCATTGGCTCCGCCCGCGATGGCAGCAGACGGTTTGGAACAAATCTGGTTGCACGTCCCTGCGCAGTATAGGATCACTGAAAAAACCAGTCTGATTGGCGATATTAGTCCTCGAATCAGCGCTGACGGTGGCGTGGATCAAAGTCTTATCCGTTCTGGTATTCAACGCAAGCTATCTAAAAACCTGACCGGCACGATCGGTTTCGATAGCGTTGACAACTACCAACCCTCGCGCAATCATGAGAATCGCCTGTGGCAGCAACTGCAGTTTCAGAAGAAGAAACGTAGTTATACACTTACTGGACGATTACGTATCGAGGAGCGACACTTCGTCGGCAAGGAAGGTGACTCGATTCGTGCGCGCTTGATGCTGAAATCGAGTCAACGCATTTCCGCGACTAAGTTTTCTGTGGTTTATTACGATGAATTATTCTTGACCTTGAACACGCTACCTGACGGACCCGTTCAAGGAGTCGATAGAAACCGAGTGTTCGGTGGTATTGGCTACGCCATCAATCGGAATCAAACACTTGAGTGCGGTTATCGAGTTGAGTATATAAACAAAACTGATGTCGATGATGAAACGAGGCGACAGGTAGTTATCCAATTGGCGAGCCTGCTTTAAACGTGCATGTTGGTTATCTCGACTGTTTCGACCGTGTCGGTTGTTCCGGTTGGAAACTGTCCTAAGCCTGGTGGTGGTTCCAGTTAACGACCCTGTTCATCAACTGCGAGGTTCGAGTCGGCGTGTCTGCTCGAAACCCCAGACCCTTAAGAGCAAATGAACCAGGGATTGAGAAGGTCTTTTTTGTTGTAAACAAGCTCGTCTTCCAGTCCGTATTGGATTACGTTTTTTCCGCTTTCTTTGACGACGATGTGACCTGCTGCTGTGTCCCATTCTGATGTAGGAGCAAGGCGTGGGTACATGTCCGCTGTGCCGTCAGCGACCAGGCAGAATTTTAGAGCGCTGCCGGATTTGACGAATTCGATCTCTCTTCTGGTTTGACTGAGTTTTTCCATGTACTCGACCATAGCGGTCGATTGATGTGAACGGCTTCCGACCACCTTTATAGGTCCATCGATTGGCAGTGGGCGCGCGACAATCCGCTTGGGTTTTTGACCAGCTACAATTTTAAACGCGCCACCATTGGCAGTGGCGAAGTAGGTGACGCCGAGAGCTGGCGCGTGCACCACTCCTAGTATCGGTTTGTCACCTTCCAGCAGGGCAATGTTGATTGTGAACTCATCCGTTCTGTTGACGAATTCCTTGGTGCCATCAACGGGGTCGACGCACCAGAGATATTGCCAATCTTTTCTGGTTTCCCATTCGACCAGTGATTCTTCCGACAAAATCGGAATGTTTGGAGTCAGTTTATTCAATCCGTCTTTGATAATTCGATTGGCCGCAAGGTCCGCTTCGGTCAGCGGGCTTTCGTCGGCCTTATGTTCAACTGCAAAGTCTGTTTGATAGATTGCCATAACGTCGATGCCGGCCTGCAGCGCGATCTCCACAACTTTCATTGGGTCGATTTGTATGTCGATGTTCTTAATAGTCAGGACAGTGGGCTCGATCTCGCTGACCTGTGGTTCTTTGATACTCATCGTCGACTCCTCTCTTTCGCGCGGACAGCGGATTGCTGCGGCTGAAGCATCATATGTTGCGTTTTAATCGGGCACATTTGACGCAGTTAAGCCGCGCGGTTGCGAGGCTTTGTGTATCCCGTCAATGCCGGACTCCGCCTCTTATGAACTTTAGCTAAGTGAAACAGAGGTTGACTTTGCTAAAGTTGACAACTGTTTGATTAGTCTATGTTTATAGACGTAAAACGAGTGACAGCCTGATGCACGCCGCGACGTCATCTACTGGTACCAGTGATGGTGCCTTGCCATTGTCGAATGAAACCACTTCTGACTCCAGAGGTTGGTCGTCTTTCTGTGTGCGTAATCCGAATATTATCGCTCTAGCAGTTCTCGCCATCATAGTCGGCGTTGAGTTTATCAACTTCGGAGCGGCTTACAGGAAGACTGGTTTTTACCTGGACGACTGGCTCATGTTGCGTCAGCTCAGCTTCGGTCCGCAGGGCTATTTTGATCTGATTTACAAATATCTGACCACCGACCCTCGCGTGATCATAAGACCAATAGAGGCACTTCACTTCGGAAGCGTTTTCTATTTCAGCGGTGTCGATCCATTTGGATGGAGACTTTCCAATCTTATAATGGAGGTCGCGTCTGCATTTATTATTTATCTTATTGTGGCAAGGCTCGCGCTCAGTCGAGTGCTTGCGTTTTTCTCTTCTATGTTTTTTCTCACTTACCCAGTTCACGATTCAACTCATTACTGGGCGGTTTGTAGTTGCGTATCGCTGAGTTTAACTCTATATCTAGGCAGTCTGTGGGCGACTTTGAGAGCTGTTGTCGCTAAGAACAAGCTCGTGTGGCTGGTCTCCGCTTACGGACTGTTCGCTTTGAGTATTTATGGTTATGAACCTTTCTTGCCTCTCTGTGCACTGAACGTAGTGGCGTATGTTCTGGGAACCTGTGAGGTGAAACGCTTTGCGCTTTTGTTCAAATCAGCCTTCATTCACAGTCTTCCTTATGCCGCTGTAATCGGCAGTTTGCTGGTCTATCAGCGTTTCATCGTGCCGTTAATCATGAAAGCGGCACTGCACAAGATTCACTTTGATCCCTTGTTGATTTTCAGTACTATCGGTGAAGGTCTTCGAGTGGTTTCTCCAATCGCGACTGTGCCGTATATCTCGAATCAAGTTTCGCAGTTTATGCAGAACGAAGGTTTTTCGACCGCAGTTTTTATTCGATTATTGCTTGTCGTTGCGCTGGTGGCAGTCGGAATTGTTTTGACTGTGCCGGGCAGTATCCATTCGAGAAAGCTATCAGTTCAGTTGATTTTGCTTGGTGCGTTTACGACTGTAATTTCTTATTCGATCTTCGGTTTGAACCCCGAGTATACTCCTACTTTAATAACGCTCGTAAACCGCATCAATACAGGCGCGGCATTCGGTCTGTCAATATTCTTGGCCGGTTTAGCTGGTTTATTCTTTTCCAGTAAGAGCTCCTTTAGAGCAAAGACCGTTTTATTCGGTACTGTATTGAGCGGTCTTCTGATTCTATTCACGCTGGCAAACTGGGGCTTGTCTAAGCCCTGGGAGATCTCGTGGTCTGTGCAGGAAAGGACTTTTGATGCATTGCGAGCAAGAAAGAGTGAGTTCGAAAAAATTCAAACCGTTATGCTTATGAATTGCCCGCGTTATGTCAACGCCAGTCCGGTGCTCGATGGAACCTGGGATTTCGAAGAGCTGCTGCATCTGGCGCTCGGGCGAAGTGATATTAAAGGTGGTGTCGTTTCCGAGAGGCTGATTTTAGGGAAGGATTGCTTGCAGGACGTATCATTCGGATTCGCGTGTGCAGAATATCCGCTTAATAACTTTGTTCTCGTCACTCCCGGTCTCGCGGCTGTGCGACCGATCGTTGAGCCGAGGCAATTTATCAACGTAGTGGAAAAGGAAGGAATGTTGTTCGGTTTGTCGCCCTCGACATTGGACGATTGGAAAAAACAATTGACATACGGCACGCGCAAGAAAAAGAACGGCATTCTTGCCCCATTAAAACCGCCTACAAATGCCAATAGCAAAGGTTCGGAACAAGATTCGATCTAGTTTTTTGCTGGCGTGAATCGGAATGCGCCAAAGCGTTCATCGACTGAAATGTGCTTGCCAATCGGGGCGGTCGGCGGGAAACCACCAGGTCGAGGCGCTGGGTGTTAAATTTCCAGTCGTTCAGGCATAGATCGCGTCTTCTTGACGATGATCAACTTCGGGCGAGCGAGGTTATACTTACGAGCTACAAAACTTGGAGCAAGTCATGAGCACACTTAGTAACGGCATTGAATCGACGACCCGAAAGTTTCTTGACGACGTAAACTCAGGCACGGGACCACAGATCTATGAGATGAGTGTGGAAGATGCTCGAGCATTCATCAACAAAGCACAAGGCGGCGACGTCAAAAAAATGTCTGCTGACATTCAAGATGTGCTGGTGTCTGGTGGTCCAAAAGGCGATGTGTCGATTCGAATAGCCCGCCCGAAAGGTGCTAAGGAAGCCCTTCCAGCGATCGTATACGTGCACGGGGCCGGTTGGGTCCTAGGTGGTTGGGAAACGCACGATCGACTGGCTCTAGAACTCGCTAATCGCGCTCACGCTGCCGTTGTTTTTGTCAACTATAGTCTATCGCCTGAAGCTAAGTATCCCACAGCGATTGAAGAATCTTATCTAGTGACGAAGTACGTTTCGGAAAACTCGAAATCGTTGAACATCGATCCATCCAAGCTGGCGATTGCTGGGGACAGCGTCGGCGGCAACATGTCAGCTGCCGTGACCATGCTTTGCAAGGAGCGTGGCGGACCTAGAATCGACTTCCAGCTCCTCTTTTATCCTGTGACAGAAGCTAATTTTGAAACCGGTTCATACAATCAGTTCCAGACAAAACATTTTCTATCTAAAGACGCGATGAAGTGGTTTTGGAATCACTACACTAGTGATGAAGCGGATCGCAAGCAGCCAACGGCAAGTCCATTACTTGCATCGGTTGAACAACTAAAGGGTTTGCCACCGGCAATGGTTTTCACTGCGGAGTTCGATGTTCTTCGTGACGAAGGCGAAGCGTATGCGCATAAGCTCATAGAGGCTGGGGTTGAAGTGAAGGCTGTTCGATGTTTAGGAACGATTCACGATTTCGTCATGTTACATGCTCTTGCTGAAACACCAGCAGCGCGTTTTGCTGTTGAGGCAGCCGGCGCCGCTCTCAAAGAGCGCCTGCATGCGGCGACTGCGGCTGCAGTGCGTTAACGTGGCAGGACTACGGTGACTGCTGAGGCGACTGAAACAGAGCAGACCGCACGTTCGCTAAAGGAACGTCTGATTCTTTCCGGCGCGATCGTTGCGATTGCGCTCTTGTTCCTATTGCTGTCCCTGTTGGAACAACCGCTGCTTGCGTTCTATTCTAAGCGGCTAGGTGAAGAACTTGCCGCCATGATCCCGGACGTTATGTCTCGGTACCGGGTTTGGGTACTGGTTACTGCTGCGGTTTTTGCCTGTTTTTCAAATAAACTGCTGATTGGTTTGAACGATTTATCCTTTAAAAAGCGACTGACAATTACGTCTTTATTCGCGGTTATGTTGAACGTTCTCATCCTCACGCGAACTTGGCAGTTTCCATATTGCATAGACGACGCCTACATTATTTTTAGATACGCAGACAACATGATCAGGCATGGCATGCCTGATTTCGACATAGGCAGTCACGTCAATACGATTAGTTCACAGCTGCACTTTATGCTCCTCGTTGGTGTGAGTTTCATTACTGGGCAAAGAGATTTTCCATTGATCTCAGAATCGATAAATCTTGTCCAAGAGATTTGCAGCTTGTTTGTTCTCTGGGCTCTTCTCAAGCGCGTTTTCGAGAGAGCAGAACTGGCACTATATGGTTGCTTCATCCACGTAACTTCCGCGTATGCGATTTTAGAAGTGGTTCGCGGTAAAGAAGGAAGTCTGATTATTCTTCTGTTGTTTCTCTCGATGCTGGCTAGCCTGACTAGGCGGGAACAGCTCTCCGGCTGGGTTGCCGGGCTGATCTGTCTGGCTCGTCCCGAGGGTTTCTTGTTCGGTGGCGTCTCTTTTCTCTCTAAAATTCGTGAATATATTTCTAAACCGAGCCAGATTTTAAAAATTTGGTTGCTTCCTGGAGCCTTGATTTTAGCTGTTTTCGCGGCGATCTACTTTTACTATGGAACGATTATGCCTCAAGGTATTTTGGCAAAGTCTTTGATTTATCATGCACCAAGCTTGGTTTGTGCTTCGCTGATTGATGCCCAGATATTTTCAGCCTTGATTGGACCACCTCTCTGTCCGGGCGGATTGAGCGGTGTGCTGCTCTTGATAGGCTTCTATGGTGTCTTTGTGGTCGTTTTGTGGCGCTACGAATTTCTACGTGTCTACCTCGTTTCACTTGCACTAATTACCGTTTTCTTCTGCGCCGGCAACTCATTGATGAATGCCTTCCCCTGGTATCTGGCTTGGTGGGCGCCTTTACCGCCGTTGTTCTATGTCGCGGTTTTGAAGCAATTGCAAGATTTGAAGCGCGAAGACGTGGTATCAAAGACGATGCAGTGGACGTTGATATCATTGAGTCTAATCGTAGTTCCTTTCCATTCCTACTTTCAATTTGCGACGTTCTCGGCAGTGATTTCGCCCCTCCCGGTGTTTTACTGGGACAATGTCAGTGATCGATTGAGAGTCTATGCCGTCGCCAGAGATTATTTGAATAAGGTTGCCGCAAAAACGGATACAGTCGCCGTCGTTGAAGTTGGTGTTATTGGTTATAAGTTCAACGGACGCATATTCGACCTGCTAGGTCTAGTCACTCCGGAGGCTTTGAAACTATATCCGGTGCCAGTCGAGCAACGAGCCGCGTGTGGTTTGTCGATTCCGCCGCAGTATGCCGAGCTCTACAAACCTGAACGTATTTTGTTTCTTGACTGTTTTGCAAGAAATGGGTTGTTGAAAGACGAGTATTTCAATAACAATTATCGGTTGGAATGGTTTTGGCAAAACGATGCTTTTGATAGCGTCGGCGTATACCTGTATAAAAGAAACCCTACCAGCTCGACAGAGGTCCATCTGAAGCCTGGTAGGGACTAGTTTTCATTTTGCCTCTCTGGGTTTCCACCCCATCTTATTGAAATTGATGTACTACTTGTTTGAAGAACTTCGCTGTTTAGAAGGAAACCATTTCTTAGCGCAGCTCTTTCAGTAGGCCGATACCTAGTCCGACTGCTGCGCCGGCCACTGCAGTCTGGGTAGTTCTGCGACCTGTACCGTAACCTCGGTTTGCAGCTAGGCCCACACCTGTACCGACGAGCGTTCCCTGGGCGACGTCTTTCATGATCGGATGCCGTTTCATCGTCGCGCTGGATTGAATTAGTCCGACACCAGCACCGGTGCCGGCACCAACTGCGGCGCCACGAAGAACTCCGCGGCCGGTCAGCAAGCCGGTTACAGCACCGACTCCGGCTCCTGCGCCAGCGCCGATCGTCGCGCTTTTAACTTTTGGATGTTCATAGAAAAACTTTTTGGTAGCGCTTGTATGAATCGTTCCTTTTGAGGCTGATCCATTAAGAGTGCTATTGGTTTGCGCCAACGCAGGTGCTGGAGCCAACGCACACAGAGCAATCGAGGTTGCCATCAAGGCGGTTGTAATTCGTTTATTCAAGAGAGTCATATTTGCCACTTTCCAATTGCCTCCGAACGAGCAGTTGGTCGCTGCCAAACTGCTTCAGTGTCTGACGACATGATGATCTTTTCGTTCCTGCGAGGGTAGCTTGGGTTTAAATGATAGGCTCTTAATTTATGCTTGGCAAGCGATTGAAATCTGGTCAGGAAGAGCCTCTGAGTGATTTCAATAATATCTTTTATGCTATCGATCGGAACAAAATTATAGGTAATCCGATATCATATGGACTTGATGTACTGCTGATAATCAGTCACGTCAAGGGTTTTGCTCCCCTCGGGGAGTCGATTGAGCTTCGTTCTGGCAGTTACTGTTGAGTGCGATTGCTCTACACGACGTTTCTAACCCGGCTTAGGAACTAGGTACCTGGAATTTTCGATGCTTACATTCATATCGGGGACGATGAGATGACGACCACAAGCCTGAAAGAAACACCATTAGTCAATGCGCACAAAGCTTTGAACGGGAGAATGGTTGATTTCGCCGGTTGGTTTATGCCGGTTCAATACAAATCAATTGTGACTGAACACATGGCGACGAGAACCGCTGTCGGTCTCTTTGACGTGTCGCACATGGGTGAATTCATGGTGCAAGGTAAAGACGCGACCGCGTTTATGCAGAATCTGGTGCCGAATGATATTTCTAAACTGTTCCCTGGTAAGGCTCTGTACACGCAACTTGTCCGCGAAGACGGCAGCACCGTAGACGATTTGATTATCTATTGTATGAAGAAAACCGGACCGATTCATTATCTTGCGATCGTCAACGCATCCAACATAGATAAGGATTGGAAGTGGTTTCAAGAACAGGCGAAAAACTTTGACGTTCAATTAGAGAACATATCTGATATGACCGGTCTGCTTGCCATTCAAGGCCCAAAAGCCGTCGACCTTCTTGCCGACATCGCCGGTCCGGACGTTCGTGACATGGGTTCCTTTACTCACTCGGAAGCACAAGTTGATGTTAATAAGATCACCTTTGCACGCACAGGTTATACAGGGGAAGATGGCTTCGAAATCATGATCGGAGCATCGAAAACCGAATGGCTCTGGAATTTATTGTTGGAAAAGGGCACTAAATACGGTATCGAGCCGTGCGGACTAGGTGCTCGTGACACTTTGCGTTTAGAGGCCGGACTGCCGCTTTACGGACATGAATTGTCTGACGAAATCAGTCCGATCGAATCCGGTCTCGACTGGAGCGTGAAGTTGAAGAAAGGTGAGTTTGTTGGACGCGAAGCTCTTTTGAAACAGAAAGAACAGGGCGTCAGTAAGAAGATAATCTGTTTGAAAGCCGATGGAAAAGCACTTCCCCGGCAAGATTACGATGTTTTCGACGGCGATAAACATGTTGGCAAAATAACCAGTGGCAGTCAGGGAATTTTTGTGGGGTTATCCGATTTCCTTTGCTCTTGTCGATGCTGCATCGACTGAAATGGGAAAAGAGTTGTTCATCGATATCCGCGGCAAGAAAGTACC
>CAZRMH010000003.1:0-16741 GCA_964600935.1 uncultured Candidatus Obscuribacterales bacterium
GGGTTCGATCCAAGACCAACGGATAATCGGGAATCAAAGCAGGAGCTCATTCGGGCAAAACGTGATCCTGCGATGGTTCTAGGAGTTCTTGAAAGAACTAGAGAAATCATGAAAATGCCTCCGGAAAAGCGTTCGGATGCAATCAAGAAGCTTCAAATAGATGTACGCACATTCCACCTGGATGGCGGTAACCTCTAAAACACGAAATTTTGCATCGTCTATAGACAGGCTAATGTTTTGCAGAAGTTTTCAACTTCAGTTTCAGAGTTGTAATAGTGAACAGAGGCACGCACCATTGGCGGTAGGTTTCGATCTACCATGTCCAGTCTGGTTCCAGCTATAGTCGTGAAAGTCGTGTTGATGTTTTGCGCGCCGAGTCGCTTCACCAAATCCGGTGCCGAAATCTTATTTGAATAGAAAGTGCAAATTCCACATTTTACTTCGCCGACATCGCCAATGGTAATCCCGTCGATTGTGGAAAGGTTTGCGCGAAGCTGCTCTGCTAGACCGAAAACTCGCTTTTGAACATTTTTAATACCTAAGTCCAGTAAGTACCGAACAGCTGTTGCAAGACCTAATTTACCTGCAAAGTTCTGTTCCCAATTTTCAAATCGTCTGGCGTCCTCGCGAACAAGATATTCAGTATCAGAGGTCCATTGAGCCGCGTGCAGGTCGAGAAATACTGGCTCAATTGATCTGCAAACGCTGTCTTTTACGTAAAGGAAACCGGTTCCGCGAGGCGCTCTCAGGTACTTTCTTCCGGTTGCTGAGAGCATGTCGCAGTTGAGTTCCTGAACGTCGATCTCCATTTGACCGACCGACTGGCAGGCATCAAGCAGATATCTGATACCGTATTTCGCGGCAATTCTTCCGATTGATTTTGCAGGGTTGACGAGACCGCCATTGGTGGCAACGTGTGTGATTGCGATGAGTTTCGTTTTGTCGTTGATCATTGCTTCAAGAGCCTCAACATCCATCTGACCCCATCTGTCATTTGGCACCACTTTTATTTCCGCTCCTGTTTTTCTGCATTGTTGAACAAAGGCAATGTAGTTGCTGGCATACTCGTTGAATCCGGTGAGCACAACATCACCTTGTTTCAATGGCAGCGAGTAGAATGCCATATCCCAGGCTCGGGTGGCGTTTTCCACAAAGGCAATCTCAGAATTCTTGCAGTTGAGTAGTTTGGCAAGATTGTCATACACCATTTCGATTTTATCGTGGTTTCTCGCTTCCGCTTCATAGCCGCCGATTTCGGACTCCAGTTCTAAATGTTCAATTACCGCATCAGTCACCGCCCGCGGTTGCAGGGCTGCTCCGGCGTTATTGAAGTGAAGTCTGTTATTGACGCCGGGGGTGTCGTTTCTAACCTGGTCCAGATCTATTGTTCGGGCGGTCATGTTGATTCCTTTATTCTTAGTTTCTTCTGTAAAAATTGCTAGTCAGGATTTGGTCCGGCGAAGTCTCAAGTTAATGAGAAAAGTCCGTTGCCACAAAGCGCTACACACGAAGCGATCCGCGGAATCCTCTCACTGCGTAATAGGACGACGCACCGTTGTGATAAACAAAAACATGATCGTATCGCCTATCACAGAAGATTGCGCCACCAAGTTTTCTTATCTCTGGCGGTGTCAGAACCCAGCTTGAAGTTTTAAGGTCGAATTTCCCCAGCTTCTGCAGCTCTCGATACTGCTCTTCGGATAATATCTCGATGCCCATTTTTGCCGCCATATCGACGGCACTACCAGCAGGTTTAAATTCCTTTCTGGCATCAAGCGCTTCGCTGTCATAACAAATGCTTCTCCGACCTTTTGGACTTTCAGCGGAGCAATCATAGAAGAGGTATTCGCCGGTTTTCTTTTCATGACCGACAACATCTGGTTCTCCGCCAGTTTCTTCCATTTCTTGCAAAGAACAAAGTTTGTCCGGGTTATCTCTCAGTTTCGCCTGGACCGTAGACCACTCGATTCCCTTATGCCGACTCATATTCTTTTGGAAGCGAGCTTGCAAGTTTGAAAGCAATTCTTCTTGTTGGTTTGCGGACAAAACTTTCTTCTTGGTACTGCTCTTATTCATTCCATGTCCCTCCTTGAACTACTGATCGGAAGATTCGCGCTTAAATTCAGATGTTGAATTCCACTGTGGAAATGTATCTCCATCAGCGACGTCGAAACCTGCATCGAATAACAGTTGTGCATCTTCGACCGTGCCCGACAGATCCCAGTCTGGTTTCACATCGTCCGTGACTTTGTGATAGTCGTCTCGCACATAGGCTAGACGTTTTTGCTTTCCGTACTCTTCGGGCTTTCCAATGTAATTAGACCCAGGATGCAGAAAGAAAATTGCCGGAACGCCTCTACGAATAAACTCTAAATGGTCTGAACGGTAGAAATAACCCTTCTCCGGTTCAGGTTCGGAAACTACAGTGCGACCCTGTTTCTGCGCGTATTTGAGAAGAACGCTATCGAGAGTCGAGTGTCCTTTCGCGATGCTCACAACTTCTTTTGTTCGTCCCCAGAGATTCATAACATCGACGTTGAGCACGGCCAATGTCTTATCTAGTGGTATCGGTGGTGATTGCACAAAGTAGAGACTACCCAGGAGACCGCGTTCTTCCAAAGTTGTGAAAAGGAAATATACAGAACGTTTTGGAGCTTCTTTCAGCATACCATATGCTTTTGCGATTTCTAGAATCGTCGCGACGCCGGAGCCGTTGTCCAGCGCACCGCGAAAGATTCCGGTGGTGCCATCAGCGTTTTTCTTCGTTCCGAAGTGATCCCAATGTGCACTATAGACGATGCATTCATCCTTTAATTCAGGATCGCTTCCGGGAAGCATCGCCACTACGTTACTCGTTTCAAATTTTCTGATCGCGGATTTGATCTTTGCATTTGTTTTTAAGCCCAAAGATATTGGCGTGAAGCTGGCTGATTCAGCTTTTCTCTTGGACTCAGCAAACGAAATATTACTCAGATCGAAAAGCTTCCGCGTTGATTCTGAGGACAACCAGCCCTCCATCTTCACGTGCTCTGCGCTCGTGCCAAGGTCGAAATTCTCCTGTCCCCAGCTGGACGTGACAACATCATAGCCGTAACCTGCCGGTTCTGTTTCGTGAACAATTAGAACCGCTGCGGCTCCAAGTTTGGAGGCAATTTCGTATTTATAAGTCCAGCGTCCGTAATAGGTCATCGCTTTTCCGCGAAAAAAGCTATCGTCAAGTTGACTCGGATTTTTAGGGTCCGGTCGAGATGGATCGCCGATAAGCATGACCAGAGTCTTGCCGCGTACATCCAAACCTTTGTAATCGTCCCATCCATATTCAGGCGCGATCACACCATGACCGACGAAAACTACATCTGAATCACTGATGGAAACCGTTTCGTCCAGATGTCGAGACATTCCCACGAAGTCGTTGGGCGATGACAATTTTAGAATGTGGCTGGCGCTGCGAAACTCTAGGCTCGGTTGCGCTTTTAGACCATACACTGGAACCTTTTGAAGGAAACCACCGCTCCCATTCCCAGGTTTCAGACCAAATGATTCACATTGCTTTTTTAAATATTCCACGGTTCGTTCTTCTCCACCTGAACCAGGAAGGCGGCCTTCGAATTCATCCGATGCTAGTGTTTTAATGTGTTTCAGAATCGCATCGCCACTGATGCCGTGTGCAGATTCTTCCAGTGGTGATGCTGCGATTGGGGCAACTGTTAGCGCTATAAATGAACATAGTGTCAACAATCTGAGGGTGCAAGAATGGTGGTCGAATAACAAGTGTGACATCCTCCGTTTGTAGGTCTATTCGGTCCAGTTGTTTCGCGGGAATCGATCCACTTATGAATCGGTTTGAAGACGACTCTATTTCTTTTGCGTGGTAATTGCTTTCAGGTGCATGTCAGCTAGGTCGAGTTCTTGTTGGAGCTGTTGAAAGAGATCCTCATCGATATTGTCGCCTTCTCGAAGATTCAGGATAAGTTTTCGTTGTGACGAAACAGCGACAGATTCGAATTCTGTGAATACCTCGCTCTCAGCTCGGTCGCGCGCGGCCATGTTGGCAGTCGCTGCTTCGACGTAAGCATTGACGACATGCTGAAAAACGGGGTCCGTCCTGTCGATACCATGATTGGTAGCATGCTCGTCCAGAGCGCGAATTGCTTCTCGAGTCATTTGCAGTCTGATCATGCGTTCCAATTCTTCGCTGTTGCTCTCGTCTGCCTTGATTCCGAGCAGTCTAATCAGAGCCGGCAGAGATCCACCTTGGATGAACAGAGAGAAACCGATAACTACGATGGTGAGGAAAATCAATAGATCCCGGTATGGAAAGGGTTGATTGTTGCTCAAAGTTAGCGGTAACGATAACGCGGCAGCTAGTGATACCACTCCTCGCATTCCACACCATGAAAAAATTAACAGATGCTTGGAGTCCGGAACGGCTTGGTTTAGTCCGCGTCGCAAAAAATAAATTGTAAATGTCCAAAGCAAGCGAATTAAAAATAGGCTGCCGATGACCGCAACGGTGGACATGATTAACTGAATCGGGGAGTGCGACAAGACCTTTAGCAGAATTGGTTTCACTTCAAGACCGATGAGCAGGAAAGTAAAACCGTTAAGAATGTATGTGATCGATTCCCAATTCGCTTTTGCTTGAATGCGGGCTCGTGAAGTGAGCATTCGAGGACCGTGATGTCCAAGAAGTAGACCAGCCGTGACAACCGCGAGAATTCCGGAAACTTTTATATGTTCTGCCGCGAGGTAGACTATAAAAGGGGTCAGAAGCGATGCGATGATCTCAGACGGCGTGTGACTGAGTTCTGTTCTTATGCGTCTTAGAATCCCGCCAAGGATCAGTCCAACCGCAATTCCGCCAACAGAGATGTATACAAAGGATTGCCCGATGTTCAGGAGTGAATATGCTCCCGTTACTGCCGCAGCGACAGCGCATTGATATCCAACCAAACCTGTCGCGTCATTGACCAGACTCTCACCTTTGATGATGTCCATCGTCTTCGACGGAATTGTAGCGCCTGATGCGACGGCGGAAACTGATACAGCGTCCGTGGGAGATACGATCGCCCCGAATGCTAATGCAATCGCCCATGGTATCTCGGGTATTACCAGCTTCAGTGTGGCGGCGACACCAAAAATGGTGGCGATTACTAAACCGATTGCTTGAGCTGATATTAGATCCCCAACGTCTTTCAGCTTTCGCCACGGCGTCTGGTAAGAATCCATGTATAGAAGCGGCGGTAGAACAATGAAAAAGATGACCTCCGGATCCAGCTCAATAACTGGGGCATATGGTATCAGTGACAGCAACACTCCAGCGAACATTAGCATCATCGGTAGTGGCACTTTAAAGCGTTCTGATATCACGCCGAAAATGCCGACAAAAGAAAGAAGAACAGCTAATGTTTCAACTTGATGCATTAATTCATCATCTTGATTCTGTCATGAAACGTTTGCAATATCATCAAGTTTCCCTATAACAAAGACATCAAAATACCATATGGCAATCTGCGAATAATACCGCGGACACTTTGAATGGGCATGTGAGGCGGCGATTCTAGCCCCACCAGCACACCCGCGCCGAGTTTTCGGGTTCTTCGTTGGATTAAGTCTCGCATATCCCGTTACCATCGTAGCTCGCGCATTACATCTCAATGCTTGCCGGTTGCGATTTGTGGGAGCGGATAGGTGGGTGATTTATGAAGAATGCTCTACGGAAAGCGAGTCTCCCTGGTTAGAGAAAACTCGCTGGCATTATTTACAAAATCCAGGCCCAGTTATTTGAATTGCTCACACAGTTAAACGGCAATCAAGGCACTATATGTAGTGACAAAGCACCACGTTCAAGACAGTGGTGCTTTGCTGAATGTTGGAGAGGTAATGGAAACTTATTCTTCGTCCTCGTCTTCTTCCTCTTCCTCTTCTTCTTCATCCTCGTCTTCATCGTCATCGTCGAAGTCGTCATCATCGTCATCTTCTGCTCCGTCTGGTGAGAAGACGCCGGCGTTATAAAGAAGTGCTTTAACTTCTTCGTAGGATTCTCCGATTCTGGATTCGCTTGAATCCTTTATTTTGATAACGCAAACCTCATTCTCGCCATCTTTGAAGGGGCGGATGTAGCTGAGCTCGTATGCGTTAATCAGTTGTTTTGTATTACTGATAGTTAGTTCGATAAACATATGTTTTCCTTACTGACCTGGGGCGTTGATCGTAGCAAAAAAAGGTCTGCGATACACGGTCTGAAGGCTTGCATGAATTTTAAAATCTTGGTCTTGCAAACCAGAGGTAGGGGCTCAGTGCGGAAGAGGCTCTATTCCTCGACTTCAGAGTACACTTTGGTGTCGTTGCTCTTTTAACTGGCGTGCCAAATTAGCTGTTTGAGTTATGCCGGGCTGAACCGATTAATGCACTGCGCGCGATACCAGTGAGCTCGTTTCCCTGGAGGATTATGTGCGGAACTATAGCTACGATGGCTGTTGCGTCCTTGTTTTACCGAAAAATCGAAACGTAAACGCGCTAATTAGGGCGGGTGTTCTAACCGGGAGAAGTGCACGTGAGTGGCTATTGACTGTCAGCTTCTCTCGTTTCCTGCGCCAACAAAAACGGCTCGGCTCCGCAAGGCTAACAAAGTAGGCGCTATTCGTCTGAGGAAAGGAATTGTCGCTCGATTATCGACCGAAGAAGCCTATTAAAAACGTGAACAGAATAAAAGAAGCTCCTAGTCCGAATACTGCGAGTGCCACAATGACTTCGGGTTCTTGTTCGATTATCCAGCTGCTCAAGTTTAAATCCTCGCTAAAAAGAACTGCGATCAAGCGCCAATCCCGGCGCGTCTACTTGACTATAGGTCCATTAGGCGTCGGTTACAATAAATTTTTCGAATTCTTTTACATTTGCCTGTAGGGGCGAAGACCCTCATGATGACAGGCGATTCGCGTTGTGATCGAGAGAGCTTGACTATTTTTCATTGAATCTCGGAAGTTTCCTGAAACTGTGAATATACACATTGTGTTGTCAAGCGATCTTTGCGAAACTGTAAAGCCTTACTACTATTAGCGATTCGATGTTTTTATGGGCGACCTTCGGCATCCTGAAGTTACTACGAATAACAGTGAAGAGAACTCTAACGGTGTGGAGCGTGCTAGCAATCTGCTGTTCGACCAGTTCCTTCAAGGGGACTTCAATGTTCGTCGTAATGCTCGCCCACTGCTTTCCGAAGCGTGTCAGCTAAACACTCTTACTCTAACAGGCGAAAAGAGTGAAACAGATGTGGCTTTAAGAGCCAATCTATACACTCTCGATACAAATCTGGAATTGAAAAATACCGGTTTCAATGCGATTTTAAACTTC
Organism: uncultured Candidatus Obscuribacterales bacterium; assembly: GCA_964600935.1. Lineage (GTDB taxonomy): Bacteria > Cyanobacteriota > Vampirovibrionia > Obscuribacterales > Obscuribacteraceae > JADYXR01. The sequence continues at coordinate 7,354 of CAZRMH010000003.1, forward strand.
ACTCCGGATCATGGATGGAACAATCCGTTTCGAAGGCCTACCTACAATCTCGAGGCGGAAACTACAGATCGAAACACCATGTTGAGCATAAACAGCAAGGATGGAGCAGCTCCTGATGTGCTGTTCAAGCATATTGGTGATCGCTTCAGTTTGAATTACACACGCAACTCTGAAACGAATCAGTTGACGATGTGCGCCGAGGGCGGTCCGGGATTGCCGATCAAAATGGATTTCTCGCATGGCTTCCGGGACAAAGCTACTAAATTCGAACTGAGAAGCGAGCAAACCGATAGGACGACCTTCTTCAATGTCACTGCCAAGGAGGGGGTAACGCCAACATTTCAGTTCTCTCACGTGAGGGATGGTTTGTCGGTAAATTACCTTCGTAATTCGGATAGTAACGAGATAAGCGTCACCGCCGAGGGTGGTTTGCGCACGCCGGTGAATTTCAATTTTGGACACGATTTCAGAAATAGCAGCACCACGCTTGGACTGAATGGAAAATTATCCTCTAGCACCGAATTCGGTATCGGTGCAGCGGTCGGACCGCGTAATTATTATAATGCGAGCATCTATCTGCAAATCGGTGGAAAATCGCGCACTATTGCTAGTGCAAGATAAGCTTTGATCTCAGGAAATTGTTTATTCCAGTCTTTTGATGTTTTGAACGAGTTGCCATGCTTGATGCTGAAAACGTTTTGCTGAGCGTGAAATTCTTGTGCCTGCACCTAGGACTCCCACGGAATCAGATGCACGATTGTATCTATTAAACATTGCAGTTTCAAAGCAAAACGTTTGTTTGCCTGAAACCGGCTCTTTTGATTTCCTAATTTTTTCGATTTAGCTGTTATGCAATACAATTCACATTTGTGTGCGCAGGGGAAAGCTAGTATGCAAAAGGTACATCGCCCGGATGGTGTTCCCAAAGAAGCCTTTTGGGTCAAGAACGAAAACGAATGGCAGCTTGGATCCAAGAAATCTCGCGGCGTGATTAAGAAGGTTGAACATCCTGTAGGTGAATGGCGCTACTGGAGACCTGACGGAACGCTTTGTTGTATCGCCAATTTTGATGAAGAAGGTCGGCAGCACGGTATTGTCGAACGTTTTCACAACGATGGAACGCTGGCCAGTAGTGGCATGTGGAAGCACGGAAGCAGGCACGGACGTTTCGTGTTCATTCAAAGTCATAATCCAACTGACGAACATTATCCATCGAATTATGAGACCTGGCGCTACGAATTCGAGAGCCATGCCAATTGGCAAGAGAATAATTTAAGATGGTTCTTGGAAGACGGAAGGGAATGCACATCCGACGGTCGGGACATCGAGACCGCCTATGACCTTGATACCATAATCGGTGAATCACAGCCTGAGAAATTTCTTGAGAAGTATGCGGCGAATATTGCAGCAGCGATGGATCAGGACGAACGTGAGGGCGCCAGAATCGATCCGTTACGCATCGCTGATCTGTGGGGTGTGACAGTACCGGAAGTCGACGCGTTCGTAAATTTTGCTATAGATGCAGACAGTTTTAGTCGCGCTACCGACAGCAGACTATTCGAAGACAATATTTGGCGCTCGGTGATCGCGCATCCGTGGGAGAATGATTCGGAAGACTTAGCCGCGCTGTTCATGGGAGCCATGAAGATTGGTTTCTTCGGCGACAGCGATCACGTTTATGCCAATTTATTCCAATCACGGCAGGAAAAACCGCAACCAAATGCTGTTTTTCTCTGGAGTCATGATACCTATTACATCGACGACGTACTCGCTCTTTCGCTCGACGACTTTGCATTTCGGCTCGCGGTCGCGGGCGCTCACGATCGTGAACGCCTCTCTAAACGGGCTGCACGTGCAGCATGGAGAAAACTGGCTGGAAGAAGTAATGTCGGTTGGGCCGCGTGTAGTGGGCTCGATCTGCTAACTGACGATGGTGAGCGAGAATCTGCAGATGATCAGTGGGCGAATCATCCTGAAGAAGGAGAGTTGCGTGGTGGCGATACTGACTCCGGCTCCCACAAAGTCTTGGACGGAAAACTAGATACTGATGATTACTGCGTCGACAAATCTGAGTATGAAGTCGATCTCGATCCGAAAAATGCAATACGCGGAAAATTTTGGCGAGCCCAATGGATTATTCAATTACTACGTCGAGATTCTGACCGTGATATGAATAACGTCAAGGAATGCTTTCGCCCAGGTTGGAATGTTGTTCTTGATAATAAAAACTATAAGAGTCTTTTGGAGAGTGGTCGAGAACGGCAGTACCAGACGGCACTCTATCTTTTGTGGAGGTTGTTCTGGTTTAACGATCAAGAGCGACTTAAACAGTGTTGCGACGTTTATCGAGATCATCCAGCGCGCGCCGTACGCGATCTCGTAGAACTCCTCTATGACATTGAAAAAGGCAACACAAAGATTGGTGGCATCGGGAATATCCTTGCCGTTCGTGATCAGTTTCTGAATCTAGACCTGGCTCCTGAGCGTTCAGAAGCAAGAGCTGAACAGGCAGAACTGGCTGCCACCGTCGACAATGTTCGTGCTGCGGCGGTCGCGGAGGAGGCTACAAGTCTGGCGCGACTCGGTCTGACTGCCCTGATCGATAAAGCTTGGGAAAAAGTTTGCGATCCGCTCGCTATGAAAGAGTTCGAAAAGGCCGCACGCGCCATTCCTGGTTACGAAAGTCAATGGCGCGCGTACGATTGGGTACTCCAGGGGGGCTTTATTCGGGCGGAACAGCATCTTACCGATGAGGTCGTAGGGCTCGGGATTTGGCTCGGACAAAACGAAAGTTGGATGTTGCAGCCGTTCATTTGGTCTTCGGAGTCAACCCAAATTTCAGAGCTTCTACTACCGGCAATCGGCACCACTTTTGGTGCGCTCGATTCACGCCTAGCGATAAATTGCATTTCTCAGCTAGATATAGTTGAAGAATACAACTTTAAACGGCGCCTGGCAGTTGAACTTCTTGGTATCATGCGCGATGAGTCTGCTATTCCTCGCCTGTGCCGTTTAATCGACGAATATTTCAGCATGCTCGGTGATAAAATTGATTTTGATGCGCGACTTGCGAGTATTCCCTGGGACGATCTGCTCGTCACTTTGTGTTGCACACTGCAAGCTCTTGCCGCGCCGAATGATAGCAAGAATTCTGGCATCGTCCGTGGTGCACTGAGAAAGCTGCTGGCGTTTTGCCTTAAAGAGCATATAAGCATTTGCACCGCATCAGCACTTGAAGCTCTTGTCGCCTGGGGTGATAAGGACGTCTTGCCGTTCATCAGTAAACTGCTCAGTGAACCGAATGACCCTGAACAAATTGCCGCTTTACGTGCGCTTGAAACTCTAGCAGCAGATTTCAACGCGGATTCGCGTCGTTCCTTTGTCGCGCTAGAATTTCGAAATCCTGCCGATCACGAGAACGCGGTTACCTTAATGTATCACCGCGCAGCCAATGCATTACTCAAAGCAGATCCATCGCTGGGCGAACCAGAGTCTCTTCAAGACGCTCTGGCCGAAGCTCGAACACTCGGGAATTATGGCACTGAGGCCTGGCTCAAATGGAGGTTGATCGAATGTGAAACGGTTGGCAGCTTTTCGGAACTCGATATTGATACGATAGCTCGGTATGTGCGTTCACCCAATTGGAAGGTTCGGACGGCTGCGATCGCAGCCTACACCGCCCGTGGTGTTACTCCACCAACGGTGCAGGCCATTCATTGGCCGGTTGTTTGGCAAGCCGTCACTAATGCCGGTGCAGCTGAAGCCGCGCACGCCGGTGTTACAGCGTTGCTGGTCAATCCCCATTCTGTCGACCGCACTGCTGCAGCTGCCTGGCTCTGGGAGAATCCGAAAGAGGAAGCCGCAACGGTGATTGCGAGGGTTGTGGATGATGAACTCGACCAATACCAACCTCTTGGCGATGGAGAGAGTTTAGCCTCTGAAACCGAGTGGTTGATTCGCGCCCTGGCGAAACACTCCTCGTTTCCTGCCGCCTCCAAAACCATCGAGCGTTGTCTTAACTCTGACTATCCTGAAATTCACGGAACTATAGTGCAGGAGATCAACTCATTACCGTCTGCTTTTGCACCAAGACTTCTCGAAATCGCTAAAGAGGACGACGGTTGGCAGCGCTATAATATTTCCAAATGGGCGCTAAATCGGCAAGAGGAGCACGAGGTCTCATCAGCGATGAAGTCCGCCAATGTCAGTGTCGGAAAACTTAAAAAGTGGATCGGCTAATCGTCATATTCGTCGATGCCTTATCTGTTAAACTGGCTTAGGCGTCGAGTCCCTGGCTCTGGGTCTTCAGAAATCGCATGTCCAGACTGGCATTTATTACCGATCGTTTTCCACCTGACATAGGTGGTCTGGCTACCAGCAGTGCGAGAATCAGTCGACTGATCGCAGGTCATGGCGTAGGCGTCGATGTGCTCGTGTTTACTCGACATTTGCCGGGCGGGCATCTTGTTAATGAATCAAATAGTGCCGTAGCCGACAGCCGCGACCTGATGGATTTAGATCCGAAACCCATTACTGATAATTATGCTGTCTATCGAATCGGTAAATATCGAACCTGGGATGCCACCATGGGCGCAACCATGGGAGTGCTCGAATGGCTCCACTTGCAGCATCGATATGACGCGATTTGGGGAAATTATCTAGTACCCTCGGGTTTTCTTGCTAGCTGGTTTGGAGCGCTTCATGGCATACCGGCGACAGTAAGCAGCAGAGGAAACGATATTGACCGAGATATTTTTCCGCCCGGCGATTTTGCTCGCATTCTATGGACACTTGAACGAGCGCAAGTGGTTAGTTCCGTAAGCGCTGACATTGCCACCAAGATTGGTGCCCTCACCAGACGCAATGATATCGTTGTGCTTAAGAATTCTGTGGACACTCAAATTTTTAGTCCGGTCAGTTTTGATTCAAATTTGGAGAAGCACTCCGATTCGAACCAACTTAGAGAATCGCTCGGGATCCGCAAAGATGAATTAGTGATGGGTTTTTGTGGGGAGCTGCGCGAAAAGAAGGGTTTGCAATTCCTTCTTCGTGCTCTCTCTCAAGTCCGCAAACAACGACCCGCATGTCTCCTGCTCATCGGTGATGTCCGCGCTCAAAACCAACCGGACATTCAACTCTTCGCCGAGGAACATACCGATGACGCCAGGCGATTAATGGTAACCGGGCATCTATCCAGTCCTGAACTAATCGCTCAACACCTAAGAATATGCGATGTTTATCTACAGCCATCACTTTTCGAAGGTATGCCCAACGCCCTGCTTGAAGCGATGTCCTGCGGGTGTCTATGTATCGGAAGCGACGCTGGCGGAATTTTGGAAGTGATAGAGCACGGCGATAACGGCTTTATACTGCCGCGGGCTCAGCTTCATAATCTCGGTATTGCCGTCACTGAAGCCTTAGGGCTGGAGTCAAGTCGAATCGAGACGATTAGAAAAAATGCCCGCTTAACCATTGTAAGCCGTCATTCGATCGATGAGGAGCGGCGGGCGATTACACAAATACTGGTCAGTTTAAACCTGCAGAATTCGTTCGTTTAAGTCGACAGTCGGTTTACGTTCCTGCTGCTGCTGCTCGATCAGGCGTCTATAAAGCGATACGAGTTCATCGCCTGCACCAACCCATGTATGCCGTTCTTCAATGATATTGCGAGCCACGCTGGAAGCGTGCAAAGTGCTTTCGAAATTGTAACCATAATCATCCATAAGTTTTGACAACTCCCTTGGAGAGCCAGGTCTTGCGAATTTTATGCAGTCACTCCCGGCAACCAATTCTCTACTTACAGGCAAGTTGCTTGTTATAACCGATGTTCCAGAAGCCATGGATTCCAACACTTTCAAAGGACAACATCCTTGAACAGTATTCCTGTCGATTGCTGCAAGTGGCGCTAGCACCACATGCGATTGGTGTATCAGTTCGTTTAACTCCGACTGGGATACCGCAGGAATCATCGTAATTCGATCGGTTAATCGCAATCTCTCAATTAATCGATAAATGCTCGCGGCGTGTGATCGCTTGCCTGAACCAATAATTAGCAGTCGACTGGAACGACGCGTGAGTCCAATCGCTCGCACAGCACTCTCGATCCCTTGCCAGGGCGAAAGCGTTCCAAAATAGGCGGCGTTCAGAACTTCACCCGGACGACAAGGTCGAGGCTGGCGATAACGAAACGTGGAGAGTGCGACGCCGTTCCTTATAACCCGAATTTTTTCACTAGATACGGATCGTGAAATCAAGTAATTTTGAGTGACACTACTGGGGGTGACAATCAGTTCGGCCGAGTCCAGACAGATCTGTTCTTGTTTTGCTAATTTGTCTCGTAATGGGTGATCGTCGTGAAGGGCTTTGTATCTGTATTTCAATTCGATCGAAGGCAAACCGTTTACTTCATAAATCAAAGTCCGACAATATTTCGATTTCTCATCCGCAATCCATAGTCCTTCGAGTGGTGAGCGAAATTGAATTACATCGAACGGCAGTAATTGCGTCTGTAACCAGGCCTTCAGCATTCTTCGAAAGTGAATCACGCGACTAACGAGATCTTCGCCCATTGCAGGTAATTGGAGATGGACAAGACCGGGTTTAACCAGGGTCGGTCCGTGGATTTCGTTGTCTGGCGAAACCGTGACGAGAGTAATCACCTCAAAAGCATCGGAAAGGGCGTCTACAAAATGTTTAATGTGAACAGCCGCGCCTTTAGGAGCAGGTACGACGTCAAATGAGACGTACAAGATCCTGGCGGATGTCGAGCGCTGTATAATATCGGTCTGCGTCGTAGTCATAAAGCGTATCTGAATTTATGGGTCAGTATCTCACGTCCGGTCAAAAAATCCTTGAGATTGAGGACTTCCTCCGCGAGCTGACTTATATCAGGGTAGATTCGGATGTCGATACGATTATCGATCATCTCAATCAGATTAGTACAATCGACAAGCAGTGCGAGAAGAGTCAGAAGAACACAGGTATTGCAGCGCTCTGCACCATTGTGATCTCGTTTATCGTCACTTGTACTGTTCCTGGTGTGGGCGCCACCGTCATGTTGGTCGGACTGATCGCATCGGTTGCACTTGGTGCCGCATATGGTGAGCATGCTCGCCTTAATGTCGAAGACCACCGATATCTGCTCGCTCAGAAGCTGCTGGAGATGATCAAACGCGACCTATCAGCAAGGTCATCGGTTAGCATAGAAGCTGATTTTCGTGAGCTGCGTCATTTATCGAACTTAGTTCGTAATGTGCTTGGCGGTAGACTGTACGCGTCGAAATGGCTGACTCTAAGGGGGCAATTTCTCGACGCCACAGAATTCGAATTTATCCTCACGGAGTTCCTCAAGATTAAGTATCACAAGGGCAAGCTACGGCATAAAGGTTATCGCCTGGATTTGACGATGACTTTGAGAGATTCGCGATACGCCCGAGTTGGTGATGTTCTTGCCAACCTCAAGACTAAGCAAAAGGGCGGTAACACTCAGTCCAAGTTGTCAGAACCGTTGACGGGGACCTTCGGTGGACCGCATACGATCAACGATCTTTTTAAGCTACCTTACGGTGCTAAACCAGCGAGGCTTGAATTCAGGGGGAAACGATTGATGCTTTCGGTTAGGCTGGAACCTAAACTATACGGGTTAACCGAGCAGAAAACCGCTGACGATTTGTATAAGGCCAGTGCCTCAATGTTTTTAACCGCGTACCATTTACTGAATCTCTCAAGGAGAATTTCGAGTGCACCGCCTAAAATGTCCGCTTAAAATTGAAACCGGCAAATCACCTTTCTGTACAGCCGATGCATCAAGTGGAAAAAACTTTGAGCTCGATTTAACAGTGTTTGACTCAAGCATGACTGAATCGAGGGCGAGAGACCTACGCACTGCGTGTGGTGGCACGAAACTAGGAGGGTTATCTCGGGTTTCCAAACTATTAATCGGCGTTGCATCGCTATGTGCATATCTTGTCGCTCCGGCGTTGGCTCAGGCGCCACAGTCTCTGGTTCTTAAAAACGATAAGGGCGCCGTTGTTTATCGTCTCGAAACGAATAGCAATGGCGGTCGATTGATCGATGGTGCGGACAAAGAAGTTTTTCGTTTTAACAGAAAAGATGAATCGAAACGACGAATTCTCAACATCAATAAAGGCAGTTCATCACTCGGTTTTATCGCCTCTAAACATTCTGGCAAATGGGAAATCTACGACCAGAAGAATGCTTTGCAGTTTATTTTTAAACAAGAAGAGGCAGGCTATAAGCTCAAATCCAACGATGAACAATCGCTTTTCAGAATAAAACCCCGACCGTACGGGATGGAAGTTGAGAGCAGTGACGATAAATCACTATATAAAACTCGAGTTGATACATCCGGCATTCGCTTTGAAAATAACCAGAGTAAATTAGTCTATAGCGCTCCAGCGACAGCGAATTCATTGATGATTTCATGTTTTGGCTTGGAGAAACTGAGCCTGGATCAACGGGCTGCATTGTCCTGCGCAGTGGACACGATGAGGTAAAAATGCAAGACGAAACGGATCTTGAATCAGGGTGCCCGCAACTCGTCGGCTTTTTGTTTAAACGTCGATGTGGACGAAAGGACAGAACAGACTGCCCTTATTGCAAGGGCGTGGCGCCTGCTGCAGGAGCCGATTTCTGGGCGCCAGAGCGAGATCCATATTTTGCAGATCGGTCGTTGTATCCCAACTATCAAAAATATGATTGGTGGGTGTCGGACCAAACTGGTTCAGTCGACTTCTTCGATGCAGATGGAGTGACACTTCTCAACGATGATGATAGCGATTTCGACTTTGAGTTAGATCCGGAAGCGAGCTAGAGAATATCCATCCGGTCAGGTAATTCCATCAACTATGTCCAATCGAAAATGGCTGCTCTATGCTATGGGAAACGGATGGGGACATTTGAATAGAGCTCTTGCATTCGCGCGTTTGGCAGCGAGAACACGAAGCATAGACATCATTTGCAACTCGAGTTATGCAAGAAAGCTTGAAGAATTTTCAGCGTGGCAAAAGGAGAGGGACGGTCTAGCCATTCGCATCTTGAGCTGGTCTGGGAAATCCAAAGAGGATATCCATGAGCATGTTCGAGAAAAAATCTTGTGGGAAGATTATGAGTGCGTTTTGATTGACACCTTTCCTCGTGGTATCACTGGTGAACTTGTTGACGTTTTGCCCAAGCTCCAATCGATCCGTCGCATATTGGTCGCTCGGCAACTGAATAAAAAATATGTCGCGCAATTCAACTTACCAGATTTTATTCGAGATAATTTCGACGAGGTAATAAATCCAGGGGAATTTTTATCGGCAGAACAACAACTGGATGTCTCTTTTGAAACGGCGCACTGGCTGATTCGCAATAATGATGAGCTCCC
>CAZRMH010000003.1:16751-51513 GCA_964600935.1 uncultured Candidatus Obscuribacterales bacterium
GCTCCCCTCGAGCTGCGCGATCAGAGAGACTTTGAAGGTGCCCCAACGCAGTCCATTTGTGCTGGTTGTATCATCCGGTTCGAATTTGGAAACTGAATTTTACGGACAACTGACGAATCACATTGCTAAGTTTCTCCCTGAATTGATTGTTCGATGTCTCTCTTTCGAACGACCCGAATGTTTGTCTCCTGATTTATGGATCAATTATTGGCCCGGCATCGAATGTTTTGCAGCCTGCGATATCGCTGTTGGTGGCGCCGGCTACAACACTATTGCCGAGGCTCGAGCTTTGCAGAAGCCACTGATCGCAATTCCGCAGAGACGAACTTATGACACTCAGTCTTTTCGGGCAAAGCAGTGCGAATATGTTGCCTATGATTTTGAAACAGTCTTGGAGATTTTGCGTTCAATCGAATTGAAAACTTCATCGAGCGAAAAAACGATGACGACTGAGAATCACGCTTTCCAAAACGGAGCCGAGGACGCGCTGAAGTTTGTTGAAGGAATATTGTGATTGCGATATTCGTCTTAACTGAATTATTTATGAGGTTCGCTTCAGCAGGTTTAAAGCTAGACGTCTTTTGAGCGCTGGGGCGATTGGTCCCTTTTAAGTTAGCCGGTTTAATGTCATGTCACATTTTTGTCATTATTCCAAGCCTATTATGTAGTCGCGAGACCACCTTTCGGTCATAACGCTGTTTTCTTACTAAAGGTCACCCCATGCCTCAACCTTACGATGCTGCGCCGCCTGTGCAAGACCGGGTGAATCCGACTGCGGATGGCAAACCTCAACCGTTGTATAGCGACGACCTGATGAAAGGCTTCAAGGCTCCGGCAGCAAATGATGCCTCTGCTCAAATTCATGACCTGACTATTTTTGACTCGAAAGAACGGTCTGAACCTCTTAAAAGAGGCACCCGCGGCGAGACGACGGTAGAGTCAATAAAGATTGGTGACGAGCATCGCAGCTATCGTTTACACATTCCTAAAGACTACGACCCGTCCAAACCGACCGCGCTCATGCTGGTGTATCACGGCATGTCCAAGTCGAAAGATGCGAGCACTCTTGGTGACGCCGGTCATGGCGCCGCTGGAATCGAAAAGGTTTCTGGTTTAAACGCGAAATCTGACGAGATCAATTTCATCGTCGCCTACATGCAAGGAAATGAAAACAAAGATAATTCCTGGAACAATGGACAGAGGGCATTCAGTAAACGCGACGACATCGGTTTCACCAGAGGGGTAATCGACGAGCTGTCGAGAGATCTGAACGTCGACAGTTCGAAAGTCTTCGCCGTTGGATTTTCGCAAGGCGAGAGCTTCGTTCATCATGCCGCGAACGATCCAAGGTTAAGAGGTCAATTCGCGGCAATCGGTGTCGTGAGCGGTTGGCTGCCGGAGAATGAACGATTGCATCCTGACAAAAATGATCCCAAGGCTGATGATATCTCGATGATTTCAATCAAAACCTCAGAGGACAAAACGGTTCCATACGAAGGTAGATTCGATTGGCCGGTTCCAATTATTGGTGATATTCTGCGCGCGAATGCAGGCATGAAAAGCGAGCCTGAGGAATTTGATTGGTATCGCAAACGCAATGACATCGACACTCCTAACCATCGGACCGACATTTACGATGCCTCCGACTGGCAGCCAGGGAAAGATCCGAAACATCTAGCCTCTGAGCACACTGCCACCAATGAGAGTGGCACCACCATTACCAGTGTCAAGGTTGACGGATTGGGTCATGTTTGGCCCGGCGGACTGGGTGGTGAATCAAAATACAATGCCACCGATCGCATTCTGGAGTTCTTCAAACTCAACAAGAAGTAGCTACCTCGGCATCAAACGCAGCATTTCATGCCAATCTGATCTAATTAGCTCGCATAAACAAAGATGTCGTCGCCGGACTCTTCGACAGTCGTCAGTGTTTCGCTCAAGCATTCCATGATGCCAACCACGCTGCTGTCAAAATCTTGTTCGTTCATTGCCCCTGAATCGATGATTTCGGCACATTGTTCGAGGACCTCATACATCCTCGCATTAAGCTCTGCGACTTCGTCGTGCCTTAGATAGGTATACCATCCAGCTTCATCATCGAAGCCCTGCCCGAACATGTTACGACCGCCGACTAGCAGTTCCAGCAGTGAAGCCTGGTCACCAAATCTGGTGCCGCATTCACGGTAAACTTGATCGACATCTCCCCACGCCCATTCTTGTTCGCCCTCTTCTTCCCAGGGATTCGTCGAGTTGACGCTGGCTAACGCGTATGCTGCGGCAATTTCTTCACCGGACTCTGGCTTTGCGTGCTTGCTTTTCTTGTGATTGATCAGGTTCGAGAGCAGTTCCTTCGTTTTGGATAGCGATTCAGCATCATTGGACAAATGCTTTTCTGCGAAAGCTTCGAGCTTCTTTAGCTGGTTTGCGTCTTTGCTACCAAAAACACCTTCAATTTTCTCGAAACTGCAAGCTGATATCCACAAGCGAAGTGACATTATTCTCTCCCGGTAATAGGCGCCAGATAAATGCGGAATTTTATCGCTAACACATTACCAAAAAAATCGAGTCTCGACTACGAGAAAATCATATAGGCGTACTTCTTCTGCGCAAATTGAAGGATCGCGAAGCGGTCGCTATAAATCCAGGTTCTGCGGAACAGATACTACCTGTGTCGCTTCCAGCGCTCAATCGCCTACTTGATTAATTCGGTTCTGGAATTGTTTGGCCGTCGCTTTCGTTCTATAAATTCTCGAACCTCGGGCGGTGTAACAGCAGAATTTTATGATGGATACAAAAATCGCCTATAATCAGTTCACTTCTGATTCAGTAAAGGACCAAAATGATTCGCATCCTCGTTGTGGCAATAATATTGATATCGATTATCTCTGGGGGCGGCTTCTGGTACTGGACGACTAGCCCCTTGTACTCACTTGAGCAAATCAAAGAATCAGTGCGTGATCACAACCTTTCCAAGTTTCAAATGTATTTCAGCACTGACGAAGTTGCAAATTCAATGGTTAAGGATCTTATCGCATCACCGATTCGTAAGGCTCTTGGGGGAGAAACCCTGGAGCGCTTCTTGAACAGCGGAATGGTCAGCCCGAGTACTGTTCAGCACGAAGTAGCGTCCGGTATTGCCGGTGATATCAAAATGTTGGTCGAAACCGGAGGCTTTAACGAGCCTTCGGGAAGCGATCTCGACAAGGCTTCAATGAGCACGCTCGATAAACGCCTTGGTATCAAGACGATTACTTTAACAAAGATACAAGACATCAAAGTCGATGGAAACCTAGCGGTCGTTTCGATGAGTTTGCACAATGAGAAATTTAACGCCGACTTGGTGCTAGTCGGCGAGATGCAAAACAAAGATGGCTACTGGCAAGCGACGCGCATTGTCAATGTCGTTGATTTCTTCAATAAATTGTTTGAGCTGGAGCGCGCGTCTTCTAATGCGAACGTGAAGTCTGAGACAATGAGCGAGGATGAGAACGAAAACGTGAGTGATGCTGAAGCGACTAAAACTGAAAAATGATATGGACGGTGTCCAATTTATCGAACAGGCGCATAGACTATCGCGTATGTTTGATGTCGAATGAGAACCATTCCTTAGTGATAGATTGACCGCCGAGCCGTTTGTAGAAACCGATGGCACCCTCATTGTGCACTGGTGTCACAAGTTGAACCATTGAGAGACCTCTATTCTCAGCTTCCAGGATAACCTTATTCATCAACTCTTTACCCAGACCAAGACCACGAGCCTCTTCCTTTAGATAGAGCGTGTCAACAAAGATATAGTCCTTTTGATACCACGTATCGAATTGCGGGAAAAAACTGCAGTACCCGATTAGCTGCTCATTTTGTTCAACTACTAAAATCGTAGAGCGTTGATTTTCAAGCTTAAGCCACTCTTCAAGATGTTCGAGCTTTCCATTTGAATCAAAGTTTTCCCTTTCGTGAGCAGCGTGCTCGACGATCATAGAGAGAATTTCAGCACCATCGCCGGTGTGAGCCTTGCGTATGATGGTGCCCATTTCTACTCCAATGTTTTAATGACAATGCTCAGTTCACTTGTTTTGTTCACGCTCACAGAAAGCCACGGATTCGTTCATCACACGAACCGATTCGTCTCTTACATCAGCACAAAGTTTTTTCAGAACATCCCAGTCTTCCGTTGGCGCGGCCGTGTCCAACTTCTCGCTCAATGTGTGTAATCGATTAGCTCGCAGCGTGCCACTAGACCCCATTAGTTTATGGGTAACCGCCTGAATCCCTTCTCGATCTTGATTTTTCAAACTTATCTGGAGCGCACGAAGTGATTTGCCCGTATCCTCGGTAAATCCGGTAAGCAACTTTCGCACGGACTTCACGCCGAACATGCGGATAAGCGGTGTGATGTCGACTGCCGAACGTTCAAGTCCGGCAAATGTTCTTGTGGCTTCGGGAGTATCGATCAATTTTCGATCTTGAGTGCTTATCGGAAGCCAATTATCAAGTACTTCTCTCAATTGCTCAAGTTCAAATGGTTTTGAAATATAGTCATCCATGCCGGCGGCAATACAGGCGTCTCTGTCGCTTTGCATGGCACTTGCCGTCATCGCGATGATCGGTATATGTTGCGCACCGTCTTCTTGCTTGCGAATTTCGCGCGCTGTTTGATAGCCGTCCATCTCGGGCATCTGGCAATCCAGGAGAATTGCCGAATAGTTGTTTGACTTCAACGCTTCGAGGACCTCTAAACCGTTGCTCGCAAGATGCGCTGACAGTCCTAGTTTTTCTAACTGAAGTTGTGCCACCAGTTGGTTCGCCGGATGATCGTCAGCAACCAGAATTAATGCGGATGCAAAAGCTGATCGTTTGGCGTGTAATGCACGAATCTGCATTGATGTTTCCTGTGGAGCTTCTTGCGATTTTGCCAGTTCATATGGCAAAGTAAACCAAAACTTTGCGCCTGAACCTTTGGTGCTCTCGATGCCAATTCTTCCGTCCATGAGCTCGACAAGCCGTTTGCAAATGCTCAAGCCAAGCCCGGTGCCACCGAATTTTCGCGTTGTAGATCCGTCTGCTTGCACGAAAGGTTGAAACAACTTTCCAATCTCTTGCTCACTTAACCCGACCCCCTGGTCGGTTACGCTGAAGTAAACAACAACGGAACCATCTGCGTTTTCAATCTTTTGCGTTGCTTCAATAATTATAGTGCCACTGTCTGAAAATTTAATTGCGTTGCCGAGCAGATTTATCAGTATCTGTCTTAGTCGCCCAGGATCGCCAATCGTTCGTTGCGGCAATCTTGGATCGATTTTCTTCTCAATCGTCAGTCCTTTCGCTTCTGCCTGTTCTGCTAGAAGTTGCACTGCACCTTTAACGACTTTCACGAGATCAAAATCGATCAGTTCGATCGTCAATTTCCCGGCTTCGATCTTTGAAAAATCGAGAATGTCACCAATCAATGAAATCAGCCCACGTCCTGCGTCTCGGATGTAGATCAAATACTCCTTTTCTTGTGGTCCCAAATCTGCGCGCATAAGAATTTCAGTGAAACCAATAATTGCGTTCATTGGAGTGCGGATCTCATGGCTCATGTTCGCCAGAAATTCATTCTTCAATTGCGCCGCTTGTTGCACTTGAATGTTCTTCTGCTTCAGTTCCTCGCCCGCCTTTTCCAGCTCGAAAAGCACATGCGTTAATTGATCGTTTCGTTGTTCAAGTTCTTGAGTTCGTTTTACAAGCGTTTGTTCGACCTGATTTCGCTGGTCGACTTCCAATTGCTGAGCTAGCGCTCCGCCCAAAAGTGCTGCCATGAGTTGAAGAGTGTCGACGTCATCTTCGGAAAATGCATTGGCTTTGTTGGACAAAACTTTCAGGACGCCGGTAGGCTCGGAGCCTCGCATTAGAGGGACCAGAACCATCGACGCCGCAGAAACGCGCTTGCAAGCAGCCGCGTCGACTCGTGGATCCATGCTGGTGTCGTTGGAGATTTTGATCTCGCGATCGCGCACGCATAAACCCGTCAGGCTGTTTCCCATAGCCAGTTTCATTCCGACGAAAGGAGCGACTGATCCGCTTGCTGCGGTGTAGACGATTTCGCCGTTTTCGATAAGCTCCACGACTGAACCCGTTGCCGGTGTTAAAAGCAACATTCGTTCCACGACCAACTGCATAAACGTTTGGAGATCAAAACCAGCCAACGCAAGCATTGATTGCGTTTCAATGATTTGCTTTAGGTGTTCGGTAGTTTTGTTCGGATCCATTGACCAGAATTTAGGATTGGGTAGTTAACCAATTATCCTATGCCCACTGCAGAGCGGCAACAAGTTGCACTAGATTTGTGCAGGTGTTTGCCTTGAGGACTTAAAACCTTGTTTCAAACTTGCTCACTCTATAGGATAACCTAATCAGAGGCGTTGGTCGATGGCGATGTCGAGCCAGGCGTTTTTTTTGACTTATCTATGCTATTTGAACCGAGCGCACCAGTCGCGGAGGTGCCGAGCGTAGCTGTTATTCTGATCGATTTGAAGTGCGCGATTGCAGTCTTTGATTGCCTCTGCATACTTCTTCTGTTTTGAATATGCGTAAGCGCGGTTTGAATATAAACGGGATGTTTCTGGCGCGAGTTCGATCGCTCTTGAGCAGTCGGCTATCGCCGAGTCGTATTGGTTCATTGAGTTGTAATAGTCTGCACGAGTAGATAACGCATCGATATTTTCAGGATCGATCTCTAGAGCTTTTTTGATGTCGTTCAGAGCGCGGGTGAAATGATTCTTCTCTAGATATATGGAGGCGCGGTTTCCGTAAAGGTAGGGATCTGACGGATCCAATTCAATAGCTTTGGTGGCATCGGCGATGCTCATGGCGTATTGATTTAGAGCCGAATAACATTGACTTCTGTTCCAATAGCCATTTGTCATCTGCGGTTCCATTCGAACAACTGTATCAAATTCCTTTAGCGCCTTAGCGTACTCCTTCGTTCTCATATAGACCCGGCCGCGAGTAAGGTAGGCGTCGAAGCGCTCTGGATCGAGTCGAATTGCCTTTTCGCATTCAGCGAGAGCCTTGGGATAGTCTTCTTCTTCCATAAAGACGATTGCGCGTGTACAAATTGCATTGACGTGATTAGGCGAAAGTGAGAGCGCTTTGTCTTCGTCCTTCATGGACAGATCCCACTCGCCCTTCGCCATATAGCTGCTGCCACGATTCGTGTAGGCATGAACGTCTTGTGGATCTAGCTCGATGACCTTTGTATAGTCTGCAATTGCTTCTTTGTCTTTGTTCAGATCTGTGTACGCTTGCGCGCGTTTCATGTACCAAAATTTGTCTTGTGGATGTAATTTGATTTCGGCACTTAAACGACGAACTTCGGTTTTCGCTTTTGCTAATTTTGTTGCGGTTCCTGCGGACGTCGATGGAAATTGGGATGATTTGCGGTCTTGCTGTTCTGGTGCCCTATTGTAGTACGCCATGACCAGAGTAATGATCAAAATAAACAACATCCCGACGCTCAAATTTGGCGGCTTCTTCTTTGATGCCTTCAATTTGTTGAGGTACTTTGGTCGGCGATTTTGTTTGACAAATTCCAGGTCTTCACGTAAGTCGTCAACTGACTCATAGCGGTCTTGAGGGGCTTTCGACAAGCACTGCATAACGATTCTTTCCAGATTCTTCGAGCAGCTTTTTGCCGAAATCGGAGAGGGAGAGTCATTTAGATGCTGCATAGCGACTTGAAGAGGATTATCTCCGGAAAACGGCGGATGACCTGTGAGTACCTCGTACATCACACAACCAAGAGAATAGATATCGGAACGCTGATCGACAGTCTGTCTCGCCTGGCATTGCTCGGGACTCATGTATGTCGGCGTGCCGAAGATCGCTCCAGTTTGAGTCATCTTGGTGGTGTCATCTTTTACAGAATCAAGAATGCGAGCGATTCCAAAATCGACTATGCGAGCGTGCTCGAAGTCAATCTTCTCATTTTCTTCTAGCAATGAACTTGTACAGGAAACGATAATGTTGCTAGGTTTGATATCTCTATGGATAATTCCGCGTCGGTGTGCGCGAGATAAGAGATCACATAGTTGAATAAATAATGGGAACGCGCTTGTCTCGTCGACTTTATTATGGGTTAAAACTTCTGCGAGATTTTTTCCTTCAATATATTCCATCACCAAATACGGTGCGCCATCTGATGACTTTCCGGATTCGTATATCGTAAGCAAGTTAGAATCATCGATGTTAGAAAGAGCATTGGCTTCTTGCTCGAATCTCTTCAACGTCGCCTTATCCTTTGAGACTGCTGAAGTGAAAAGTTTTATCGCGACGGTCGAACCAGTTAGAGCGTTTATCGCCTTGTAAACAGTACCCATGCCGCCGCGACCGATTAGCTCGACAATTTTATAGTTCTCGGACACCACAGGAAACTGCTCGAGCCCAGGCTGCTCGTATTCAGTTTGCATCTCGGGCTCAGAATGTGTACGTTCTGCCGGTGGAGAGGTGTCTTTTATCTCCACGGACTCTTTAAGAGTAATCTGCTCTTCTCTAAGGTGTTCGGTCATGCCGTTCTTATACCCATAAATCGCCTCACCGGCTGGGCAAGATTTATGGTTTTATTCAATCGGCGGACCTGTGGAAGTGAGCAGTTAATCGGCAAGGGCGATTAGCGTTCTGTCTCATGACCCGAATTTGATCCAAAGCGTTGGCGATAATGACCTTACTGAAGCGATTGTTAACCGGCGATTTCGATAAGCAATGGCTGCTGGCTGAGGAGCAAAGATAATGTTCGATAATATTCAAGCAGTTGACAACACGATAACCACCAGTTCAGATGCACATGGCAATTTGTTCGAGGATTCATATCTTCTAAACGATAAGTTCGAGAATTCCTCGCTGACCGGCCGCCAGTCTTCAAACGAGAACACTTATCTTAATCGTGATGACTCGAACAATCGGTTCTCGGTTCCGCCACTAGAACTTTTCGATCCAAAACAACTTGCACCGCAAGAACGACAGTTCGAAACCGAGTACGAGTGCGCGCAAACTGGCAATGAGAAAGAAATTCGCTCAGCGAAGATGCTGGAAGATCTCTCTAAGTTCGCTGCCGAGAAGAAACTCTCGATTTTAAATCTTGATGCTGTAGGAATAAAAAACGTCAATGAATTCTGGCAGCGCGTATACGATAACTGCCCTAAGAAGGTTGGTGAGACGAAGTTTTCAGAAACCGGCGGGCAGTTAACGGGTCTCGAATCGTTTGGTCCGAATGGCGAGAGAATACCGGCGAAGACCGGCCAAACCTGTGATAGATACTTCAAGAGCGATGATGGATTCTCTTGCCATGCAAGAACCGTAAATACCATGGGTGCAGTCGGCGAATTGGAGAGAGTTATAGAAACTGAGAATCACACTAAAATCTATTTGAATAATCAACTCCCGGCCGACGGGAATGTGAGAATGGACGTTCTAATGCCCGATGGAAAGTCAGGTTGCCAACTTGAAATACAAAGCAGTCAACTAAAAGAAGTTTTGAGGTTGATCAAGCAATCTGAAACAGCGCCTATTTCGCCATCACCAGCGTCTTAATCAATGAGCTTGCGGCACTCTCAATCGTTATTGCTTAGACAGACCCGAAATCTTCAATAGTGTTTCGATTAGTTTGCTGACCTTCGTGACGTAAACACCATCAATGGTATCAGTGGATAATGTCAGTCTGGCTCGTGTGAATGCAAGGATCGGAACAACAGAACCGCAACTTCTTTGAGAGCTCAGGACAGCCGCTTGGCGTCGCATGCTTGCGATGAAATCGCGTTCGAGTTCTTTGTCATCGCGAAGTAGTTGTTGATTTCGTTCGGTGATAACTCCGGCATGCGATTTCACGTCTATTGCAAAGACTTTCAGATTAGGCGAGGTGAGTACAAAGTCTACGTCGCCCTCGCGTGGAAGCAAAACGTTTTTCTCAATCTGCCAACCGGACGCTTTGAGCTGACTGAGCAGTTCGGCAACACGGTCTTCGGCTTGTCCACCTTTCTCGGCACGGATCGCTGCTTCCTTTGTGCTTTTGAATTCTAGATATAGAAATCTAGCTGCAGCAAGAAAAATGCAGACCATCCAAATTGGAGTTTGTAAACCAGCCGATAAGATGACACCAATTGGGATCAAAACCGCAACTATGCAGGCTATTCGCAAGAACGTTGCTTTGCGATGTCGACGAATTGCTAATTCTTTCGGACCTCTGTAAGGTGTTTTCATCTGTTGTTCCATTATGCGAAATTGCTGTAAGGATGCAGCCGCAAATGGGGTAATGATCTAATTTTCATGGCATCGCACGGACGAAGTGGCTTTCGTTAATACTCGTCGGTAGCATGACACCTGATTTGATCAGGCTTGCTGGATGCTAGGTAGAAGTGATCTAAAAGAAATAGCGTCACCAGCCACGTACCAACTGATTGCCGGCGTTGTAGCTTTTTAGAAAACCAGCTCCGGTAAACTCGCCGCGTCCCATGCCATCAACTTGTGGATCCTCAACAAGGAGGTCGAAATGTTTCCAGAACGCTTCGAGCTCGCTTTTGATTTCTTCGCGAGCGGCATCACTGTATCCGTAATTGATGTTGATGCAAATGAGAGGAAAATCCAGGTCCGGAAGCCCATCTTCAGGAACCTCATCGAATTCCTCCACAGTAATTCCTAATGCTTCAAAATCTGCGGCTTCAGTTTCGTATGCCCAGCAAAAATAGGTTTCTGTTTCCTCATTGTCATAAAAAGCTGTGTTGTCTTCGACTTCATAATGTTTTCGAGCTCTAAAAAATTCCTGGAACTCATCGAAGCTCGGAAGATGTTTTCCCTCGCGCGGAAACGCAGCCAAGTCGTAACTCATGCTCAACACCTCAAAGAGAAATAATTGTACTGAACTCCACAAATTTGCGCAACGATTCCACCTAGTCTAATGTCCTAAAATAACTGAGGCTAACCATCGCAGTTAAGTCACAATGTCGATGTTCAAATCTTTTAGTTCTGCTTTCACTTTTCCGTTTTGGCAGGACTCGTATTCAGATCATACCGAGAGTTCCTATCGTATGAACCGTGTCGTGCGCAATACTGTGGAACGTTAAATACTGCTCGGCTGATATTGTCCGTAGCTCCATTCGCCCCTTGAAACGATACGCGAAGAGACGGCAGATTCGAGGAGTTGTAGTCCATATTTATCTCTTCGGCACGTCTGTAGAGTTCAGATCGATCCGTTATCGACAGGGTCCGCCCATACATTACGAGGGCGTCTACTGCAGCACTGTTGGTGGTTTGATCGCTTGCTTTTGGATCGCTGGTCTGTCGCAGTAGTCGATTGAAGTTATGCGCCGCGCGCTCGATTTTCTCGTTCTCTGCCGGACTACCTGGCGCCGTCATGGTTTCGCCCCACGTATGAAGGAGGCGAGTATCGTCAAAATAGGTGTCATTGATAAATACCTCAAATACGCCACCTTTGTCTTGGGTGTAAACATCCGGTGCCTTTGTCGCTTTCGTTCGCAACTCGAGATCATTTATTAGGGTTCTGAACTCTCTGGGAGAGAGTGTAAGATACTCACTCGCTAGACTATTTTTCGCGTCATTTGTTTTACCGCTTTCAAGCTGAAAGGCAATTTCATTCGCTGAATTCTTTGGCATAAGATACGTCCTCTTGCAGGCTTTGTGATAAACATATCTACCTGCGAAAAGCTCGTACTGGACAGTGTTTATGATGAAAATCATGTTAGGCAATCTGCAACCTTATTGCAACGTTTGACTAGTACAGCCATTCGGCCAAGCTCGTTGAGACCGATTACTATGGGACACGAACCTGGTATCATCTACCTCTTAGTAGATGATGTTTCTCTGGTAAAACGAAATGCGTTTGTTGATAATCGGCGGCACTGTTTTTCTTGGACGCCATCTAGTTGCTCTAGCGCAAGCGGCTGGTCATCAGGTCACCACGCTCAATCGAGGCAGCGTTTTTCTCGAAGAACAAACAAATGTAGAAAGGCTTTTTGCAGATCGCGACGTAGATTTAAGTGTTTTGCACGGTCGAACTTTCGACGCAGTAATTGACACCTGCGCGTACCGTCCAGAGACTGTTTACCGATCGCTGAGCGTTTTACACGGCGCGGTCGGGTCTTATGTTTTTATATCAACAATTTCGACTTATGGTGATTTTTCTGAAATCGGAATTTCAGAGGAGCATCCAATTAACTATACGCAGCCTGGCGACCAGGGAAACTATGGAAGTCTTAAAGCTGATTGTGAAAAGGTGGTGTCGGATTTAATACCGGACCGCGCGCTCATAATTCGACCTGGATTAATTGCAGGTCCGTACGATCCAACGGATCGATTTACCTACTGGCCAGTGCGATTCGCACGCGGCGGGAAGATCGCGGTACCGGAACGACTGGATCGTGCCGTGCAATTCATCGATGTACGCGATCTTGCCAGCTGGGTTATATCGCGAGCAGAAGCACAGGCTCGAGGGATTTACATTGCGACGGGGCCGGAAGAACGAATAACCATGGGCGATCTCATTGACGCATGTCAACGAACCGCTCGTGTTGAGTCAGGCATAGTAAAAATCGAAGACGCTGTTTTGCTTAAGGTCGGCATAACTCCATGGTCCGAACTGCCTTTGTGGATTCCAGATACGATGAAAAACTTTGCCGGTGTGATGAGATTGGATCGCAGAAAAGCCGTGGCTGACGGTCTACAGTGCAGACGGATTGAAGCGACGATAGCGGATACTCTAGCCTGGGACAAAACTAGAGAATATGTATTTCCTGGAGAAGCTGGACTAACTCCTGAACGAGAGGCAGAGTTGCTCCGTCAACCAAAACTGAATCAAAAGCCAGGCAAGGGACCTCTGCCCGGTGCGGGTCTGCGTTGACAGTTTTACGAATTTCCCTCGATTCGATTGGCAATCGTAATTTGACTGATTTATTTCAACACCGAACTTAGAATGTTCTCTTAGAACACTTTATCCACAAATTTCTTTGTCTCTTTCACGCCTTTGTTGATTCCACCTTTGGTTTCTTTGAGTCCTTTTTTAACCCCGCCTGAAGTGACTCTGACGGCTTTCTTTACGCCGCCTTCGGACACGTCGACGCCTTTCTTGATTCCGCCGGCTGTGACATCAACACCCTTCTTTAAGCCTTGTTCGGATTTATCGATGCCCTTTTTGATAGCGCCAGCATTAGCCGAGGGAACCGAGCCAACGATAAATAACATTGCGACGATTGTTATGGCACCGATGCTGGTGCGGCTGAATTGGTTATACATCAGACTTCGCCTTTATAACTGAATTGCCAGGCAAGATTCTAACAGCATGTGGGTGGCGGAACAATCTGTCACTGCTTCAGCTCCGACTGGTCTTGCATTCGGCTCATGACTGATTATCTGCGATGCATAAAACACTGATGCCAATGGGAATCTTAATTTCGTCGCTGGCAAAATTTTATGAATCACTAGCAGTGAAGGGAAATTTACCATATGACTTGCCGAATTTTGCTACGATAACTCGCAAATTAGATTGAGTCAGGACTTCTCCATGGCTTCGCCTTCCTGGCATGGTTCCACCTGTACACGATCTGACGTCTTGCCATGGCTGTTAGAGGAACCGACAATGAATTTTGAAATACTTGATGCCCGCGGACAGGACGTTCAAGGGGCAGTGCGACGAATGGCGACCATACCGATGGCGTTATCGCTCGTCATCCACGCCTTTCTACCGAGCTCTGGTCAGGCACAAGATAGGCAAGATCGAAGCGAATTTTTGGCAAACCGACATGCTCTGCGAGAAGCTCGTCAGCTCACGATTCAGTCAGCACGTCAGGAGCGTCTTCAGCAGCGACTCGATTTGCATACCGAACGGCAGTTGAGTATCGTCGACCGGACCGCGATGCTCAACTCACGGACGGAGCCGATGAGGACCGTCAGGTTTGACCTGCAGAACAGGAGGGATGTGTTCTCACTGACACAGGACGACTTTGGTGGTTCTTCGTCGGTGCAGCTGATGTTAGGAAACACTAGGCATGAATTTCATGTCGGTGACGATGTTTCTGCTGCAGAATATGCAGCGATTCGAGGTGGAGCGAGTTCCAGTTTGACTCTTGACGAAAAGGGGCGAGCAACTGGAGGAACCTTCTCATTTAATTCGCTGACCAGCACACTCAGTCAAGCAAACATCTCTAAGGTGATTATTCCGGAAGGCGTGACAGCTTTTGGAGATTTTTCTGCAAACGCCGATTTGCAATTAGGTGGAGACTTAGTTAA
This sequence comes from uncultured Candidatus Obscuribacterales bacterium, assembly GCA_964600935.1. Lineage (GTDB taxonomy): Bacteria > Cyanobacteriota > Vampirovibrionia > Obscuribacterales > Obscuribacteraceae > JADYXR01. The sequence continues at coordinate 31,023 of CAZRMH010000003.1, forward strand.
CCGCGGAACGGTGATTGGATTTTCTACGAATAGCGCCAATCAAACAGGTAGCTTGTCGGCAAACAACATCATCAACAGAAGTGGTGCCACCATCTCGACTGGCGCCGGAAGTCCGACCAACTCTATCGCCAACTTCTCACTCATACTTAATGCGACCAAAGATATCGTCAATTCGGGTAGTATCACGAGCGGTGGGAATCTCACTCTCAATGCCGGCAATTCGATCGTCAATGCGTTAACAGATAATCAACCTGGTCCGGCACCTCTTATTCAAGCGGCCAATGCTGTCAGAATGGTCTCGGGTAACGGCAGTTTTATCAATGCTGGAACAATTTCCAGCGTCAACGACAGTATTACTTTGTCCGCGCTATTGCCGACTACGGCTATCGACATCAACGCCAGCGGTGGATTATTCGATGCTAAAAACGGTTCAATCAATGTGCGCTCACAGTCGGATACGAGTGCAGGGGATGTCACCATATTTGGTGGCGACTTCTTATCTTCAAAACTGAATATTTATGCTGATCATGGTGAAATTTTTGGCAACGTCGGTCAAGTCACCGGTCATCTAAACACCAGTGCAGTCATTGAACATTTCTTTGTTGCCACCGAGACACTTTTACTGGGTGACAATTGCGTGACCGGTGATCCTGTTTTCGCAAACCGCACCGGTAGCATAGTTGTCGACGGCAAAAATGACTTCACCGAGGCTCTGGCGATTATCGCCAACGGCGATATAACAGGCACGAACAACGCGCAAATAAACAATCCTGGACACAGTGTCATTCTGATTGCCGGTGCAAAAGCTAATACCGGCAACTCAATCGGAATCAAGGGAAAACCAATAGATAAGGACGTCACGGTCAGCCTCGACCCAGCACTGAGCAATGGTGGCAGCATTCTGTTTTCGGACAGTGCCGCTTCACAAGTGATTAACACGAGTAGTTCAACCGGCAATGGCGGCAACGTCATTCTAGCGGCGGTCGGCAAAGGCACTACCGGCGGTCTCATATTAATGGGCACCGATCACGGTATCAATACAACTTCCAGTGCGCCCGGCAAAAATGGTGGCAGCGTCTCTATAATTGCCGGAGCGAATCCCACAACCGAATCAACCACTATTTCGGTAGGTGACATAAATACCGGTGGCGCAGCTAATGGAGGAAAAGGCGGCGCAATCTCCCTGCTGACCCAACAGCCATTCAGCAGCGCAGCCAAAAACGAGGTTACTTTTAATCCTCAAGGGGCGATCACCAATGGTGATATCAAAGGTAACGGAGTGACGTCGGCGAAGGCTGGAATTTCGGCTAAGGACATCATCACAACTGGAGCTGCCGGGGTGCAAACCAGTAAAGGCGGAAGCAGCGCTGGAGCGATAACCATCACCGCTGGTTCCTCTATTAATGGAACCAACGTGCTCGCTTATGGGACAGGAGGATATGGTGGCGTCACCAGTTCTACTTCCGGTGGTGACGCTGGCAATGGTGCTGCGATAAACATCAGCTCGCTGACTGGCGACATCATTTTGGGCGCAGTCAACAGTTCCGGAGGCGGTGGCGGCGGCGCCAGCGGAAACAATGGAACCCAAGGAAAGGGCGGCAAAGGCGGCACTGGAGCCGGCATTGATATCTCGACGGCTGGTGTCATAGCGTTATCAGGACCCGTCTACGCCGCTGATGGTGGCGCGGGCGGTGACGGCAGCCCAGGCGGAGCATCCGGTGGAGGCGGTGGAAGTTATGGCGGCGGCGGCGGCGGCTCGATGAGCTCCGGTGGTGGTGGCGGCTATTTTGGAGGCGGTGGCGGCGGCGACAGCGTTGTCGTCTCTGGTAGTGGCGGTGGACTGAGTGGTGGTGCCGGCGGTGCTGGTGTGATCCTGTCGGGGCAAAATGGTAAAACTGACCGAGGCGGAGATGGCGGTAACGGTTTTAAGGGCGATTATGCCGGCGCTGGTGGCGCTCTTGGCGCTGGTGGTCAGGGCAATGGCGGTGACAGCTATCCGACGCCAGGGAAGAACGGAGTTACTGTCACGACGGGTAAGACCGTCAACATCACTGCCGGTAAATCTTTGACTGTAGGTCGAGTTGTTGGTGACAAGGTCAAACTGACTACATCCGGCTCTTCTCTTGCTGACATTACAATCACGGATACCGTCAGAGGTTTCACTTCGGTTGATTTAAAGACCAGTAAGGGAAACCTAGTTTTTGATCCTCTAGCCAAAGTAATACAAGCACCTTTGCTGACGTTTACTTCAGATTCAGGTTCGTTCGGAACGAATAGCCAACGCGTGTTGACGGCAGTACCTAACATCCAAATCAATACTGGTGGCTCTAGTGTATTCATAACCAATACTGGATCGTTGACTTTTGCGAAAGCTCAGGCTGCCAACTCGACATTCGACGTGAAGGTCACCGGTGGTGACCTTGTGACCGCAAAAGACGTATTGATCGCGTCGAAGACTTTAAACTTGAATGCAACGGGCGGGTCGATCAATGTGCAAATGCAGGGAGGGAACCTGATTGCCAACGCGACTAAAAATGTAGACATTGTCAGTAGAAACGGAGTAGTTATCACTGGCGACTCGTCGGCAGGTGACACTAAGTCAGCGAATACGTTCAATCTGGCGACCACGACGCTAAACCAATTTTCGAGTGGGTTTATTGATCTGCAAGCGAATATTAGCGCCGGGTTTGGTTCGATTATTCTTTCCAGTACTGGAGTCGCTGGAACACAAGGTGGAATTGGCGGTTCGAAAAATGCTGTTCTCTCTGCACAGAGAGTCACTATCACTGGTACCACAGCCGGAGACATCGGTAGCGCGGCACAACCTCTTCGACTTTTAACTCCCCTTCAAAGCAGCGAAATAACTTTCACGGTCAATGCTAAAGGAGAAGTCTTTATCTCTCAGGAGGGAAGCATCAAAGTTCAAGATTCTTCCGCTGACTCCACTGTTAAGGCTGGCAAATTTCAACTTTTAGTCACGCCCGATTCACTCAGCAGGGGACGGGTAATATTCGACGGCGGTGTGAAAGTCACCGGTGTCGCGAGTAAAGGTCCATCTTCACTGTTCATTCAATCGAGCGAAAAGACAGGTGGTCCTGGTGGGATGGTTTGGAATGGTGGCGCAGGTGATGCCTTAGTTGCTGGCGACATTGTTCTGATCGACGGAGTAGGCGGAGCCGGTACACAGAGCATCGGCACCGCAGCCAAACCGATAATCACTCAATCGACAAATTCGCTTTCGGTTAGCACCGTAGACAGTGCTTTTATTAACAACACTGGCAATACCACTCTGCTCGATTCGAAATTCTCAGCGATAAGCACTTTTGTATTGAACAATGTCGGCGACTTAAACAAGGGCGGCAGCGGTGGAACGATCACAGCCCAGAATGTGATCATAAAAGCCACCGGAGATGCAGGCACAGTAACCAATCCGATCGGACTTGATGCTCAGAACTTAAGTTTGCAAGCTGGTGGTTCAGTTTTTGCGACGAACAGCTCCGCCACCACAGTAAATTTGTTAGTGCAATCATCAAACGCCGTTGCCTACTCTAATAAGGCCGGCAATACTTTTTCGCTGAATGTCACTGGCGATGGACTTCTAACGAACTCGGCGGTGTTGACTGCGAAGAGCGTCGATTTAACTGCTACCACCATCGCGACCGCAGCGGCACTGACCGCAACTGAGAAAATCAGTCTGACTGCAACCAAAAATGGTGTCAGTGTCGGTCAGTCAACAACCGCCCCTGCGATTGTTTTGTCTGCACTCGGTGATCTGCAGACAATAGTTCAAGCGCCTACCGGACTGTTAGACACTAAACAGTTGACAATAGTCCTATCAAACGGCGTTGCTAATCTTCAGAATGTCGAGAATAAAGTGTCAGGGTTGACGGATAACGTCAGCGGTAACGGACAAGTTTTGCTAAAAACTGTATCGGAAATAGTACTCGGCAATTTGGTTGGGGCGACCCAACAACTCAATATTCAGTACACGGGTAAGCTGTCTACTACAGCGAAGTCCGACTTTACGACAGGGCTTCTGACATTTGTGCCGACAGGTAAGGTAGCGAACAATTCAATTGTTATAGCCAACAACCTTAATGGAAGCACGCTCACTACGATGACCACCTCCGGAAGCGGTACACTCTCCATCTTGGCTGGTGGCAGTTTGGTTGGTATTGGCGATAAGGTGCTCACGACTGATGCAGGAAATATGTCATTTGCAGGAGCCCTGTCCGGCAACCAAGTTACACTCACCACGAGTGGTGGCAGCATCACCCAAACCGCAGCTGGTGTCATCACCTCCAACAACGGTCTGGGTGATTTAATTATCAACCTGAAAAAGGGTGGAACTGCCGGGTTGAGCGTGGCGAACAATGCATTCACTACTTTCCGCGACACCGTCGCTAACAACGGGATTGTTCAACTCAAAACCAGCGGAGACCTGGTGCTTTTACAGGTTGATGGAGCGACCCAAACACTCTCCGCGACTGCCGCGAAAAACATCATCACGCCCAACGTAGTGCAGGCACAAAAGTTGGTTCTTGTAGCCGGCGGATCTGGTGGTATTGCCAGTTCCGGTGCAAGACTTCAGACGACGGCAACTGACATATCAGTGAAAGCCACCGCAGATAATGCCAACGTCTTCGTAACCACATCAAGTACCAACAATGTCGCGCTCAGAGATTCGCAAGGCGGTGGCGCCTCTGGTGGCACACTAGATCTGATCGCAGCAGGTGCTGTGACTCTCGAAGGAACTATCACCGGCGGGCAAATTTCAGTTCTTGCCGGCGGTGCTGGAGGAATCACAATCACCGGCAAAGTGGGCGACGCGAATACGAATAGCGTGTCCCTTTCTACAACTGGAGCGGGTGATATCACATCGAGTGGTACTCAAGTTCGCGGCAACACTGTCAATTTTGCTTCTCAAGGAGGGTCGATAAAGGGAGCTAGAGCTGGTCTCAGTCTCCTCCTCGTGACAAGCAATTTGACTGTCGCCACGATCGGCAATGGTATCGTCGATCTCGACAACGAAGGCAAAACCCCTCTGGTCCTAAATAACTCGTCCTCAGGTCAGCGATTTGACTTGGTTACGACCGGTGATCTGATTGTCAGTAACGTACAAACCAACGCCGGAATAGCAACTAAAAACGGTTCCATTGAGTTGATCAGTGAACAAGGAAATATTGTAATCAACAATAATTCCAACATAACCGCCAACGGTGGCAATATAGAGATCAGTGCCCAGGCGTCCACGGCGAATATCAACGTAGGAGCGGGCTCCACGATCTTAGCTTCATCGACGGTAGCCGGTGTAGGAAACGTCACACTCAACACGGGGGCCGCTTCGTTCAATCAACCCGGTCCGACGCCCGCAAACGTAAACGTAAATGAGACCAAAGGCGGTAAAGTCTACTTCGGTACCAAGGGCATAACCGCAAATGCACCGAACAATACACTCAATGCCGAAGGACGTAACATTAGCTTCAGCGGTGATAAAGTTGGTTCGATAGTTCTCGGCGGTGGCGTGACAATAACAGCCGATCCCCCAGCAGGCTCGCTTCCAAGTGGCACCATTTTCGATACCGTGGCGCGAGCTGATTCAAGACGCCTTGCTTCGGTAGCGGGTGTTACAGAGGGAACCGATTTCGACCTGTCTATGGTTAGTTTGCTCAGTGACAATCGTACGATCGACACTCTTGCGAACTCGAATGCACAATTTGCCAATTTAGATGTCGTAACGGAGAACATCAGCTCTGTTTCAGCTTCTAATAATTCTAGATTGATTAGCTCGCTGAGCACTGCCAGTCAACCTCTTCTAAGCTCAGTCACCGCGGTGGACCAGCTCGGTTCAAACACACTCAATTTTTACGCTTGCCAGTCTTCCAGCGGAGTGGAAAACCGTAGTCTCGTCGGAGTGATTGAAGCTGAAATAGTTTCGGACCAGGTGGTAAAACCGACTGCTGTGATGGTGGCATCGGAAACCTCGAAGTCTGATCAAGAGAATGTGTTGACAGTTGGAGTGGCGAAAAATCGTATGGCGCATCGAACATCGACCGATGTGACGTTCTACAAGCAACTTTTCGACGGCAATGCGCTCTATACTCCGTTAGCGAGCACAGCAGTTATTGATACCAAATTCGGTGAGCTAACAATCGCACCTCGGTCATTGGTCCTGGCGATGGCAACGCCTTCCGGGCTCGCTGTGTTCAACTTCGACGACCAACATCGTGGTGCTGTGACGCTGAAACATGGTGATAAACATATCTCGGTTGCTCCTGGGCAACACTTACTGATCGTCGATCAGGCTGATGCTAATTTCTCTGAGGTGAACGTTCACGAACACGTTTTCTATTCAAACGTGCAGAGTTCTGTTCTCGGAAACGGGCGCCAAATGTTTAATGCGGAGTTTTTCATTCCGTCAGCGATAGAATCGGTTCGTCCACTGAAGGAGTTGATGGTCTCGAGAAACGCTGATTCTGTTTCGAAATCAAAACGCCTACTCAAAACGATTGCAGTTCTAATGCAATTGAAGGGTGGAGTAAGCAACTACCAGCAGTATCAACGCAGAAGAGAGACAGCCTGGAGATAGCGCTGATTGGCTGGTCCGCCAAACAGCGCTCTCTAAACTCAGCGCTTAAACGGTTACAGCCGGTTTGCGGTTTTCGATTGAAACGTATGGGCGCTCTTCTGGACCGGTATAGATCTGTCTAGGGCGTGCAATCTTCTGACTTTCATCAAGCAGCATTTCTTCCCATTGCGCTAACCAACCCGGCATGCGGCCTAAGGCAAACAGCACGGTGAAGTAATCAGTTGGGAATCCCATAGCCTGATAGATCAGTCCAGAATAGAAATCGACGTTCGGATACAGTTTGCGCGAGATAAAGTAATCCTCTTCCAGCGCAATGCGTTCCAGCTCAAGCGCAATTTCAAGTTTCGGATTCAGACCGGTTTGATCGAATACGTCGTAAGCGACTTTCTTGATCAATTTCGCGCGCGGATCATAAGACTTGTAGACGCGATGTCCGAAGCCCATGAGGCGTCTCTTACCTTCTTTGACACCCTTGAGGAAGTCAGGGATATTCTCCTTGGTGCCGATTTCATCGAGCATTTTGATAACTGCTTCATTGGCGCCGCCGTGAAGCGGTCCATAAAGAGCGGCGATGCCTGCGGAAACCGAAGAGAACAAATCGACGTGAGACGAGCCTACGCCGCGCACCGCGCTGGTCGAGCAGTTCTGTTCGTGGTCTGCGTGCAGAATTAGCAGTACTTCGAGGGCGCGTTGCAGCACTTTATTTGGCTTGTGCTGTCCGCCGATGCTGAATGTCATGTTGACAAAGTTGCCGACATAATCGAGATCGTTGTCAGGAAAAACAAATGGAAGACCGCGTGAATGGCGAAACGCAAATGCTGCAATTGTAGGCGCTTTCGCGAGGAGGCGAACACGTTGCAAATAGCGGTTCTCTGGATCTTGGATGTTTTTGGCGTCAGGATAGAAAGTCGACAGTGCACTGACAGCACCGAGCAACATACCCATAGGATGCGCGTCGTAGCGGAATCCTTCAAGGAACTTGGTTATGTTGGTGTGGACATAAGTGTGATACTTGATCACTTCTTCCCACTGGCTGAGCTGTTCTTGATTCGGTAACTCGCCCTTGTTGAGAAGATAGGCAACTTCAAGAAAAGTAGACTTCTCTGCGAGCTGCTCAATCGGATAACCGCGATACCGCAGAATTCCGCGATCGCCGTCGATGAATGTGATGGCACTTCGGCAGGCGGCAGTGCTCATGAAAGACGGATCGTAAGTCATCAAACCAAAATCGTCGTTATCGACTTTGATTTGCCTCAGATCGTTGGCGCGAATCGTGTTGTCAGTAATTGGCAACTCGTATTTTTGTCCCGTACGATTATCGGTAATCGTCAGTGTTTCATTAGACACGGTCAGTTCCTCCAAATGACGCCGAATAATCTAGGGCATCGATACGTCCTGCAAAAGTATAGCTGGAAGTTGCACAAATAGTTTTAAAACTATGACGTTTATCGCAGTTTTTCCTTCAAGTGAAACATCCAAAATTCTCAGCGGAAACATTCAAAATGCAATGTTGTCAAAGATCAAGCACTCGCACCACTGGAAATACGTTGGTACTACCAGTGGTGCCAGTCGATGATCGCTTGAAACAGTTCAGGAGTCTAAACTAATCGCTTACGTTTCGGCTAAGGCTGAGATTCAGCATCTCTCTAATTAACATCAACTCTCTCGGCATGCGCTCTTCGAGACGATTGAACAATTCATCATGAGATTCTAGTTCACGATGCCATTGCTCTTTGTCGATGTGCATAAGAATATCAAATTGTTCCGGGCTGAAGTTCTTGATTCCCGTCCAATCGATATCTTTGTGGCGAGGCATGAATCCAAGGAACGTTTGTGCTGCGCCAGCTTTTCCATGAACGCGATCGGAAATCCATTTTAAAACGCGCATGTTTTCGCCGAATCCTGGCCAAATAATTTTGCCGTCGTGGTCGGTGCGGAACCAGTTCACGCAGAAGACACGCGGTGGATTTTGGACCATATGTCCCATGTGCAGCCAGTGGTCGAAATAATCGCCCATGTGATAGCCGCAAAACGGCAGCATTGCCATTGGGTCACGGCGCACTTCGCCGACTTTGCCAGCTGCTGCCGCGGTGGTTTCTGAACCCATCGTGGCTGCCATGTAGACGCCGAAATCCCAGTTGACCGATTGGAATGCCAGTGGAATAACTGACGGACGACGTCCGCCGAAGACGAATGCGCTGATTGGCACGCCTTCTGTGTTGTCCCATTGGTCATCCAGTGATGGGCATTGTGAGATAGATACGGTGAAACGGCTGTTCGGATGTGCCGCTTTGCGACCGCAGTCCGGAGTCCAGTTTCTTCCTTGCCAGTCGATCAGCTCTGGAGGAGCTGTATCGGTGAGACCTTCCCACCAAACATCTCCGTCTGGAGTGAGAGCGACGTTGGTGAAGATGCAATTCTTATCCAGAGTTTTGATCGCATTGGGGTTGGTCTTCGCTGAAGTACCAGGGGCCACACCGAAGAAACCAGCTTCCGGATTGATGGCGTAAAACTTGCCATCTTTGCCGGGTCTGATCCAGGCGATATCATCGCCAACCGTGGTTACTTCCCATCCTTTGAAACTATCGGGCGGAATGAGCATGGCGAAGTTGGTTTTGCCGCAGGCACTTGGGAACGCGGCTGCCACATAGCATTTATCTCCAGTGGGCGATTTGACACCCAAGATGAGCATGTGTTCGGCCAGCCAATCTTCTTTTTTGCCCATCGATGAGGCGATTCTGAGAGCCAGGCACTTCTTGCCGAGTAGGGCATTGCCACCATAGCCGGAGCCGTATGACCAGATTTCTTTGGTCTCGGGGAAGTGGCAGATGTACTTGTGCTCTGGATTGCAAGGCCAGGCGACGTCTTTTTCACCAGGATCTAGCGGATGTCCGACACTGTGCATGCACGGTACGAAGGCGCCGTCAGTGCCTAGCAGTTCGACGACTGCTTTGCCCATGCGCGTCATATGCTTCATGTTGACAACAACATAAGGCGAGTCAGTTATTTCAACACCGATTTGTGCAAGAGGCGACCCTAACGGTCCCATGCTGAAGGGAACGACGTACATAGTGCGTCCGCGCATCGAGTTCTTGAAGAAGTCCTTTAATATGATCTTCGCGGTTTCGGGCTCCATCCAATTGTTGTTTGGACCCGATTCATCTTTATTAGTAGTGCAGACGAATGTGCGGTCTTCAACGCGCGCTACATCGGAAGGCGCGGAGCGAGCAAGATAGCTGTTCGGACGGAGCTTTTCATTCAGGCGGATGAAGGTTCCAGCATCAACCATCTCCTGACAGAGGCGGTTGTACTCTTCGTCGCTGCCATCGCACCAGTAGATACGATCTGGTTGGCACATCGCCGCAGCTTCGGTGACCCACTCAAGCAACTTGAGGTGATCGATGGGGTAACTGGATTCCACCTTGGCAAATTTCTTGCTAACCGAGTCGATAGCTGTCATCTTCTTGCTCCTGCTTCTGAGTGAGGAGAAAGATCTTACTTTGAATTGCGCATTATGCCTGTTTTAACAAGACTTTCTTAAAAAATGGAGATTCCTGAGGTGGCGATCAGAAAATTATTGCTTCAAGCCCATTGCTTCATGATGATGACGCTTAATCGTGCGTAAAGCATTCTGCGCCCAGCTCTTCAGATCTCCTGTGCCTTCGGTAGCTTCGGCCTCAATTACTGTTATCGCGTTTTTATGTGCCTCGACTAACACTGACACATATTTCTTGTCGAAATCAGCGCCGGAGAGCGTGGAAAAACTATCGATCAAGGCTCTCTGTTCGTTGCTGATTCGCGGAGGTAGAGTCAATCCGACAGTTGCCGCGATCGACTTCAATTGATCGTTTGCTGCACTGTGCTCAGTGACCATCATTGTGGCTATCTTTTTGACTTCCGGAGCGCTAGCTTTAGCTTCTGCAAGTTTGCCCAACTCAACTTCGGTCATTCCGTCTTGAGCGATCGCGCCAATACGCGAAATTTCTGCGGGCGCAAGTTTGATTGCCGATGGCGTCATTGTATTGAGGAGACGATCCTTTGTAATGACTTCGGAATTCGGGGAAGGCACTTCCGCTGCGATGCGTTTCACCGTGGCAGCCGCTGACTCTTTCACTGAAGGCGTGGTCGGCTCTACGATAGCTGCGTGACGACTGCGTGAAACCAGGAATTGAGTCACATCAGCCAGCTCTTGCGGCGACATGTTACCGGCGTATGCCGGCATGTTGACACCACCGTTGACGATTCTTATCGTAATCTGATCGGCGGTCAATCTCTCGCCAACGCTATCCAGGTCCGGACCTCGTTTGCCGCCGTGCCCGGCGATGCTGTGGCAGTATAAGCATCCACGGTCGTTATAAACATTAGCGCCTCTTTCGATGGCACTGCTGGTGGTACTGCCAATGGCTGCTTTCGGAACTGGTGTGGCTTCGAATTTCGGTGTCCAATATTCGTTGACCCCTTCCTGCCAGAGAGCCAGTACCGATCCAACTACGACAACTACGATAGCCACAGCCCATGGGCGTCGACGCGCGCTACGTTCGCCGGTATTAGATATAAACGGCGGCGTTAACATACCGAATACGAGGAATAGCGGGAAAAGAAGAATGAACCAATCCTCAATCGGAGCAGGCACCAGTGCGAGCAAGGCGAAGTACCAGGTCAAATACCAGTCAGGCTTCGGCTCTGCGTTTACAAGGGATGGATCGGGTGGATTTTCAATTACCGGTGGTCCGAAATAGAGTGCGCAAGCACAAATACCGAGAACAACAAGGGTGCTGAAAACAGCATCGCGCCAGGCAGCGTTTGGCCAGAACGGCTCGCCTTCTTTCTTAAGCAACTCCTGGTACTCTAGGCGATAGGTTTCGCGATTTACTGGCTTACCAGCTTTCGGTGGTTCAGAAATTCCGTGGTGCAAAACCAGCCAGACGTGAAATCCGATCAAAGCAACAAGCAGTGCGGGGAAGATAAAAACGTGCATCGCGAAGAAGTGGCTGAGAGATGCAGAACTGACGTTATCACCCGAGCAAAGTACGCGCACAAGTGCAGGTCCGACAAACGGTGCTCTTAAAGCTTGTTCAGCGCCAACCGCGATTGTCCAGACTGCTGTTTGGTCCCAGCGTAAAACCTGTCCAGTAAAGGCAATCGCCACTGTGAGGAAGAGCAGAAATACACCTGAGATCCAGTTCAATTCACGCGGGAATTTAAACGAACCGAACAAATAGGTGCGAATTGCGTGAGCTCCAACGAATATGATCATTGCAGAGGCGCCAAAATAGTGTGTCGCACGCAACCACGATCCGAACGGCACCTTCTCAGTGATCCATTTAATACTTTCCCACGCTTCGCCACCACTGGGCACGTACATTGTGGAAAGAGCCACGCCTGATGCCAGTTGCACGATAAATGAAGTCATGATGGCGGTGCCAAAAACGTAAGCCCACGTCGATTTGCCCGGCACCGGATGTAGCATCATATGAATGAACGGCTTGACTAAACCGGTTCGGTCCTCGAGCCATTCGAGCGCTTTATCGACTATTTTTGTTGCCATTTCGAACACCTACGCGCCAAAAACTAACTTTCAGTCAGCACCGGACCGACCTTGATTTGTACCTGACCCTTAGCGATGCGGGTCGGATACCGGTGCAAAGGTCGTGGTGGAGGACCGCCAGCGACGTTGCCGTCACTGTAATAGACGCCACCATGACATGGGCACATGAACAACGCTGCGCCTGGTTCCCATCGGACTGGGCATCCCAGGTGAGTACAGTTGACCGCGAATGCTTCGAAGTTTGTTTCATCGACTCGCCGCAACCAAGCCGTGCGTTTGGCACAGACGCCGTCCCACGGTAAGCCAGTTGTGTCAGTGAAAACTACATCGACAGTTTCTCCGATTTTGAACTGATCGAGACCACCAACCTTGACCCAGTCTTTTCGACTAGGCACGAGAAAATACTCGAATGCAAAACCAATCGCAGGTATCGATACGATTAGTCCGATGAAACCTGCACAAATTACTGTAACGAGTTTCAGGAATTCGGAACGATTGACGAGCACCGTCGACCAATTGATCGCGACTTTCGGTTCCTCTTTTGGTATTTCGTTTTGTGGATCACTGCAACACATCGTTTCTCAAATCCTCAATCCAGCCTACTGCACCTAACAAAAACAAGAACAATCCAGCTACTGACAATATCCAGTGAGTCACAACACCGAATGCGATACCAGTGGTACCGAGCGCCAAGGTTGTCGGCCAAATCGTTGGTGCCGGAATTCTTATCAGTTCCAGTTGTTCACCAGGAATCCATTCGGTCTCAGGTGCTTCAGGGTTTACATGTGATACTGCACTGGTTGAGAGCCGGGGCGCAGGAGCGCCATAGGACACCAATTCCGGATCAAGCGGCGGATATCCTTCTACCTCAGGTTGCGGCTCTGAGACCTGATCTGGTCTTGGGTCTATTTTTGATTCTTCATCAGGCTGCTGGAACGACATCATCACCCTCCCGTTCGGCCAACCATTCGATCATCACTGCCATAAGCGCCCAGAAAAAGTTCAATGTACAGAGCACCCACATCACTGCTCCACCCAGCTTCTGATCTTCAAGGTGGTTTAAACCCCACTCGTCACGAAGCAATGGAAGCAAGTGGTACTGGTCGTAGGGATGGGCATACGATGCATAAAACGGAACGTCGGAAATTGTATAAATCATGCCGAGAATGGATGCCAAAAATGCCGCTGCGGTTAAATAGACTGTTGCCGACATGGGCTTCAGCCGTCCTTCTCTAATCGGTTTAAATGCCGGCCACCAGAGCATCACACCGGACACCATGAATGTGATGTGCTGGATGATGTGGACAGTTTCATTCTCGAGAGTAACTTGGTAGATTGGCGGAACATGCCAGAACAACATGACAATTGTGGCGACGCTCAAGGCGAAGACCGGGTTGCCCAGAGCTTGTTCTGCCCAGCGAATAGCCGGAACTTTTAACCAGCTTCGTATCATGTCTTCAGTTAACGAAACAACCAGCAGCACTGGCGCAATGAACTCTAGAATCATGTGCTGCAGAACGTGTGCACTAAACAAATACAGGTCTCCGAGTTCGTCCAGCGGTGACATCAATCCCAGCCACAAAAGGACGATGGCGAGAAGCAACGTATATGTTTTCCAATCAAATACAAACTTTCTCGCCCAGAGATAGGCACCGGTGATGGTGACTAGACCAATGGCAATCGAGGGAATCGGTTCCCAATGTGATTGAAGTAAGTGTATTAGTCCCGGGTTCACTTTACGAATCTCCATAGGTATACGACAGAGAAGACCGCGACCCAAACCACGTCAACGAAGTGCCAATAAAGCGAAACGCAGGTCAGACCGGGTTCGGTTATTTCACCCTCTTTCCCTCGTATCATGATCCAGAGAGCCACTGCTAGCAGTATCAGCCCTATAATCACGTGAAATCCGTGGAAACCTGTGAGTGTGAAAAACGTGCTTCCAAACATGTCGCGGCTGATTGTCAGGTTTTTGCCGATAAGGTCGGCATACTCAAGCGCTTGACCGCATAGGAAGATGCCGCCGAGCACTATAGTAATGATCATCCAGAAAATAGCCATTCCGCTATTTTTCGCATGTGCTTTCTCTGAGAGCCACAGTGTGAAACTGCTGGCAAAAAGGGCAATCGAAAACAATCCTGTTTTTTCGACATCAAGATGCCATGCCGCCATTACACCAGTTCCATATTGATGATGGAAATTGACGTACGCGAAAATAAGCAACAAGAAAAACAAAGACTCTGAGCCAATGAAGAGCAACATTCCCATGACGTTGCGATTCATAGTCAAGTTGGAATCGAGCGGATGTTTTTGCACTGGGGCGACTGAATGATTATGCATGGTGTTCTTCTCCATCGCCGCCGCTGCCGAATTGCAGATCCCACAGCGGGCGTCTGCTGCGAACAACCGGAACACGTTCGAAGTTCTCCGCGATTGGTGGCGATTCTGCCAACCATTCTAATGTCCATGCGTTCCATGGATTTGGTCCTGCGACCTTACCGTGGTAGAAACTCCAGATCAGGTTGTAAATGAAAAGGAAGAGCGAAGCGACCAGGACGAATGCCCAACACGAGGAGAAGAAATTCAGCTCCGCCCACCCTGGCATTCCCATAGGATAAGTCCAGACGCGGCGTGGCATGCCGAGAACTCCGAGGATGTGCATGACAAAGAAGGTTCCGTTGAACCCGAGAACCATAAGCCAAAACTGCCAGAGTCCAAGGGTTTCAGACATCATGCGACCGGTCGCTTTCGGGTACCAATAATAGATGCCGCTAATCAGTGAGAACAACATTCCGCCAAACAATACGTAGTGGAAGTGTGCCACCACGAAGTAGCTGTCGGTAAGTTGCCAGTCGAGTGGAATTACTGCGAATCCGACTCCGCTCAGACCGCCGATCGTGAATTGAATAAGAAATGCCATGGCATGCAGCATGGCGACAGTGAAGCGCAACTTGCCGCCCCACATTGTCGCCAACCATGACCAGACCTTAATTCCGGTTGGGACGGCAATCAGCAAGCTGGTGACGGCGAAGATATAGAGTGGTGCAAAACCAAGTCCGGCGGCGAACATATGGTGAACCCACACGCCGAAGCTCAGGAAGGCTATTGCTACTGTTGACGCAGCCATGACGCCGGCACCGAATAGCAATTTACGAGAGAAAACCGGAATGATCTCAGATATCGCACCCCAACCCGGCAGAATCAGAATGTAAACCTCGGGATGTCCGAAGAACCAGAAGAAGTGTTGCCACAACAGTGGCGAACCGCCGACGGTGGCATCAAAGAAGTGAGTGTTCAGTATGCGGTCAAACAGAATCATAACGAGCGCAGCGTTCAATGCCGGGATCGCGAAGACGACCAGGAAGGCGTCCATCAGAATCATCCAGACAAAAAGAGGTACTCGTTTTAGAGTCATACCTGGTGCGCGCATCGTCAAGATCGTGACGATCAGATTGATGCCGGTTGCGACCGATCCAATCCCTGTCACAAACAGACTTAACGCCCAGTAGTTTTGTCCGTTGTTGAAAAGATAACCTTTCTCGCTCAACGGAGGATAAGCAAACCAACCAGCTGAAGGACCGCCGCCAGCAAGAAAGCTGAAGAAGAGCATGATTGCGCCGAACAAATAAACCCAATATCCAAATGAGTTAAGTCGGGGAAACGCCATGTCGCGAGCACCGATCATCAGCGGTATGAGATATACGGCGAAACCAAAGAATAACGGCATGCCCACAAAGAAAACCATGGTGGTACCGTGCATGGTGAAAATCTGGTTGTATGCTTCCTGATTGATCACGTGTGCCATTGGAAACATCAACTGCAGGCGAATTGTCAGTCCGAGCAGCGCACCAACAACAAGAAAGGCAAATGCAGACAATATATATAGAATACCGAGTTGCTTATGGTCGATTGACGTCAGCCAGCTCAGAACGCCGTGATACTCTTCAACGTCAGCGAGCCAATTAACTGGTTTGTGAGTACGAATCGTGCCGCCGCTCATTTTAAACTCTCCAAATAAACTGCGATGTCATGCGCATCTTCGTCGGTCAAACGCATATTGGGCATGTTCACACCCGGTTTGAAAGTCTGCGGATTTTGCATCCACTTAGTCAGATTAACTGTGTCGTTTTTGATCACTCCGGTACCGAGCGTTTCGCGCTGAGCGATGTGAGTCAGGTCAGGTCCGATAAGCGCTTGTGCCTCATCATTGCCGGCGATGCGGTGACACTCGACGCATGTGGCATCGTTAAACAGTTTTTTACCGCGCACGGCAGTGGGGTCGGTGGGCTGTTCCGGAATGACTTTCTGAGCCGCGATCCAAGCATCAAATTCTTTCTGCGGAACGACGTTCGCGATAATTCTCATCAATGAATGCTGGGCACCACAGTACTCTGAGCAGGTACCGAGAAACTTTCCAGTTTTGATTGGATGCACCCACATGTTGGTCGGGTGACCAGGAATGGCATCCATCTTCTGACCGAAAGCTACTACCCAGAAAGAATGAACAACGTCAGCCGATCGAATCTCAAACAACGTATCTTTGCCTACCGGTAGATAGAATTCGTTAGCTGTCGTCACCCCATACTTGGGATATTGGTATTCCCACCACCACTGGTGCCCGACCACAATTACGTCAGGCTTTTTATTTCCTACTGGTGGATTAACAAGAAGCATTACGATCGCAGTAAGTACACCGAGGACGGTGACTATCAGAAGAGGTATCGCAGTCCAAATTATCTCCAGGCGAATGTTGCCCTGAACCTGTCTTGGTTCGCTGCCATCGTCATTTGCAGGCGTTCTGAATTTTGCAATTACCGCGACTAATAAACCGGCTACGACGAAAGCGATTATCACGCAGATCGCGAGGGTGAACCAGTGCAAATCGACCATCCAGCCGTTTTGCCGACTGGCGACATTGAATATGCTTGTAAATTCGGCGTTAGTTATGTCCATCCGCACACCCTATCTAGAACAACTGCAGCGAAAACAGCGGGTAGATAAAGAACGCTCATCAACAGAACCGTACGAGCGCCCTTTCGTGACGGGTTGTACTTCCACTGCACGGAAGTGGCAACGAGCGTCAGCCCACTGAGGAGAGAGGCGATGCAATAGGCAGGACCGGCATAGGAATTGCCTCCGCAATAGAGCATCGCGGATAGTGGCAACAAGACCATCGCTGTTGCAATCGTCAATGCAAAGGTTTTTTCAGTGCTGTTATCGAGTGCCGGCAACATTTTAAATCCGGCGGCACGATAGTCTTCTTTGAAAAGCCAGGCAATCGGCAAGAAGTGAGTGTGTTGCCAGATGAATAACATCGTAAAAAGGATCCAGCCGCCCCAATCAAGTCCGCCGGATGCCGCTGCCCAACCGATTAATGGCGGGATCGCTCCGGGCACAGCACCTATAGATGTATTGAGCCATGTCCAACGTTTTGCCGGCGTGTACATGCCAAGGTATATCGCGGCAGCCGCCAAACCAAGGGCTGTACAAATCAGGTTATTAAAAATGAACAATATAAGTGCGCCCGAAACGCATAAAAGTATTCCGTATAGTAAAGCACCGCCAGGTGAAATCATTCCGGAAGGAATCGGTCGCTGAGCCGTTCGCGGCATCATCGCATCTAATTCTCGTTCAATATAACAATTGATTGCGCATCCACCGCTTGCTAGCAAGCCAGTTCCGAGCAAGGCGCAAGCGAATTGTACGAAGTCGAAATTATTTTTGTAAGCCAGAACATATCCGACAGCGCAAGATATGACGACCATAAAAGTTATGCGCAGTCTGGCAAGATCTAGGAGTGCTGATGTAGCATCTCGAAAGCGAGTTCTATGCGTATGCATAATTAGATTGTCTCGGGATTCCAGTTCATGCTTTCGCATGTCGCAAGCAATTTTGACACAGTTTTCAGAACGGGAATCCTTCTGCAATGAGGTTCGTTACATGTCTGTAGAAGGTTTCTTTTAACCGCAATATTTCGTGCAGCTTTTGCATGTTATAACGTTGTACGCGTTAAGCTTTATGGCAGAACGGTTCTGCATGACACGGTATCTAATGAAACGCTCTCGCGCGCCAGTCGATAAAAACGATCCCAAGTACAAGATGCACATGGCTCTTGGCTTGATGTTTCTTACAGTTTTTATAGATTTGATTGGTTTCGGAATTATCATTCCGTTGCTGCCGCTCTATGCTGAAAGGTTCGGTGCAAACGCTTTCACAGTGGGACTCTTGTTGATGTCCTACTCGCTCATGCAATTCTTCTTCGCACCGATGTGGGGGCGTCTCTCTGACAAAATCGGTCGCCGTCCGGTTTTGTTAATCAGTCTGGCAATATCTGCAATCGGTTACTGCATCTGGGGCGCGGCTGATTCGCTCGAGATGCTCTTCATCTCCAGGATTATCGCTGGATTTGGAAACGCTAATCTTGCCGTCGCGCAAGCTTACATTGCCGACGTAACGCCAGAAGAATATCGCTCCCAGGGCATGGGAATGATCGGCGCTGCCTTTGGATTGGGCTTTGTGCTCGGACCGGCAATTGCTGGAATTGCTTGCAGCTTCGGTATGGCGCCTAATTACCTTGGATACATCGCTGCGGGCTTCAGCATTGTTGACTTGATTGTCACCGCGCTGCTTTTGCCCGAGCCGGAGAATCGGCGGCCCGCTTCGCACAATCCATTCTCAAACGGATTGGGTTTCTATGTCAGCACAGTGTTAAACAGAAAATATTCGCTTTGTTACTTCATAACTTTCATCGCGACTTTTGCCTTTGCAAATATGGAAACAACACTGGTTCTCCTGACGAATCAATATTATGGATTCACAATGGAGCAGAATAGTTATCTGTTTGTCGGGCTCGGTCTTGTAATGGTGGTTATTCAAGGTTTCTTGATTCGCAAGATTGGCAAACTCTATCCTGATGCCTGGTTAATCTCTCTGGGAACCGGATTGATTGCGCTCGGTTTGATCTTGACACCAATCACTCACAATTTTGTTTTGCTCTGCGTCGCGCTAATTATTCTTGCCACTGGTTCTGGTATCAATAATCCATCCAATAGTAGTTTGCTTTCAAAACTAGCACCGGCAGATTCAACTGGCGGCGTAATGGGAATTGGGCAATCGATGTCGACGCTTGGTCGAATTCTAGGACCGATCGCTGGTGGCTACTTATTCGACAAAGCTGGGGCTGCCAGCCCATACTGGTTAGGCGCTGGAGTGATGTTTGTTGCATTTGCATTGAGTTTCAAATTGCCGATTATCAAAAAGCTTGCTCCTGATGAGCAAGCTAATGCGTCGGCAGCCGAAGGGTAGGCGGAATTTACCTAATCGTTGAGTTTAAGCTTAGATAGCTAAATTTAGATCTCTTAGCCAAATGAACTGAGCGTGCTTGTCGCCCGATCATTTCGCCGAAATTTTTGCCGCCTGGTTTCGAAGTTCAGACCAATCTTCTTTGCTGTAATCTTCGACGATGAACTGGCTCTCATCGAGCGGCAAGAGACGATCGCCGCACAGAGTTTTTAACGCTTCCATTTTTACTTTTATAACTTCAGTATCGTCCTTGCTGCTTAGAATGACTTAGACTACTGGTGGAAATACTGTTTTGGTACCAAACCAAATGCAAAGGCTTATTGGCTTATCATTTGGCGGTTCAGTGGCGGTGAAACGAGAGGCGTTGCACGAAAATTCTGCGATGTATTGCACTTTTCTGATGAAGTCTAAAAACAAGTCGGTCATCAGCTCTGTCTTTCCGCTGTTTCTGAATTGGCTCAGAGTGTTTGTGCCAATGAATACATTCCGAACAGGTCCCGGAACACACATCGGGCCTCGACCTTGATCGATCAGATGACTTAGCGATCGAGCGCCGGAGTCAGAACTCGTGTGCAGCCAAGTTTGATTGTCGAAGAGTTCGCGCAACTGTTTAAATTCGATTACGCCCGCATACTCAGTCGCAATTTCGCCATCAAAAAGTTTTGAAACGGACGCCACCATATCCAGTGCTAAGGCGCAATCATTAGGTGCCGCGAGCGCAGGTATTTTGATTTGAACCGTTTGCTCTTTGACAGTCAGATCAATGGCACGCGTCGAGACTTTGTCGATGTAAAACCTTACTCCATCCTCGAGGTTGTCACCAAGGCGGCACAGGTTCTCCCTCTTTATCGCCGTGACAAGCTCGTCTAGAACGAAACTGGTTTTGCATTTGATACTGAATACTTCAGACATCGCCTTCTCAAGATACGGGAAGGGAAGTTTAGCACGTGTGCTAACCGGTTTTGCTTGGAAAGCATTGTTTCTAGTTTCTATACTAGCTTTCTTCTGTTGGATTGTATTGGTGAGGGGCAAGGCGAAAAGTCCACGCTACC
>CAZRMH010000004.1:0-49949 GCA_964600935.1 uncultured Candidatus Obscuribacterales bacterium
GGGCTCTCAGATCTCAAAGAGGCGGCATCCAACCTCCGTGACCACAAAAAATGTACCGGTCGGGTGGGAGCAATTGGTTTCTGTTTGGGTGGTAAATTAGCCTATCGATTAGCGGCATTGTTTAATCTCAATGCCTCAATCTGTTACTACCCTGTAATGCTCGAAAAACATCTGCAGGAGGCCGAGCGCATCCGCTGTGAAATCGCCATTCACTTCGCCGAACTCGACCACTTCGTACCTAAAGAATCGGTAGAAAAAATCGAGCAGGCCCTTGCGAGCAAACCCAACTTTCATATATACCAGTACGAGGGAGTCGATCATGGCTTCAATTGCGACGTTCGCGCTTCCTACAATAAGGAGGCTGCCGCAATAGCCTGGTCGAGAAGTCTCGAAATCCTGACCAAGGAACTCATGGGTTAAACTTGGATTTGAATTTTTACGATTCGGTAACCAAGGTTCTAAAATGTTGCTGTACCAGGTACATTGTTTGAGCTGTTGACATGATTGGCGGCTTGCCTCAGGAGACTCCGGGTTGTCTAGCGATGAATTTCCAATCTTGACGCAACTGCTGCTGGGTAGCGGTCTGATAACGCGTGATGACCTCGAAGACTACAAAATGATCGCGCGCGATCTGAAGATTCCTGTCACTCAGGCGATCATGAATTCAGGTCTGATTAATGCTAACAATTTGAAGCTTGCCCAGGCTGCGATGGAAAAGATCTCCGACAAAACCATAACGCCTGACATTGCTATTCGAGCTGTTCGGGTGTGCATGCAGAAAAATATTCCGTTGGCTCAAGCGATTCAATCAGTCAACCAAATGCACCAGCGAACTCAAGTCGTTGTTTCGATGTCAAACGACCTGACGGAGTTGCTCATATCTGCGGGGATGCTCACGCAGGCTCAACTTGGTCCATTGTTTGTCCGATCGGTGGAATCATCGTTGATGATCGGTCAATTGCTTGTTCTTGATGACTTGATCTCGACTGAAGGTTTGTTAGCCGCACTGCATGCGGTGCTGATGATGCGCAGCTCGGAGATGCCAAAAGAAGAGGCGGTTAAGGGTCTGCAGCATGCTAATGCGCAAAGCATATCCTTTGAACAAGCGCTTTTCGAGCTGGGATTGTTTCAACACCCGGATGCAAAAACAACTCGCATTGGCGAACTTTGTTTGATGGCGAATTTGATTACGCGCGAGATTTTGGCAGAGTGTTTGGAAATTGAGCTGTTTAAAAAGAAACAGTTTGGTCAGATTTTGTTGGAGCGGGGACTAATGGTCAACGAACAGTTGGAGGCCGCAATCCAGCTCCAGTCAGCCATCTCGAATGACACGTTGAAACCTTATCAAGCCGCAAAAGCGCTGCATTCTGTTTGCAAAGATGGAAAAAACGTCTACGAAGCCATGGCACAATTTCACGGTCAGGCTGATGATGGCAGCATGAGACTCGGCGACCTAATCGTCGAGGCCGGGATTTGCGATCAAGAAAAAATTGAAGGTATCGTCAAGAAGAATCCAGATAGTGCCGTTCGCGTCGGCAGCATGTTGTTGAAAGCTGGTATTCTCGATGAAAACACATTGTATTCAGCGTTGCGCTTGCAGACTTCGTTGCGTCTTGGTTACATGTCGCATAAGAAGACAGTTGAGATGCTCAAGTATTGTCATTCAAACAACGTCACCGTCGAAAAAGGAATGAGCGACAATCATTTATACGTTCCGTCCCGCATGCAGTGGACTTGGGTTTAGCATGACGTTCTAGTGACCTGCTGGGCGGACTTTTCGAAAATGTCTGCCTCTGTGGTTTATTGCAGTCAAGACAAATTTAGTCTTTCGATTGATATATCCGATGTTTATATCGGGGCGCAGAGTCTTTCTGTAGCAGGCTTTTCGGTTTGCAAAGTTTCGACTATCAAATTATTTCGTCCTTGCCAGAAATCTCGTTTCGTTGATGTACATTCTCGAATCGCTTGCGGCATAAGGCTCTCCATGAATTAATTTCACGAGCAGTGAAATCGCGTGACGCTGGGTAAATAAACAGTGGAAGCAGGAAGAATCGACTGTTAAACGTAACACTGACGACTCGTTGCGCACGAGTAATCATTGTGAGAGTTTGCAGGCTGTTGAAACTACAGGATGATTGATTCGGAACTCCGCAAGAGTCCAATCGCCGTCCGAAAGGGGAAGATTTTTGATGATGGTCACAATGGAACGAATCGCTGAAACTTCGCATGCTGACAGAGATACGCGACTATCCAGGTACCGAAGTTTGGCTCAAGAAAACATGCAACGTGAGAAATTTGGCGCCGCTCAACGATGCCTGGAGAAAGCAGTTTACATCGCGGTGAGAACCTATGGTCCGACGCACCTGGAAGTCGGAACCAATTTGCTTGCTCTAGGAACTGTTCTCCACAAGCGAGGTTTTGTGGAAGCCGCAGAACCGCTGATGGCCCGTGCTAGACGGATTTTACAGTCTGTTGGTAATTAGTAGAACTATCTTCGTTGTGATTTATCGGAGGCACCGCTAATGGTGCCTCTTCGTTTTAATAGACTTTCCAAGTAAATAGATTACTTCTCTTTTGAATCTCTGTGTTGAGAATTTCCAGTTTCGCATTGCGGATGAGAACGGCTTGTCTGCCGGCTTTCTTTCGTTGTGTGAAGAGTAAGTCTTTTCCGAACGGAGTTACGATAGGTTGAACTGACACTCCATTATGCTCCAGCAGGAGCTTTGGGAATGAGTCAATAATTGTTAGTTTCTTCCATCCACTGCTGTCTGCTGGCACGCATTCCGGTTGCCATTCCGGTGTCCAGACGTCACCGATACCGGTTTTAAAAACCAGATTCACAAATGCATTGACCGGGTGTTTTGCAGTTTTCAATTCGCAAGTAAATCTAATTGGGTGGTTTCTGAGCAGCGCCTCTTTGATAGGAATTGGTTTATCCGAGAGGTTGAAGGTGTTTGGGTTACCGCCGTGAATCTCGTGCTCGACGCCTGGCTTTTGGGCGAACACTATTTCAAGTACCGAATTATCCTTTGTTCTATCTTCGAGCCTGCCGATTGGATTGTCGTTGCTTTGGTTCAATGCACTGGAGGCTTTCGCAAGCACGTTTGGGTTTGCGTTGGTGTTGGCGCTGGCGCCGCCGTTTGCATTTGTGTTGGTGTTGCCATTCACGCTGTCGTTTGCGTCGGAGATGTTCGCAATCGCGTTCGAGTTGGCATTCGCGTTCTTGTTGTCGTCGGTCGACGAACCTTCTGTTGCGGAATTTGAATTGGAATTCTTCGCTAACTGAGCTGCGGTGCGGGGTTGGACCAGAAGTCGAACACGATACCTGCCCCACTGTGTTCCAAACGACGGCGATAGATCTTTATATGCTTCGTCAGAATGTGATTTGCTAACTAGAGAACTTTCTGTGGTTTTTCCATTTATCTGAATTGATTCGAGCAGGCGGGCCTCCATCGGAGAACGATAATCAGAGCCTTCGACAGCGTAGTTCCAGGAAAGCGAATTGATTGATGGCAAGATTTGTACACCATCGATAAGTTCGCGAGTGGTTGTTGTGTAGTCACCATATATAGTGACAGGGTGAGTTTGGGAAGCATTGCTGATGGTAATTGTATTTTGCGCGCCCGGTCGCAAAAGGCGCGTCGGAAACGGCACGGCGAACCAGTGACGAAGTGCGCGAAAGTCCATATTCATCGAGTTGGCTTGCATTTTTAATGAGCCAAGAATCGAATCATTTTCCGTTTGAATCATGTCAATTGGAATTGCCGTAGCGCTGATAACTTCGTTGTTTAGGTTGACTTCCAGCTCAGGGAGCGGTTCTTCATCATAGAGGTCGATGAGAACATATCCCGTTTTCGAAAGAGTTCCAAGATTTGTCGGAAGTTTTATGGTCTGGTGCACTTCCTGATTAGTCAGTGGGCAGCTCCACTCGCTCCAGGTGTGTGAACCGATTATAGAGCCGATGATGCCACAGCTTGTCATCGCTAAACTGAACGCAGCCAATCCAGCCAGTGCAAGGCGAGGAGGGCGTTCTGCTTGAAGTGCCAAAAGACTTTGGGTCGTGCTCTGAGCCGTTTTTGATTGCACTGGCTGATCCATGTTAGTGGATCCTTGAGATGTGCTCATCGGTGCGGCCGTCGTTTTCGTGGATTGCAAAGGCGTGTTCGTTTCTGAATCCGGTGATGACGGTAGACTTTCTGCAGTCGCAGATTGTCCGAGTGGTTCTTCTAGGTTGGTCGCTTGTGTGAATTTCCGAATTGGTTGCAGGGCGATCCACCAGACTCCAGCGTATCCAGCCACGGCCAGTGTTGCCGTTAACCAAGGTGCATAGGTTGACCACCAGGTTTCAGCTACAAGTCCACAAACGAATTGAGAGACGATTCTAAATTCGTTTGTCAATGCTGAAATCGCGATAAATGTAGCTGTGACGATCGCCAGTTGTTTTCGTGCTTCTGCGCCTTCGCGGAGCCAGTGTACGACTGCAGAAGCTGCCATCAGGACGACGAATGGCATCGCTGTGGTCGCGTATCTCGACAACGCGATGAAGGCGAGAAAAATGAAGTGCCCTATTATGATGCTTGTCGCAAGTGACGTTCCAAGAAGCTCTCCGTCATTCAGTCTGCGCTTCCCGCGTGCGCACACGATGAAGCCCCAGCATAATGCTAAAAACAGTAACAGCTGATGCAAGACGTTTTGAACATTTGCATTCAATCCGAGTACCGAATATTTGCAATCGTTCCAAACGCTAGACCAGAGGCGGGCAATCTTCTTGAGTTCTAGAAGGGTAAACTCATAAGGCTTTTCCGCGGCTTCTTTTGCCACCATTATCGCTGCTTCTTTCATTCCCTCAGGAAATGCCACGCTGCAAGGGAAGGGCGTATATCCATCAATTGATGCCAGATTTCCGGAAACCACATTGAATGCAGGCAATCTATTGCTTGTCAGTCGTGCCTGTCCCAGTGATGCTTGGGTGTACATCAACCAGGGCGCGAGAGTCAGGCTCAGTGTGGTGGCAAGTATGATTAGTGGAATTGGCGAATGCAATGATTTGCGTGATCTTATGCCAACGAACGCGGCGATTAAAAGCAATGGAACGAACAGCGGAAAGGCAGAACGAGCGAGCATCGTCAGCCCGGTGATGACGCCGGTAATGGCGCCAGTTAGGGATTTTTGTAGCACCGAATTTGGTGGCACTGTCAGAAATTTAGCGAATGAATAAACCGTTAAGACGAGCATAAAGCCACAGAAAGTTTCACTCATACACCACTGTGTATTAACGATGGCTGGCGGGTACAGCGCGTATAGCAAGCCGGCTAGTGCCCCGGCTTCGAAACCGAACAACAAGGCGCCAAGCAGGAAAATCAGCACGCAGGTCAGCGAGTCTAGAGCCGAATTGGCCATACTGACCTTAAGCGATATGCTCTCATACTGAGGTTTATCAGCGTCCAGACCGGATATGGCCTCGACGCCAGCGAGGTAGAGCGGAAAAATCGCACCATCGGTGAGCATTCGATCGACTAGTTTGTCGGAGTCGAAACCTTTGTAAATGCCGCTGTAGTCCTTGGCGTCTTTGCTGACGTTTTCCAGTAGTTTGGCCGGACTGCCGCTAGCTTTGACGGTTCTATAAATTGACGCTCCGGAGCGCAGGTAGTTTTGTGCATCTTCGAAGTACCAGACGCGATGTTCCAATGCAAGGTTGTGCCCAGCTCTCAATGCGAATGCCGCGATGAAAATGGCAATCGCGACAAACAGTCGATTCGACGCCAATCTGCGAAAAAAGTTCGAAAAGCCTTTCACAGGTGCCGATCCCGCTGCATCCGGGAGACCTGTTGCTGGACTGGTCGTCTGAGACATGAGAGTTCCTGAGGAAACAGTCGGGGCGTTCCCCGAGCTGCCAAGGTATATTACCGAAGAATAGACCGAAAAGTACTAGAAAACCCTAATCTTGAGCATGTTCACAATCAACAACGACCAGCAAGAACAAAGCTCAGGATCGAATCAAGAAAACGTGAAAAGAATCAATCTTGGCGTGTCGAGCTACCCATGGCGAGCTGGGCAGGGGCTAGAACTTGCTTGCGTTTAAACATGTTGGGAGAGTCGAATACGTTTGTCTCTAAACGCCGCCTGTGGTTAGAACTACCCGCTGCCGGACGGGCTGAAGGTCAAGTTCCATCAGGACCCGGGAAATTGCGCCAGAGGATTAATTGCTGTCTCAGGCATCGTTTGCCGCGCCGTAGTAAATTGTGGAAGCGTTTGTTCTGCCAAAGCAGAATGGCTAAACAGTCCAATATAGATTGACGCGATGCAAAGATCGGTGTTTTGAAGCTTCAGAGTTTAGATCCGAAACGACTGCAACAATTGGAAAGATTGTTGCCGCTGCTTGTCTTTGCAATTGCTCTCAGCGTGCGGCTCTTTTACGATTTGGTGATATCGGAACATCGATTATGCAGTTTTGGAGACGGATACTTTTTTATAAAAACAGGACAGGAATTCGCTAAAGCAATTACCTCCGCTGCGAGCTTTCCTGATTTTCTCTCTAAACTTACCGTTCACACCTCTGAGGTCGCCGGCGGTGTTGCCACCTTCGGTTCCGGTGCGCTGGCAGATAGATTGCTTCTGGATGGTCCAATATACACATTTTTTCTTGCGGTGGTTTCCATAATCACGGGTGTTGTGGGAACTTCTGATTATGCGCAAAACTCGAACATATTTGCGATTGCCAACTCGCTTGTCGACGCGTTTTCTTGCGTTCTCATTTACTGGTGCGGGCGGCTGGCATTCAACCGGAAAGCCGGTCTGATAGCCGCTCTGCTCTTTGCGGTTTACCCTGCGGCCACGCTGAATACCAGATTGTGTTATAGCGAACTGTTTACCTACTTTCTTTTGCTTGCCTGGACAACGCTGTCACTGAGCCTGTTTCGCTTGATGGATGCGGAGCGGCCAACGCTTAAGCTCGCGGCATCGTTTTTCCTGGGTGCGATTTCCATAATTCTGGTTTTGGCTCGATCCGTCTTCTTTCCGTTGCCAATACTGTCGCTTGGCATACTGTTCGTGCCGAATCTATTTAAACATTCATTGAAAGAGCATTTAAATTTCCCAGCAGTTCTTCAGTCACTCCTGGCAATGATAGTTGGAGGAGCGCTGTTCATGGCGCCCTGGCTTTGGTTTACGCATGAGGTTACCGGTAAATTTGTTCCCTGGGTGAATCGAGCGCCCGGATACAATCTGTTTGTCGGCAATCAGTTAAACACTGATGGTTGGCGGACCTGGCCTGCTCAGCCTGGAATTCCGAATGAAACGAGTGAGGCGGTAAAATCTCTTCGCGAAAATTTTTCGTCTGATCCTTGTCGCTTTAGCAGTTTATTGCTGCGCAAGGAATCGCGCTTGTGGGCAGGCGTTTGGAACGACTTCCAGCATAAGTTTTACGGATTGAGTTGGCATGTTCAGAACGTATTCCATGATCTGCTGCTTCTATTTGCATTCACAGGCTTCATTGCTGCAGTTGGTAAATCCGGCGCAGGAATCAGACGTCCAGCGCTTGTGCTGGCATTGATTGCAGGGTTCCACGGGGTGTATGCATGCTTCGAACCAGTCGCTCGCTATGGAATAACGGCAATGCCGTTCGTCAGCCTGCTGGCTGGTTATGCCGTTTCAGTTATACCATCACCATTTCGAAATCGCTGGTTTTTATTCCTCATCTTATTTGCGTCCCTGTTTTTCTCGATACTTGATTCGCACTTCAGTTTTATTCCTTTGATCTTTTCTATCTTTCCTTCAGGTGATTTTGTCTCCACTGCGTGGCTGGACGCTTCACTATGGCTATCCTTGTGGCTGTTTCTCGGAGCCTTGGTTTGTAAACTGTGCGCGCCAGTTAGTCGGTGGCAAAAAGCTATTCTCTGGTTTAGTACCGCCTCGATGGCTCTCATCACCGGTTCTTCTCTGATATATGATCCTGCAAGAATGGAATGGTACACGGAACTCGAGTTGCCGAATGCTACGGTAGAAGCGGAGATTGCGGTTCCGAAATTGCCTGAACGATCTTCATCTGTTTCATACTTACTGGTTGACTTGCAAACTGAGTTGTCATCACCAGTGGTGACAGCTCTTGTAAATGGAACGGTCGCGGCGCCACCGCTGCCGGTGCTGCAACTGATGGACAGGCAAGACGCGGCGGAAATTTTTCCACTGCAAGCGCAGGCAATGGGCGTGGATCCTCGATCTTTCAGGCATTGGTGGGCTTTCCCAATTTCTACGAATGCTATTTCCGATTCGAAGGCGAACCGAATTTCTATCGTCATGAACAAGCCGGAAACAGATACAGTTGTTTCAAGTGTCAAAATTTTCGGCGAATATCCGACTGAACGGACCACTCAAAAGTCTGATGTAAAGCCGGAATATCAATCATTGCCATCTTTAAACAAATTCTCGTGGGTTAAGGGTTTCGTCACCATCGACCGGCGCGATGTTCGTCCGTATGAAACTTTGAGTCTCGCGCATGCTATCAATCAGTGCACCTTTAAATCGGACGAGGCGGCAAGCGGAACTGATTTATCTTCGGCACCAGGACGCCAGTTCGGCTCGTATCGAATGCTTCTCTATGTGCCTCCGCTTGAGAGCTCACCGAAGAGTTCAACGGTTGCGATGGCAGACCAATCTACCTTATTTCAGCTCAAGGAAGAACGTGTCGTGTCCGGTGGCGACCCTTCAACGATGCTATTAAACGCTGCTCCTATCAAAGTCCCGCAAGGCGGCGATAGTGCTTTTTACACCTTGAGTTGTGACCTCCAGGCGGGAAAAAGTCGATCTATTGGTGGCATATCGCTGAGCTTGAGCAATTACGGCGGAGGTACTTCTGAAACTTTAGGTAAGTCGAAGCGAGCCGATTCATGGGCATCTCCGTGGAGCCCGACCTCATTAACCTTACCGTCAGGAGACAACGGTTGGCATCATTTTTCGTTTACAAGTCGAATACCGACTGAAATTTCACAACAATCGAACACCACTGCGGCAATAATGGTGTCACCATTTCCGGCTGATCGGCTTTTTCAACACCGCAAAGGCGCGCTCAGGGACACTGTTAATGTGCGAAACGTTGAATTGCGATACTTCCCCTCCATTGCCCCTAAGATCAGCGACGTAAAAGCGGAGAGACTGTTTTAAACAGTGTTTGTTTAAGCCGAGTTTCGACAGTTGATCAGGAACTGAGCCGCCAGCTCTGCGGAATCTGTAAGTTTCAATGACCGAGCAGCTAAGCGGATTCTGCGAAGTTGAAGTCCATTCGCGCCAGATCTATTGCTCGCATCGTCTCGATTACATCCGGATGATCGGCACCCAAATTCTGTCGTTTTATGCTTAATGCTCTACCGAGTAGCTCCTCGGCTCTTACATGATCGTTCAGTGCCAGGTTCAGCATTCCGAGCTTGTGAAGATCTTCAGCCATTGCCAGATGGTCCGCGCCAAGACTGCGTTCTTTCAATGCAACAGCTCTGCTGAATAAAGCTTCTGCCTTATCGTAGTCGCCGACATCCTCGTAAAAGAGTGCTTGCTGTTTAAGTCGTAAAATCTCTTGCATAACCAGATCCTCGAATTGTTGCCAAAGTTGTAATGACCACCCAAGGTAGTGTCATTCAGGATGGCGCGTTCTCTTCAGTTTGTCGTTCGCTTTAGATCTAGCACTCCGATTGTTGTTTGATGCCCTTCTTCGCGACCGGTTGTCTCTAGCGAGAAGGTCGAGAGTAACAGTAGAGATGTTCAGAGGCTCGGCTGCGCGCACTTGAGGGCCGACGAACGTCCTTTCGATAGGTTGTCAAAACGGCAGACCGGCGCTAGAACCCTGCGCGGTGGAAGTGTGCTGCAGGGTGATGAGATTTGAGCAAAATTTCAACCGCTAGCGGTTGAAATTCTCAGTTTGGAACCCCACTTGTCGTGGGGGTTTGATTTCAGCAAAGGAATTTCAACCGCTAGCGGTTGAAGTTTTCAGTTTGGAACCTACCTTGTCGTGGGGGTTTGATTTCAGTAAAGGAATTTCAACCGCTAGCGGTTGAAGTTCTGCACTAACTCGACAAAAAGGCTGTTCGCCTCAGCGGCGAACAGCCTTTTGAGCTGAACTCTAATTCAATTTCGAACTATGTTGCTTTGATGACGCAGATTGCGGTCGGACGTTTCACGCGGAGAACGAGCGATTCGTAAACTCTGAATCGATAGTTCATGTCGTTTGGTCCGAGGTACGCAATGGACAGATCTTCTGCCACGGCGATGTCGAAGTTTTGCGAACCCGTCGAGATCAACGCTGCCGTCTTAGGTGGAATTTGCGGACTCCACAAAATGCCGTCGGAGCAGAGTTTGCTCAGTTGTTCCAGTTCAAGAACTGGCGATTCTCTGACAGGTTTCAAAAGTTGCTCGTACATGTCGACTGAGGTCAGCAGCATGTAAGGGAAATGATGCTCGGCATCAAGTAATTTCTTCAGTGCGGCGTATACGTCTTTCACCGGATCGCCAGCTTTGGACCAGTCACCACCGGTAACCTGTTGTGAACCAGGGTAATTGAGAAGTCCGTGAATGCCAAGTTCTTTGTTGCCGTTGAAGAGCAAGTTGTCTTCAGCGTCACCGACTTGATGAGCTGCGCGAATCGCGTTTGCGTTGTCTAGTGGAGCTCTCGAATCCTGGCTCCACTTCACGTCACGCCAATGCAGGATGAAATCCTTGTAAATGATCGGAACGCGAACATAGGTTTCCTTCTCGTGAGCGCCGATCGGGTTAGGATCAGGTTTGCCTTCGAGATCGATTTCTGCAGGCGTGTCTTTTCTAATCGTTTCCAGGGAAACGGTTTCGACGCCAGCGCCCATGGGGCCATACAAAGCCATTAGCTTGCGTGCCACCACGGTGCGGCGCACTTCCATTACGGCAGCTTGCAGCATGGCATTCGCTTGTTCGGGCGAAAGCGGTAGTTCAGTTAGTCGTTGATGACTCTTCCACACGGTTAATCTCCTTGGTTCCACAGTGGGCCTACTGTCCATTCACGAGTTTCAGGCTGATAAGCGCCCGATTGATTCGATGGTTTTTCTTGTGGGCTCTCGCTCCCTCGATTACTCGAGGACGAGTGCCCATGCCCTCCGCCATGACCGCCAGATTGCGATCCGTGCGATTGAGAGCTTTTTTGAGTGTTAGCAGCTTGGTTATTTGCACCTTGATGGGCTGCTGGGTGGGACTGGTTTGTCGAAGTCTGATGCTGTACAGTTGCACCGGATGTGGTGCCAGGCTCGACGTGACCTGTCGGTGTTCCGATGATCTGAGTTTGCCACTCGGCGTGCTCTTCCATAAAGTGATGGAGGAGCTCTTGTTTCAAGTCTTGTGGCATAGTGGCGTCGCCCATAACCTTTTGCAAAATGTAGCTATGGTCCAACATCTTTTGCGTGAGCGGTGTCGGGCTCGTACCATGCAACTGACTCAACCGCGCAGTATTCTCAGTTTCTTCAAGAACGATATGATCGATCAGTCTGGCCTTGATTTCGGGAGCCACGCCAGGCTCGCTCAGAAATCTATAGAAGGTTTCGGTGTGGTCTGCGATGTTATGCAGAATTTCTGCAAGGTCACTCATCTACAGCTCCTTATTAGGTCGAGTGCGTCTTTCGGGTTTACTGATGATTCAGTTTACGCCAGCATGTCGGGTTAGGTCCGGTTTGCTGTTGTCGGAAAATATACTCAAAAGGGCATCCAGTCAGCATTCTCATTCTTGATGAGAACGGTTCGCAACTCTGCGACTGACTCACAAGAACGAGGAAATAGGCTGCTGCGGCGTTATCCAAGAGATCGACCGATCCCTTGACTTGATGATCTGCGAACCGCATTCCCAAAGTCTTCGCATCTTGCGAGGCGTTGTGTTAAGAAGATCGTACATTTCTGAGCGATGGCTGTTGATAAATTTAGTTCACAAGAGCTGTTTGCGGGAATAAGAATTGCAGATCGGTAAAGTTGAGGTCGAATATGTTTGTTGGCAATAGAAGAGAATTGAATAAGGACGACGAATTCGCAAACGCCTGGTTCTCGCAGAGCAATCCGTCTGAAAAGAAAGCTTCGCCGGTTCGTCAGAATTTAGAGGCGATCAAACAGTACGCCTATGAGGCTTTCGATAAACTCGATACTAATAAGAATGGGTTTATTGAAACTAATGAGCTCTATGCAGCAATGGACGCTGAAGACACTCCGATGCGCGATAAGTCTTACATCATGTTCCTGCTCAGCAATCAGGCAGAAATTGCCGATGCTGCTCACGAAGGCGACCCGGAACACAAGGATGGAATTTCTCGTGTCGATCTCGAGTTATATTTCCGGCTAATACTCAGTTTGGTTCCATAAGTTTTTAAGAAAACAAACGACATTTTGTGGTACCACATATGGTGTGCAGAAACGCGCCTGAACCACCTGAGCCTCGCGAGGGTCTTGTTGTCAATTCTTCGTGATGGTGGCTCGCCTTGTATCTGTTCGAGCTGGTCGACGAGCTTAACTCTGATTGAATTCACGGAGATCTTCGACATTATCTCTAGTTCGGACGAAGCTCGACCGTTCCGAGCGCTCGTGTGGCGTTAGCGGGGCAGGGACCATAATTTCCGCTTTAACCTTGGTTGAACTTGCTCAAAACCGCGCTCTATTCGCTTGCGGCGTTATCGGTCGTATCACTCGCTATAACCTAATACAGGGAATAATAAGCATGAATTTCAATTGAGAAATTCAGATAGTATGGTCGCTTAGTTTCGAACTGAGATTCGAATGACAGAAGAACAAACTTCCGGGTTTAAAGAATGGTTTCTCGCCGGAGCCAAACCTGGTGATACGCAAGTGCACCACCAGGATGCCTGGTGGCGCGTTATGTGCTTGACCGGAGTAGATTATTTCTCGACTTTGGGATACCAGCCAGGTATCGCCTTCTTGGCTGCCGGTGTCTTGTCACCGCTGGCGACGATTATTCTCGTGCTAGTCACCTTATTTGGTGCGTTACCGACCTATTGCATCGTAGCCCGAGAGAGTCCGCACGGGCAAGGTAGCGTGGCAATGCTGGAGCGGATGTTTCCGGGCTGGATGGGCAAAACGCTCGTTTTGGCGTTGCTAGGATTTGCTGCTACAGCCTTCATAATTACGATTACGCTGTCGTCTGCCGACGCCACTGCGCACATCGTCGAGAACCCCATCATTCCGGAGTCCTGGCGATCGCACCGAGTGGAAGTTACATTTGTTCTGATCGCTCTTCTAGGCGCAATGTTTCTGAAAGGCTTTCATGAGGCGATTGGCTTGTCAGTCGTCATCGTCGCGCTTTATTTGTTTCTGAGTTCAATCATTCTAGGCAAAGGTGTGTACGAGCTGTCCTTCGTGCAAACTCATCTCAGTGGAGCTTGGGTGAAGTCGCTGATTCAGCAGTATCGTTCAGTTCCCATGATGATTGGTATATCGCTGCTCATGTTCCCAAAACTAGCATTGGGACTTTCCGGTTTTGAAACTGGTGTCGCTGTTATGCCACTGGTCAAAGGCGATCC
Organism: uncultured Candidatus Obscuribacterales bacterium; assembly: GCA_964600935.1. GTDB lineage: Bacteria > Cyanobacteriota > Vampirovibrionia > Obscuribacterales > Obscuribacteraceae > JADYXR01. The sequence continues at coordinate 13,527 of CAZRMH010000004.1, forward strand.
TGATGACACGGAGGAAAAACCGGCAGGCAGAATTCGCAATAGTCAATACCTATTGATTGCAGCTGGTGCGATCATGAGCGTGTTTTTAATCGTAAGTAGTTTTGTTACTACGATGCTAATTCCGGCGCCGTATTTTGAAACTGGCGGTGAGGCTAATGGACGGGCTCTCGCCTACCTTGCCCACGAATATCTTGGCCCTACGTTTGGCACCATATATGATATCAGTACTATTTTGATTCTCTGGTTCGCTGGTGCATCGGCAATCGCTGGATTGCTCAGTTTGGTTCCGAAATATCTTCCGCGATACGGCATGGCGCCTGGTTGGGCTGCTGCGGTGCGACCGCTGGTAGTTTTCTTTACGCTGGTAGCGTTCGGTGTCACCTACATGTTCAAAGCTGGCGTCGACGTTCAAGCCGGCGCTTACGCTACCGGTGTTTTGGTTCTGATCACGTCGGCCTCGCTTGCTGCCACTACCACTGTTTGGAAATCAAACCCGAAGTGGCGATATTACTTTGCCTGCATCACATTCATTTTTATCTACACCTGTTTCGCCAACATGTCAGAACGTCCGGAAGGTGTTCAGATAGCGCTCTTCTTCATCGCCAGCATACTTGTCGCATCTGTTCTTTCGCGTGCCGTGCGAGCTACGGAATTAAGGGTTGAAAAAGTTGTGTTCGATGAAACCGCATTGGCATTTATCAATGATGCTTTGAATTCTCACATGGGTGAAATTCGAATATTGGCTCACAAAGCTGGTATGAAGGACTTCGGCGAGGACGAGCAGCGTTCGAGGTTTGTTCACAGTATTCAACCAAATGAAGGTGACTTTATCTTCTTGGAAGTGAAACTTTCCGATGCCTCTGAATTTTCTGAGGACTTGCTAGAAGTGAGTGGGCACGTGGAAAACGGATATCGTATTCTGCGATGTGCGAATCCAGCTGTCCCAAACGCGATCGCGGCTGTTCTCCTGGAGATCCGTGATCGTACGAGAAAAATACCGCATGCGTATTTGTCGTGGACTGAGGGGCACCCTCTGAGCTACACGATCAAGTACATCTTTCTAGGTGAAGGAGAGACTGCGACCATAACACGCGAAATTCTTCGCGGCGCAGAACCGTATGAAAAAATGAGACCAATTATCCATGTCGGTTAGTGTTATTCACATAAGTTCGAACGGAGATCTGAATCGTGAGCGACGAGTCTGAAAAGAAGAAAAGAGACGCATTTGAAAAGGATGACTCCGGCGTTAAGAAGAACGACGTTAAAAGCGCTGCGCCAATGAAGGAGAGCTCTGGCGAAAAGCCCGATTCGGCGCCGGTTGAAAGGCAAGATGGTTCTTCGAAACCGGGCAATGATTCTAAACCGGATGCCTCTGGATCGATTGTTACTAAACCCGATGATTCCAAACCAAGCAAAGTAGAACCGAACAGCGAAAAGAAGACTAAATCCGAAAGCGCAACGGTTGAAAAGGATGTCGATGCGAAGCCTGGATCCACGCATAGCGTAAGCAATTCTGAAGCTGGAGCTGCGAACAAAGTTGAACCTAAATCCACTGGCGAATTAAGTAAAAACGCGAGTGCTGTCAGTTCCAGGTCCACGCCTGCAAGCATTGATGATTCTAAAAAACGAATCGAGGGGGACAAGAAGGCAACAGCATCATCTGCAGAGTTTAGTAACAGTGCCTCTAGAACTGATGGTGCTGGAGTTCAAGATACAATTGCTAAACCTGAGAGTGCGGGCTTAAACCCAAAAGAAACCTCGAAAAGTGCGGAGGCGAGCGCGAAGAGCTCCGTCGCTTTTGATAAAGACAACAGCACAACACCGGCGGGTAGCCGCGAGAACGACAACGCGAAGGTTTCCGCGGGTGCGGGAGACCGTCAAAATGCCGACACCGACGCGACAGTTGGTGCCGAACAAGCCGGTGGGAACGCCGGCGCGACTAAAGTGAACGTTCAAAAGAGTGAGGCTAAGGCGGAGCCGTCTGCAGATGAAAGACCGTCTGTAAGTGCGAAACCGGCTGCAGATGAGAAACCGCCTGCAAGTGCGAAACCACCTGAGAAGGGAAAAGTTATCGTCGATGTTTCTATTTCTGAAATCCATGTGACTGCCACTACAGGCAGTGTCGCGAATCCGGCGTTAGGCAATGAAGTCGGTTTAAGTTCAGGAGCTGAGGCGAACGAAAACGTCGGAAGTCCTGAAGAAGTATCGACTAATCTTGTTGCAAAGGCCGTTGCGGGGGCGTCTGTAAACAATCTGTCCGGTCTCTTCGACGCTACCGTCCCGCCGATGCACATGGATGTCGATATGTACGATGCCATCGCGTCCGTCAGTGAGGACGCGGATTACGAGACTCGCCAGGACGTAATTTCGTCTGTGCAAAATATTTTGAAACCGAAAGGCGAGTTTCTCAGTCGTGCTGAACTTCTTCAGGCGTCTAAGCAGTTGCGAAAAGTTATGCCGTATAATTTTGAAGCTTGGCGACTGCACGCGGATATTTTGTTGAACGCTCTTCGTCAGTTAGAAACCAGGCAGATTATGCCTGACGAAAGCTTCCGAATCCTCGCGATTCCGTTGCGAGAAAACGACATTAGAGATGCTGCGGAAGCGGCGCTGCGACAATGCGCTCACTTCGCTCATAGTGAAGAACGCCGCATTCAATTGGTTGATGAGGCGAACAGCGTCCGCCGCCTTACCTGGTTTTAGTGGAGGATTAGAGAGTGCCTTTGTCAACGAAACCAGGACCAGTTTTGAGGATCAAATCGATCTTCAATAACGTGACACCGGTGAGGCTGCGACTATTTCTGGTAGGAAACTGTTTATTCGCGATCGCGATTGCGATGCTCGCAATTCTTACGGTCGACCAACATAAGCATGCGTTACAAACTGTTGGTTATGACGCTGCACCGTCAGTAGTGGCTTCGCATAGCATCAAAATGGGTGTCGCTCGAATGAACGGAGCGCTCGCCGATGAGTTTCTTACATCTGATCCGGAAATTATTAAGCAGTCTGACGGCGACTTCGAGGCTGGCAGAGTGGTTGTTTGCAACAACCTCGTAGCAGCAGCGGAAAATATCACTTACGGTCCCTCGGAAAAGGAACCGATTCTTCAAATGCAATTGGCATTTAGCAAATTTTGCATGCAGGCGCAGCATGCTCACGATACTTCATCCAGTGAGTCTTTAGATGAAGCTTGGTCTGCCTATCGAGCTGCGTTTGCTAACGTTGAAAAAACTTTGGCACCAAACTCGGAGGCACTGTGTGCTGCCAACTTGGACATTTTGGAAGCGACCTATGCGGACGAGAAATCTAAATCGGCCCTTCTTTGCAGTGCTGTTTTGGTGTTCGGGCTGATGCTGTCGCTCACTCTCATTGGCGCGCAGTACTATTTGTTTAGACATTTTCGTCGACGATTCAGTATTCCTTTACTGATCGCGACTGCCTGTAGTTTCGCTTTTGTAAATCATATTTATGCTGATGTGCACAAAAGTGCAGAGCGTTTGCGTTTTGCAAAAGAAGATTCTTACGACTCGATTTTCGCGGTGGTCTCCGCTCACAGTGCGATTTTTTCGGCGAAGGCCGCTGAGAGTCGTTTTTTGTTGGACCGTGAAAACGCACCTCAACATGAGAAGTCTTTTTTCAAAAATATTGAAACGATAGCGAAATTTTCCGAAGGTCATAATTTTGATACGGCGATCAAGGACGTTCGTGAAAAGCTCGGAGAGGGCACTGAGAGTCTTACGGTGACCGGGATGAGTGGCTCTCTGTCTGATGAATTCACGAGCATCGAATATCCAGGTGAAGGCGAAGCGGCGATGGCGATTTTGTTGGCGTTAAAAGATTACGTCGATGCTGATCAGAAAATGCGAAAACTCGAACGGAGTGGGGCTCATGAAGAAGCTGTTCGGATGTGCCTGAGCTACGCTCCTGGTGGTCTCAAGTATTACTTCGGTAAACTCGATGATGCGATGGAGCGTGCGCTGAAGATAAACAGCGATCGTTTTCACGTGCAAGTTAAAGCCGCGTTCCAAGATCTGGCTGGGTTAATTATGCTCTCTGAGATGTTTGCGCTCGTCACCGTTGCCTGCATTTACCTTGGACTGCGCAGGCGTTTGGCGGAATATTCGAGATAATTGCGTTTTGAAACGCAGTCAGCAATTCACCTCTTTATGGCGGAAGCGTGGAAGAACTCGCGGATGAAAGCGGCGGACATTCATGATAAATGGTTCTTGCGTGCCAGCCCCGGGAACTGAACCTTTGAAAAACGGGGATGGTTCGAACGAGCTATCAGTGCGCTCTGTTTGACTTGGTTATATGCACGAAACGTATAATTCTTTGAATCCGCGAAGGCTGAATGGGCCTTTGTATAAACGCTGACGGTCGACCAACGCAAGATTCGGTAGACGGTCGAAAAGGGTTTTGATCGCGATTCGACCCTCAGTTCTCGCCAGTTCTGCGCCGAGACAATAATGAATTCCTGCGCCGAACGTGAGGTGTTTGATATGTTCGCGTTCAATGTTAAAGAGCGCAGGATCGTTTACGATTCGGGGATCGCGATTGCATGCCGCTGTTACTACAGTTAACACCGAATTCTCTTTAATGGCTCGGCCGCCGAGCTCGGTGTCCTTTTTAGCAAGGCGACGAACGATTTGAACTGGTGGATCGAAACGCAAAACCTCTTCCACCGCATTTGGTATCAGAGCTGCGTTGTTTTTGATCTTGTTTAACTCACCTGGGTTTTCCAGCAGATTGTAGACAGAATTGGCGATCAGATTGACGGTTGTTTCGTGGCCAGCAATGAGCATCAAAACTGTATTCGCTAGGAGCTCGGCATCGGAAAGTCTGTCGTTGTCTTCCGATTGGGCATTGACCATTGCGGATATCAAATCATTTTGTGGGTTTAGTCTCTTCTCGTTGATCACGAGTTTCAGAAATAATCTGAGATTTTGCATCGCCAGATAAGATTTTGCCATACGCATAGGCTGAACCGAACCGCTGAAAGCGAGCGTTATGTCATTCGACCACTTCTTAAACAGCGCGCGGCGTTCCGAGGGCACTCCGAGAAGTTCTGCGATCACTACGATAGGAAGTTGAAATGCGAATTCTGAAATTAGATCAATTTCTTGACCGAGTTTAAGTCGTTGCTCCATTTTGTCGATCAGGTCATTTGCGATTTCAACTATGTGACTTTCCAGTCCGTGAATCACCCCTGGAGTGAACGCGCTGTTAACCAGCGCTCTGAGTCTCGTGTGATCGGGTGGATCTTGAATGAGCATGCTGCTGCCCTGCTTCCTGCGAAGCATCCGCATCGCGCCGCGGAGAAAGACGTTTGGCGGTTTCCAGTTCTCTAACAGGCGTTTGCCATAGTCCTTGCTTCGGAGTATCGAGTTCGCTTCTTCAAATCCCAGTATAAGCCACTGATTGCCTCGTGGGCTCCAAATCACTTGACCGCTTTGCCGCATTTCCTCAAGCACCGGATACGGGTTGGCAAGCCGCTCCTCGGAATCGTCCATGATCGGGTCAAAGATCGCATAGTCTTTGGGGTCAAGAGTGACTGTAGCCGGGGTAGTCATACGGGTCAGTTTCTCCGAGCAAAGGCGTTAATATAGCTGGTTTTCCGACCAAAAGCTTGATTGGGTTGCGAGAATAATTTCAACCGCTAGCGGTTGAAATTCTGTTCGGAAAACCCCGGTTGACCAACAAGGGGCGGTTAATAATTTCAACCGCTAGCGGTTGAAATTCTGTTCGGAAAACCTCGGTTGACCATCAAGGGGCGGTTAATAATTTCAACCGCTAGCGGTTGAAATTCTGTTCGGAAGACCTCGGTTGACCATCAAGGGGCGGTTAATAATTTCAACCGCTAGCGGTTGAAATTCCGTTCGGAAGACCTCGGTTTGATCTCAACCGCGGTTGAAAATTACTAGTTCGATTGATCGTGATTTTGCTACCAGCGTGACGATTCGTCCGGCAATCTTGGAAGGTCTGCTTGCTCCTTCATGCTGACGTTCGTCCCCACCTAATTTTATGACTGTAACAGCAAGCTGTAAGCCAACATCGTCGATCGAATGGGAAGCGGATGGAGAAGGCATTAAGCATTGAAGTGTGAACGCGCAGCAAGAACTAACTCAGGCAAACATCACAAAAGCTCGTTTGGTTATTTTCAATGACTCTGCACAAGAGCTGCTGATGCGAGACATAGACTTGAGTTCAGTCGATAGCATTCGGCGCGGTTTAAAGCTAAACTATTTTCGTTTCTAAGTTTTAAACTGTCTGTACGAGCTGAAATGTCCTGCGCCGGCTGTCTGCGCGAGCCGAAATAGAAAACTTTTGCAGGACGAAAGTAGACATTTGCACGAACGAAACTAAAAACAGGCGAAATCTCTAAGTGGTCTTTACTTAATTGTCGTGGGAGTTGTCCCACTAATTTCCACCTGTAAAGTGCGCGAGCGCGTATGCTCTGATTAGCAGGCATAAAGGGATCCAGAATGCACAATGGTGGCGGCGGTACAGGGCACGGAGGAGGCGGTCATCATGGCGGCCAAACCGGTGTTCAGCATGGTGTTCAGTACCCCGGGCAGCATGGTGTTCAGCATCCCGGGCAGCACGGCGGTCCGCATCATCAGCACCACGGGCATCAAAACGGTCACCACCAGCGTCACGGACATTTGAACGGCGGCATACCGGCAAACTCGCCTGCAAGCTCAGTCAACTGGGCGACTGCGATGAATGGAACGCAAGAAAAGCGATGGATACGTGAACTGAAAGCGAGCAAGTTGCAATTGCTCGCGGTCGCTGCAATCGGCATGTTCTTTGTAATGTGGCTCTTTGTCATTGATTATTCAAATCGAACAGATAGAGCGGCCCGCGCCTCTGGTAGCGGATACAGTCAATCCGCTGCTCAAGCTCCCGCGGCGATGCCTATGCAACAAGGTGACACAGCGAATTCAGCTGTAATGCCTAATGCAGTTGAACAGACCGTTCTTTCGCAGGGCAATGTTCCAGCAGCCTTCGGTTCTCCGAGATCTTCGTATGGAGCAAGTGCAGCCTCTCAGGATTATTCATCTCAAACTCCTTTCGGATCACCGGCGGTTCCCCAATCCGCTGCGGGCGTCTACCCGTCCTACAACCAGGGTGCGCTGCCTCAATCGTTTCAAGCACCAGCGACTCAGTTTGGGCAGCCGCAACAGGTACGAACCCGAAGCCATACTCTTGAGCGTCATCGGATGGTTGTAAACCGCTAACAGTTTGCCAAGGTAGCGTGCCTGAGAGACTTTCTTGATGTGGGTGCCGAGCAGGGAGTAAAACCGTTTTCTTAACGGGCTGGAATGACTAAATTCTCATATGAGGTCACGGCGCCGGATGCTAAATGAGGAAGGCGTAAAGTAACTCTTTTAGCGGCGAGAAGGTGCTAAGATTTTGCCCGTTCGTTGGGCTTATGCCAGGTAAACAGCACTGCGGGGCAGTTATCTCCGAATGCGGCCGGATTCTTTCATCAAAAAACTCAAATCATGCTTTATTAGTGCCACGTGCCTCATGTTAATTCTTGGCATACAGCCTGTGTCTGCGTTGTCTTTGAAAAAACTTGTTTCTCAAGAGAAGGGTGCCAACTCGCTGACTGAGCCGAAACGAATCTTGCGCACTGGTGTTGATTTGTGTCAGACCGGGCTTTCTCCGAATACTCTGCAGCTTGCTGATACGATTGGAATTACTCCTATCTTGAGCAACATTGGAAATTTACGCAGGAAAGTCGCTGATTCTTCTAATTTGTCGCCGGTGGAAAAGCTCACGGCGAGGCAAGATTTGTGGGATGCCACTCTCAGCGGTGCCCTCTTGATTCAGAAAACAGATTTGGAAATCGATTATACACTTGCCGAGATCGACGCTGAGCAAGAGGCTTATGCTGAAATGCTCGCCACATATTTGAATGATCGCGATAAGTCGTTGGCCCTTACGAATGCAATCGGCTTCATCTCAAACGGCGCATTGTGGGCTGTTTGCGAAGGCTTGGCCATTCCGACGTTTAAGCAACCGAGATATGCGATTTCTTCAGGTATCACTGGAATTCTCGCTGGTATCGTGCCCTCGGCGGCCTCGATGTATGCGATGAAACAAGTGAGCGGCAAGAAGCGACTATCGGAAGTGGAACCGAATATGTTGGCGAAAATCTTTGATTACAAAACCGATCTGCATATCGAGTATCCACGTACCGTTTGGGAATTCATGACGCAAGTTCCAGCAGGCGGTCCGAGTACTGGAACTCGTCGGCAGCAGATGATCGATAGCTGGATTAGTGACGCAAACATTAGTGCTTTTACCGATCGATCTAGCAAGTCGCAGCTCGATGTTCTCACCGCCAGCGTGTCGCACAAAAACGGTTTGTCTATCGATACCTTGACGGCGAGGAAGGTTATGCTTCAAAAAGTTTCGTCTGAGATCATGAAGATGAAACGAATGCTTCTGGAAATTTCGATGGCTCTGCAAGGCGATAAAGTTTTTTCTGCCTATGAGAAACTCTCACCAGATCACATTGGTGGCAAGGCAATCGATCCAGTCCGTTAGGCTGTTTCGACGCGCGGAAATTTAGGTGGTTGCGTGTGAGAGGTCGTCGCCTGTCCGTAGAAGTCGTTTTGCGATTCAATCGACGGTGCTCATCGAATTTCTGCAATAGGGACCTTCCGAGTTCTTTTCGATGGTCCCGACACTGGTCGGCAGAGCGCCGACTCGTTTCGCGGGCGGCGTCGGTTCGCTGACCTGCAGAGTGTCAATCGTGCTTCGTGGAAATTTTGCGCGTGATGGTCGAGAGCCGGTTTACACTTGCCCGACCCAATCTGGCTTGGCGACTGAATCCCAGTGTTTGCGAATGCTCTCGAATTTGCTTTTACTCATTGGTCCTGATGCGAGCAGATTGGCATTTGTTCTCCAACGACCTGGTTTTGTCGTGCCGACGATCGCTGTGTGAACTCCCGGCGCGGCGAGCGTAAACTTCAACGCGACTTCGACGGCGTGCTCCATATCGCCGTTTAAAAAATCATATTTGAGTTGGGTGAAACGCTCCCAATATTCTTCATGATAAGAGTTTGATGGTTTTGAGTCATAACGCCAAGCCGTGTTTGCGACCGGGCGCTTGGCGATAACGCCCATATCACGCGCAATTGCTTTCGGCAGTGTGAGTTCCAGGCATTCTTGATCGGCGATGTTCACCGAAGTTTGCAATGTATCAAATGCTCCAGTTTCAATGGCATAAACTGCATCAGTATGGTCGCCGCTGTAACCGATGAATCGTGTCTTCCCTCGCTCTTTTGCGTCTTGCAACGCGCGAATCACGTCGCCTTGACGCAGAACTTTCTCGCTGCAACTGTGGAGTTGAACGAGATCTACGTGATCGACTTTCAAGCGTTTTAAACTTCTGTTGATACTATTAGTGATGTCATCGTAAGACCATGCGTCTACGGTGTAATCGGCGCCGTGACCGCATTTCGTGAAGAGGTAAAAATCATCTCGGCGTTTAGAAATTGTTTGCCCAAGCAATTCTTCACTGTTCATATAACACTCTGCGGTGTCGATGACGTTCAGCCCCTGGTCCAGTGCTGTGAAGAGAATTCGTTCCACATCGTCTTTCGACACCCCTTCAAAACCAATTTCAGCTCCGCCGAAACCGAGAACGCTGACTTCCATGCCGGTTTTTCCAAGCATGCGTTTTTCTAGAGACATTTAACTACCCCGCGGCTGAAAGGAGAGAAGGTTTGGTCTACGTGGAAGATATACTCTTGATAAACAGTGTTGCAACAGTCAGCGGTGGCGAATTTCGAAGCGCTGCTCTTCCGAGGCTCATAAAGCGTGAATTTTAGAACGTCTTCGCGGTTCCGAAGAATTGCAATTTTAGCCTTTTTAATTTTGGCGGTTATGAGTGCGGATGTTTCGTCAGTAAACGCCAATGAGCTCGCCTGGCAAACCTACAACGAGGCTGGGGAACGATTTGTCAATTTAAAGAGCTTTGCCGAGGCGGAGGAGGTCTTAAACCACGCTATCAGCGCGGCGCGGGAGATGAATTCGAACGACCATTTGAAAACGAGTTTGACGCTCATGGTTAGAACCTATGACGGGCTGAAGAAGGTTGATAAGGCTGAATCTGCGCGCAAGGAACTGGGCGCGTTGGGCGGTGTCGTGCCGCCCGCACCGGCTGTTGTTGCTGAGCCTGTAAGTAAACCGGCTGCAATTGCCGTTGGGACAGGTTCTGCTGGCGGCTCAGGCTCGACTGGTGAGGGCGACGCGGGCACGGCTGGTACTTCCGGTTCTGGTGCTGGCGGTTCGAGTTCTGTTGCGGCTGAGAGAACCGGTGCTGGTATAGCTAGCGGTTCAGCTCCTGGTGCGGCTGGAAATTCTGGTGTTGTTCGTGGACCTGGTTTTGATGCGGGTTCGGCTGGCAGTTTCGATGCTAATGTCGTAGGCGGTTCTGGAACCGGACCCGCCGCGGGTTCTGTTTCCGGCTCTTCTTCTGGTGGTGCCGGGCAGGTGGACGCAGCATCTGCTGGTGAAACTTTAGCCGCGGGTTCGGGAAGACGTTCCTCAGAAAAATCGATTGCAAGTTTCGATCCGTCGAATGCGGTTAGTGCTATGGGAGTTGGATCTTCGACTGGGGCTGGCGACGCGACGAAAGAATCTTCAAAATCTCCTCGTGAGCGTAAGAAAACCGCAGGAAATTCAGATGCGATGGAAACTTCTTCGAGCACTTCTTCTTCTTCTTCTCCTCCTCCTCCTCCTGCGAACACGAGCTCACCGTCCTTCTTGGGCTCGCGGCAACCTTCGCAGCCGTATAAATCGTTTGGAAGCGCTACGACCGAGTTTGATGGACTAGGTGCTAGTGAAAAACCGATTAGATTTGACGCTGGGACCGGCGAGCCTGTCTATGTTTCCCCTCAAGTTGCTAATGCGTTTAGTCCACCGACGCAGACAAGTCGGTCAGTGACTGGTTTTACCCAGTGTGCCCCAGTTCAAAATTCCGGTCTATCAAGGTTCGATCAAAACCCACCTCACAGTTCTCCAGCGGTTCAATCTCAAATTTCTTCGCCGCAGCAATCGCAGGAACCCCTTGCGGCGGCTTCATCTGCGCCGACGTCCCAATCAGCTAAGCCAGAGTCATCGGCAAAAGTAGAACCAGAGGTTTCAATTAAAGACGATCGCTATGCTCGCTTAAACGCGCTTCAGACGCCAAAATCCAAGGATACTTTCTCTGATGGGGCGGATAGTGAAGTTGTCGCTGATGGTGGTACTGCTACTGCAGATGGTGCTGCGCCGGCGACATACGGTTCCTATGATCAGAGTCCAGGCAAGGTTTCAGGCGATACCGAAGTGATTGATTCGAATGAGGGAACGTCTGCGCCAAAAACTGCTGATCATGCTAAGAGCGCGCAAACCTCTGCCGGCTCGGGGGCCGGAACGTCTCTTGCCTCAAACGGTTCGCCTTCAAATGCCCCTATCGCGCCTGGCTCCCAAAACCCGGTGGCGACGCAGAATCAGTTGCCTTCTGTTGGCGCTTCTGGCTCTGTGCCCCCAGAACTGCAGGATATGGAGGGTGGAACAGAGGTTGAACGATTGATTCGCTCGCTAGCTCGGCAGCAAGCCGGTCTATCGCCACTGGCGAACAAGCCATCTGGTTCGAGCTCGTCGGAAACCGGATCGACGGCTCAAGCTCCATCCCCAATGGCGAACGCGAATAGTAGCGCTTCGTCGCCGTCCGATGGTTCCGAGACGATGATCTCCACCGCCCCTGCTGGCAATGAAATTGTTCCCGGACAAGTGATCGCTTCGGTACCGCCGGCGGTGGCGGCTGTCGCTGCTGGGCAGGCGGCTTCCGAACTTCGGCAGATGCAGGGGCACATTGATTGGATAAAAACGATTGCGTTTGCTCCTGATACTAACTTCGCTGCATCAGCCGGATCCGACCAAGTTGTGCGTTATTGGGACGTCAATTCCGGAAAAGCTATTTCAGAGTTCAAGGGTCATAAGGGCGATATCAACGGCATCGCGTTCTCAAAAGATGGCTCGAAACTCGTCTCAGGAAGCGACGATAAAACGGTTCGATTGTTCGATGTCGCAAGCACGACAGAAGAGAGAGTTTTCTATGGCCACAAGAATTTAATCACGTGTGTGGCAATTTCTCCGGACATGAAACGAATCGCCTCAGGTGGCTACGATAGTTCAATCATGGTTTTCAACTCAGATACCAAAGCGCTAATCGGTTCTCTATCCGGGCACACAGCGGTGGTACGCGATATCAGGTTCACCCCGGATGGGGAGAAGATAGTTTCTTGTAGTGACGATCGGACAATCATCGTTTGGAGCGCCAAAACTCTGAAACCAATCTTCAGACTTGAGGGTCATGATAATTACGTTTTGAACCTCGATGTTTCTGAGGATGGCAAGCGGCTTTTGAGTGGCGGTCGCGATTTAACCGTTCGACTCTGGGATCTCGAAAGCGGCAAGCTTCTGCAGACGATGCGCGGCCATTCCGACTGGATATTGCGAGTAAAGTTTATGAAAGGGAGTAACCAGGCTGTCACCGGAAGTCTGGACAAAACCGTCAGGATCTGGGATCTTTCATCTGGTGCTTTGCAGTCTACCGTTGACGGTTTTAACTGGGGAGTTTTCGGCGAGGACTTTGCGCCGGATAAACAACTGGTGTTGACTGGAAGCAACGACAAGACCGTGAGGGTCTGGTCTCTTCCTCATTAGCCGCAGTTGGCCGAGTGGGACCGGGTCAGAAAACAGACATCGCGTTTGTGTCGAAACTAGGAGACGCATGACGGAAGGCTCGAATTTAGAGGCAATCAACATTCTTGTTGCCGGAAAAAATCAGAACAACGTGGAACTTGCTAAAGCTGCGTATGCGGGAATTGGATATCAGGTAATTCCTGCGCCGGGAACATCGTTGGCTTTATTCCTCGCACAGAAAAATTATCCGGATCTGATCATTAGCGACGGTGTGCTTACGGATGGCGATGGATTGGCGTTCTTAACCGAACTTAAAAACGATCCTGAGCTGGCTGAGATTCCATTTATTTTCTTGATAGACAAAGATACGGCGCAACTTGACGAATTGCTTGCTATCACATATGGTGCCCTCAATGTTTTCTATCATCCGATAGAGGCAGGCTGGCTCAAGGAATGCACTGTGCCAATCATTACCACGCATGCTCAGACAAAAGAAGCGCGGCCCGAGCAATCGCCGGAGTAAGTTTCTGAGGTCTTTTGAACCTTGGAGCCACCTGAGTAGGGTTCAAGCTCTGGAGCAGAGAGCACGCGGAGCAAGCTTCGGATAAAGATTAATGGTAAGAAACCGGTCTGATCGGCTGGTATTTCAATCTTGGTAGCAACAGATACGCGAGATAAATCGCTGGTATCGGTCTCAATTCCTCTTGGCGAAACTTCAATTTCCTCTGCAATATAAGTGCGCCAGGTTTCCGCAAACCTGGCGCATTCAGTGTTTTCAAATCTGCGTTGATTTCCCCAAATCAATCGCTTCATTGTTTGTTCTCAGTGCTCAGCAGGAGCAAAACTTATTGCAATATCAGTTTTGCTTTTCACTGAAGCACCGTTCTTTCTAGTTGGCGTCTAGTTTTTAACTAGTCGCCTCGGTCTGCGTTTGGTTTCCCGGGCCAATCGCATGTGTTTCGTAAGCTTTTCACGTTTAGTCTCCGCAAACCAAACGCTTGAGGCTATGCCGATTGTCATGGTTCTGCTTCCGCAAACAGAACCTTTCTCCCGGCAATTACGAACTAGGTCCCCTTCTTGTACATTGCGTACAGATCTTCTACTTGCTGTGTTTGTACGGCTCTGCTCAAACTCTCAGCGGTAATATATTTGTTTGGAATTTCGCGAGTTCTGCCGATTGTGTTGCGAGGTCCGTAGCTATCATGCGCTGTCCAGGTGCCTCTCATGTTTATGACTTCTGAACTGTTCCAGTTGTCGAGCAAGTTTTGTACGTAGGCTCTGTTTTGTGGTGTGTAGTGCCCTTTGCCGACGTCTCCGTGACGTGAGCGCCAATCATATTCATCAGCGAATTTTTTCAAGTCTTTCACGCCGATTTTGTCATCAACATCGCCTCGTATTCCATCGAGAACTTTGAAAAGTGAATTGTTCGGATGACCGTTTTCAGTGGTGAACAATGGCGCGGCAATGTCGCGAGTGCGGGCTGCGCTGCGGTCTTGAATGATCTGTTTTTGACGAGCTGCTTCATTGGTTTCAAAAACTGATTGTGCGGTTTGAACATTTTTGTCGAGATGTTTTTGCCGAACTTTGCCGTGCTCTGAGATATTCGGAAACTCGCTTTCGAGCTGAGCTAGCCGCTTAGAGCTTTCTGGCTCTTTCGTTGTGCGTCTGCCGAGGTCGATTTCACCGCGATTGACTGCGTCGTCACCGGTGATGTCATAGCGATTGAGATTGTTTCTGCCCCATTCGCTTAAACCTTTGGCCGCTTCGATTCTCTTAGCCTCGGCATCCCGAGCCAATTGATCGTTGATGCGAGGATTGCTCTCGAACTTCTTCATATTGACTGGTGGTGTCAATTCGTTCGCCATCTCGGCGCGAACCGTTGGCGCTTCCCGGCGTGCTGCCATCGATTTATCGATAAACGATGCGAATACAGGAGCGTTGTCTGACAGTCCACCAGCTTCTCGCAGGCTCTTCGCGGTGATGGTGCTGTTGGTGTGCTCACGATCATCTACATCTTTCCATGTGCCCCGAAGTCTTTTTACTTCTGGATGGTCCCAGTTGTTCAATAAGCCTTCGACGTATTGTCTGGTTTTCGGATTGAATTGACCGGAATCGGTGTCGCCAGTTCGGCTGCGGCGAGCATATTCGTCAACGTATTTTTGCAAATCACGTTTGCTGATTTCATCATCCGGCTCACGATCGCGCATTGTATCGAGTACGCGGAACAGCGAGCTGTTTGGGTCGCCATCAGCTGTTTTTAGCATTGGTCCCATCAGAGCACGGCTACCAGCTTGTTGTTTTTCGAACAATTCTACTTGTTTGCGTGAGTTTTCATTGAGCTCCGCTTGTTTCATCTCGGCGCTCAGATGCTTTTCAAGGTCGCTTACGGAAATAGCGTCCCGCCTGCCTTTCAGCTCGGGAAACTTGTTTTGCATCAGGGACAACATATTAAGGTCTTCTTTGTTTCCGGACGTTCTGATACCCATATCAATTTCGCCGAGATTGACGCGATCATCGCCTGTGATGTCAAAACGACCGAGGTTGTTCTTGCCCCAGCTCAGTAATTTGCTAGCTTCGTCTACGCGAGCATCGTCCTGC
The DNA here is from genome assembly GCA_964600935.1 of uncultured Candidatus Obscuribacterales bacterium. Lineage (GTDB taxonomy): Bacteria > Cyanobacteriota > Vampirovibrionia > Obscuribacterales > Obscuribacteraceae > JADYXR01. The sequence goes on from CAZRMH010000004.1 coordinate 28,833, forward strand.
AAACGCGCTAATGTTCTGGGATCTTGGGGGGTGTTTGTACTCGCGGACTCCTTAGAGTTCGCGTCAAAAATCTCGTTTCCAGACATAGTAGTCTCTCCTAAGAAAGAATCATGCAGCCGATGAGCGAAATCGGAAGCAGTGATATTGGGGAAGTCAGCAGCGTAGTTTGTTTAAAGTGCGAGCGTAAGTACATTATGCGAAATGGCACCAATATTGTCAGGAGGGAAAATACGTAGTCGGGGAACTCTAGGATCTGGGATTTTGAACTGTTGATATTGCGTTGCTGGGCGGGCTTTCGAAGGGTTTTTAAAAGCGAATTGGCATACTTTTTGCTTCGTTGATTTGTAAGAAAAACGGATCATTTTTGTGACATGAGCTGTGACAGCGCGCGTTCGTTTTTTTTGCGCCGTCAGAAAAACGGATCAGTTTTCTGACAGTTGATGCTGAACAAGCTGGTTCTCTATTCTGGATTGGTTTGTCAGAAAAACGGATCGGTTTTCTGACAGCTGAGAAAAACGAGCTGGCTGGTTTGCTTGTCAGAAAAATCGACATTTTTTCTGACATCCGGACTCACGCTATCGGGGTGAACTAACCGGGTGGATCCCGCTTTCACGGTCTTCGACTATAGTAGAAAGGTGCTCATTTTTTTCTGATGTCGTGAACAATCTCGCGGCCGGTCGGAGGTTCTACTTAATGTCTAACAGCGCTCGTGAACCCGAGTCAATTCGTTGTCCTAATTGTGCGGAATGGATTAACGTAAATGCGATCCTCTGCCGGCATTGTCAGTGCGGTCTGTCACAGGTGCATTTTAAGCACTGTCATTCCTGCTCAGAGATGGTGCGAAAGGGTGCAACGCGATGCAAATACTGCCAGTCCGATTTGATTGCGGAGACGGAACAGAACTTTGATAAACGTACCTTCGAGCCTCGCGTGATACGGTCGGATGACCGCTTCGCGTCAAATTCAAGTTTCAGTGCGAACATGGACCTTATTAGAAAGAGAGTAAATGCACTCCTCGAAAGAATCCGTCGCGATATGGGCGATCGCTTGGATGAGGTCGGAGAGGATTCTCAACCAGCCCTTCGACAGCGTATACGAGAGATCGTAAATGAGGATCCAGCACCGTTAACGATGATGGAGAAAGGGTTATTGCTTCAGCGACTGCTGGATGAGGTGTTCGGATTCGGTCCATTGGGTCCGCTTCTGCGCGATCCCTCCTTGCGCGATATTTTCGTTTACGGTCCCAATCAAGTTTACGTCGAAAGGGGTGGTGACGTCGAAAAGGAGGATATCGAATTCAATGACGACGATCACATTGGTGAGGTAATCGCGAGACTGTTTCGACACGAAGGCTCAAAGTTTGACGGCGATTCTTTAGCAAACATCTGCACGATGGAAAATGGAACGGTTGTTATAGCAGCTGTCAAAACGGATAATAATCACGCGATGCTGATCATCAGGATGCCTCGTCCTTGAAGGCTATCGAGTGGTTGTGGAAATTTTAGCCTGATTGTTTTTGTCGGCAGCGGAAAGAATTAATTCAGGGCTTGTTAGCGGACCTTTGCTCGTAACCCAGTCTTCATGTGTTTTTGCTTTCACCTTATCGCCTGTCGTGTTGAAGTGAATTCCGAGGTAGGCGTGTGATCGAGTTTGATCCGGGATTGCTCGATCCTTTGCGAAGAGCGCAGGTTCAGCTAATTCGTTGAGAAAATACTTTAGCTCCAGAATTGAGGCGGAGCTTGTACTGGAATTCGCTCCCCGATTTGAACGGGCAGACTTCAGCTCGATGGAACCGCTGGTCGTGGTAGAAACTTTGGCTGCAGCTAGCAGGCAGTTTTTAGCGTCGGCAAGTTTTCCGGCTCGTTCAAGCGAAAGAAAGGCTAGAACAAGGCCTCGCTGATATGGAATATCTGATTTGGTAAGTGATGCGAATTTCTTCAGGTCATCGGCAGCGGGCACGTACTGTTTTAAACAAAACCGCGCGAGTCCGCGAGTGTAGTAAATGTCAGGCTTACTGGGCTTTGAATCGATCATAAACGAAGCGATTAATTCACAATCTTTCAGATCAAACGAACTGACTCGAATGCTTCGTGTGATGATTTGAGGCGACGGCGGCGTAGGTTCAGTCCACCCCTTCAGATGTTTTGCTCTTGGGGTTGGAGCCGTTATTTTCACTAGCTTTGTTATTTTCGAAGTGTTAGTTGCTCTGGTCGGTTTTCTCGTCAGGATTTTTATTGCGTCATCGATCTTACCGAGACTACTATTGTAGGCGCCTCTCTGGAAGAGAACTTCTGCTAAATTTGGAGCCGCGCCTATCGCATTGTTGAAATGCTCTGATGCTTTTGAGTCGTTTAAGGCGAGCAAAACTGCTCCTAAGTTGAACTCGGCCATTGCTAAACTGTCTTTAGTAGCCGATTTAGAGTATCGAAGCGAAGTAACTAGCGCGTCGCGTGCTTCGGAAAGTTTTCCTGCCCGGCGCAAAGCAGCGCCTAAGCATTGATACCCATAGGGACTCGCCGGCGCCAGCGAAACGGCTTGTTTAGCGTCTTTCGTCGCGTTCTCGAAATCTCCCGTTCGCAAATATGCGGCCGATCTATTTATATACGCATCGGTGTACTCGGGTTTTCTTTTCAGTAAAAGATCGAAATCTCGAATTGCCTGAACGGGACGGTCCGAATCGAGATTCGCAATGGCTCTTGCATTAAGCGCCTCGGCGGAACGCGGTTCGAGGTTGAACGCTTTGTTCGCGTCACGAAGTTCCTGATCTTGTTTCTGAAGATGGCTGTTGATCACTGATCTGATTCGAAAAGGATACGCGTTCGATGGATCAAGCGCGATCGCCGTTGAAACCAAATTGAGCGCGTCTTTATACTTGCCGCTTGATGCTAAGTGGTCGGCGTAACCGCTCACCGCGAGCCCGTCGCGGGGAGCAACTAGCAGAAGCTCTTTGTCGAGTTTAATCGCATCGACAATTTTGTTTTCCTGAACGAGTTTATCGATTCGTTCAGTAAGCGAGTCTATATTATTTTGTTGGGCGGTCATCAATTGTTGTGAACGCCGAACGTCAGACTGTGCTTCTTTTCTTTTGCCGATTTGTTGATAAGCGTCAGCCCTCATGAAATAAGCTTCTCGAAGGTTGCTATTCAACTTTATCGCTTGGTTGAGAACGGGGATCGCGTCTTTTGGTTTCTTTAGTTTGACATAAGCAGTGCCAAGATCGCAAAGAACATAGGCATTTTCGGGGCAAAGTTTCGCTGCCTGTTTTAAATCTGCAATCGCTTGTGCTGTCTGTTTAAGAGCGAAGCCGCTCAGTCCTTGCAATGCATAAGTCTCTGCTCTAACCTGGCGGTAAGTATCACCGCAGCTGGTATCACTTCGAAGAACGGGAAGTGGACGTATCACTTTGGCTGTTGGTTTCTTGTTCTTGTCGAGGTCGAATAGCAGCTGTTTTGTTTTAGTAATTACCTGTTTGTGTTGACCAGATTCGCTCAGGTTGACTGCTTCTGCAAGCGGAATTAAATAGTGGAAAACTTCGTCTTCTGCTTGTGCCGATGCCGCAATTGGGCACACAGCGATTATGAACCACAAACCTGGCGGGCTCATGACTGCGAGCAAACTCGAGGATCTTGGAGTAAGTTTTGAGAGTTTAGAGGTTCTAGACCTTGAGAATATCATTAAACATCAGGTCGATAAACGTATCCAGGGGTTCGACGCACTTCGTCGTCTTAGAGCGCATTATGGCTCCTTCCCAGCCGGAAAGAAAGAGTTCCGCCATTTGATGTGGGGCGAAAGTCTTTTTGATCTCGCCGCGATTTTGACCTTCTTCGATGCAACTGGCGAACAGGTCGCGCCATTTTCCCATAACGTGGGACAATGCGGTTCTCAGTGTTTCGCTTTGATCCGCCATCTCCTGTGATAAATTACCGATCAGGCAGCCCTTGCGGCACTCATTGGAGACAAGTTTTTCCTTGTTTGCTTCGCAATAATTTCTCAGTCGTTCGATAGGCGACGCGTCCTGATTTCTCAACGTGCGAAGCAGATTAGCAGTGTAAGACTGATCGCAGTGGGCGATGATCTGAAGAGCAAAATCTTCTTTACTGTCGAAGTAGTGGTAGAAGGAGCCTTTAGGGACACCAATCCGCGAAAGCACTTCTTGGATGCCCGTATTGGAATAGCCCTTTTCAATCATGACGTCCGTACCTGTCTCAAGTAGAGCGGTTTTGGTGTCTTGCTTCGTTGATGCTTTTGGTGACATGTTTGCTGTCTGGATTTCTTCGGTTGGTGTTAGTTGGCTCATACCCTTCGTTCTCATACAATGATACCACTCGTCAGACTAGACCGGTCGTATATCCTCATTAACTATTCTTTCTATCTGCGTCTGCAAGCTCTGTTTTGGCATGGACTTTAGAACGAATTCTTCTAAGGCGATCCAGAGCAGGACGGCGCTCAGCAGGTATTCCCAGAAATTTTCAAGAATCATGGTTGGCTCCTTCGAGGTCTTAATTTCTCAGGTATCTAATTGGTCAGATAAACTGACTGTTTTTCTGACCGGCGCACAGGCAGTAATTTCCGCCTAATCGTCATCGGTCAGAACGGTTACGCAACTTGCCCGATTTTAATAGACCGGTCGGCTAATTTTGATGACAAAATTTTTGGAGTGAAGGCCAGTTCGAGGCTGTGTTTCTTGGCGTAAGCTTTGTCCGAAGCTACTTGTTGATTAAGTATTTGGCGAACCCATAGTTGGTTTAAAACTTGTGGGCACTCGTTTCTATCGCAAACTTCGGTTTCGGAGTTCAATGTTTCTTCTAATTTGCGCTGGAGTAATTCAAGGTTTCTGGCGTTTAGCATTTTTCTACCCCTCCGGGTCGTTTCGGTTGATGTTACTAGAATAGACCGGTCGTCTACCAATTGTCAACTACCCCATTAATTTCCTGGCTGCTGCGGTTAGTTCTATTAGGGTGGGCGTTTCGCGTGGTAAGGTCTCCGCGTTGATATCACTGAAACCCATTTTGAACCTAAATGAGGAAACATTACATCTCATTCGGATGTCATTCCTTACCCTGGGCCCACCAGGTATGGTTGAATTCTCCTGCGCGGCCCGCTCTGTGCTTGGCGTACATTTGGAGGTTTCTGATGAAAAAATTGGTTCGTAATGCATTACTTAGTACTGCTTCTGGTGTTCTTCTTCTAGTTGCGCCCGCAACCGCTGAGTCGAACGAATGGAAATTGGATCCGATGCATTCCAAAGCTGGCTTTGAAGTGAAACATATGATGATCTCGACAGTTCGTGGCGATTTTTCGAAACTTTCGGGAACTGCCCAATACGATGGTAAAAACGTCAGTTCTATCAAAGTGAACGCAACTATCGATGCAAATTCGATTAGTACTGGAAACGAAGATCGCGATAAACACTTGCGCAACAAGGACTTTTTTGACACAGAAAAATTTCCGGAAATCAAGTTCGTTTCGAAATCCGCTAAAGCTGCGGGTAAAGGCAAGTTCAAATTGGCTGGCGATTTGACGATGCATGGCGTTACCAAACCAATCACTCTCGATGTTGAAGGTCCTTCCGAGCAGATTGATGACAAGCACGGAAACTACAAGGTTGGCGCCTCCGCTACTGCTAAGCTAAATCGCAAAGACTTTGGCATCAGCTACGGTGGGCTCATGGATAACGGCGGCGCAGCTGTTGGTGAGGAGATCAAAATTGTTCTCGACATCGAGTTGGCGAAACCTGCTCCTGCCAAGACGGAAGCCCCTGCGGAAAAGAAAACAGTAACGAAAAAAGAAACCAAGAAAACTGAAGCCGCCAAGTAAGCTTGCCAATTTTTCACAGTTGACACGTCAGAAAAACTGAGCGGAGGCTTCTATGGTAGGCCTCCGCTCGACTATATCTGTCAGAAAAACGGCGAGAAAATCTGACCATTCAGGGGATGTGAAATTTCGCGGACTGAGTTCCTTTTGTCAGAAAAATGGGTCGAATTTCTGACAATTTGCTGGCGCTGAAATTCGGCGGTACTCGTTGCGTTTGTCAGAAAAACTGACAGAATTTCTGACACATTACCCAGAACCTAATTTCGATCATCCCGGCAGCGTAAACACGAAACCGTCGCGCCCATCGCGAGTTTCGATATCCAGTGCCCCCTGGTGAGCTTCGATTGTCGCGCGAGCAAGAGCAAGACTAAGCCCGCTCACAGTCCAGGTTTCATGCTGTCCAAAGTCAACGATTGCGTATCGTTTGAGGCAAGTTTCGCGGGTTTCCTGAGGAATGGTACAGCCCTCGGCCGTAACAAACATCGAGGTTCGCCCATATCGCTTCTCCGCTGTGATGATTGCGGTCGATGTATTGGGGCTAAAACGGACAATAGCTGAAACGAAACTCAAAAGAGCCATAACCATGCGGTCCAGGTCCACCCGTACTTTTGCGGTAGGGTCTACATTAGCGTACGAAAGGGTTCTGTCAGAGTCTGGCATGCTCGTTTTCATTTGTTCCGATGCGGCACCGATCAACTTCAAAACAGAGACATCAGTGGTTTCAAACGCAAAAGTTCCTGATTCTATTTTTTCCAAATCCAAGAAATCGTTGATTAGATTTACCAGCTGGCCAATTCTGATTTCCGATTCCATCAAAATTTCGCGTTCTTTATTCGTTTCCTCAGCAAGCGGTTGGTCCTGAATCTGCGCAGACATCATTCCTAAAGTTCCATGGAGCGATGTCAGTGGCGAGCGTAGATCGTGGCTAATCATTGATATAAAGTCGCGTTTCACCAGTTCGATTTCTCGTCTGGTCGTAATGTCCTGCAGCACCGCAAGAAAATTTTCTCTGTCGTTGTTTATAAACCTGTTGACGTTCAGTGACACCGCTATTGGTGTCGAGTCTTTTCGACGCGCCTGCAATTCAATTGGTTGAGTTTGAGCGGCTCTGACAATGCTGGCGTCTTCGGTTTGTTGAACTGTCGTGCCGGTAAATATAATTCCAAAATCTTTTCCGAGCAGTTCTGCCGGTTGGAACTGAAACATTCTTGTCGTGGCCGGATTCGCTGAAGTGACTTGAAACGCGTGATTGAGAGTCAGAACAGTTGCGGGAAGGCTGTCAATAATTGTGCGGAACTGTTCTTCGCTTTCGCGAATCAAACGAGTTACTCGGTTTCTTTCCGTGATGTCGTGCGCGATCATTACTACCGTATCTTCTTCGCCGGGTTGAGCTGACCAAGCCAGTTCCAAGTATCCACCCTGTTTATGATGGACTGTAGTTTCAAATGTGACCGGGACGCGTTCGTTGAATAATTTTTCAATTGCTGCCAGAGTCGTGTCGGTTTAGTTGGGATTGTTAAGAGAGCTGATTATGCGACCGACGATCTCGTATCGGTCTAAGCCCCAGAGCGAGCTGCTCGCTTGAGTAACTTCGACGAAAACACCTTTGCTGTTTATGGAACAAATAAACTCCGCTGCGTTTTCCAAGATGGTTCGTTCTTTACTCTGATAGTCACTGAGAACATCACCAAGTTCACGAATGGACCGGTCCAGCTCAGCGATCTCATCGTCGCCTTTGACGGGCTCTGCCAGCGGTTTTCCCACGGCAAGATTGATCGTGTTATCGGCGACTACCTGCAGTCGACCTAATTCTTTTTTGACGAAAAATCGGTAGAGCAAATATGCCGCTAATGTATTGACTATCACGCCGAGGAACAGCGCTGTGTAAAACGACCAATCTGACTGTGCGTGCAGTTCGTCGTTTGTCGATTCTTCCAGCCGGCGAAATTTGCTTTCTAATCTTTCGAGATGCTCTGTTGTCTGATTTGACGCATCTTGAAGTTTAAACAAAGTAAAGTAGTGCTTCCCTGTATCGAAGTTCAATTCAGTCTTCAGCTTCTCCATCAGCTCTACGCCTACCTGGTAGCCGTCAATCAATTCTTTTAATTCGTTTGCTGCTTCAGGATATGCTTTCAATGACCGCTTCAACTGATTCATCTCTTTTGAAAACGAATGCTCAATTCGGTTGTAATCAGCAACCCATCCTTGAGAGTTTTGCGCTGCGCGCTCACGTGAGGACACGATGTTCAAAACAGATAAAGTCATGTCTTGAGTAAGGTTAGACAATCGACTGAGAATGCCTACAACTGATTTTACGCGCCGAACTTTGTCGAGTTGTTCAGAGGTCGAAATTACTGCCCAGCCAACGGAGCCAAGGAAGACCGTTTGCAGTGCTGCGATCGTTCCAAGCAGAATGATCATTCGTTGTTTCAGTTTCGACCTTCGTTCGTTTGTCATTAGATTTTCGGTACCGTGAACCAGAAACGGCTGCCTTGACCCGAGTTGCTGTCCACGCCAATTGAGCCGTGGTGCGCTTCCACAATCGACTTACAGATTGATAAGCCTAAACCAGTTCCCTTGCCGCGTTGTCCATCGGCAACACTAGTTTGAACATACTGTTCGAAAATGGCTTTGCGCATGCCTTCTGGAACGCCCCTGCCACTGTCGATGATACTAACTTCTACGTGCTCGAGGTGCTCTTTTATGCTGATTTTTACTTCAGTCTGTCTGGGTGAGAATTTAATCGCATTACCGAGTAAGTTTACGATTACCTGCACAAGCCGGTCGGAATCCGCAAGAACACTGACGTTTGTGGTTTCATAAACAAGCGATATTCCCTGTTGCTCCGCGTGATCGCTTACGGCATTGACAGCTTCGACGACGATCTTCTGAATCTGAGCTGGTGCCAGCGCGCCCACCAATCTGCCTGAGCCCAATTTTTGGATGCTCAGTAATTCATCGAGCAGTTTAAGCAGGCGCTCGATGTTAGTGCTGACGCGACCCAGTCTTTCCTGTTTCTTCTTGTCTTTGCTGTCAGGGTTAATCAATTCTGAAACACGTTTTCTGGTGATATCGAGCGGGCTGTGCAAGTTTCGACCCAACAGAGTTACAAAGTCTTCCTTCATCGTTTCGAGTTTTACCCGCTCGCTGATGTCATCCAGGACGAGTAATAAGTCGGAAAGTCCAGATGCCGGAAAATGCGCGCAGGTGATTTCGATCGGCAATGTTGCTCCATCCGGTAGTTTAAGGAAGCATCGAGTAACTTGCGAGCTGTCTCTAGCATGAAAAACTTTAAGCAAGTCTGGTTCGCTTGAGTTCGATTCAATCAATGAAAGTATTGGCCGTTGCCGTAAATCTTGCCGATTGCGTCTGGTCATTTTTTCTGTGGTGGTGTTTACAGTTTTTACGAAACCATCTTTATCGATCATGACCAGGCCAACTGGGATGTTCTCAATGACTGTCCTGAGTTGTTCTTCCTGCGCGTTGAGAACCGCTTCCATATGTTTGCGTTCAGTAATGTTGTGGACGAAACAAAACAGTGACTCCGCAGATGGTGACCAGTGCGCAGACCAGACTGTGTCGATCGACCTGCCGTCCCCGGTTTCAACGTGGGTTTCGAAACTACCTAGCGAGTCTGTCGACATCAGTTTCGAGATAGTATTGGAGGTTTGGTCTAAATAGTCAGGACTGATTACTTTGCTAAAATGCAACCCGATGATTTGATCGGGCTCGTATCCCCACTGTTCTCTCGAGGATGGGCTTACGCTCATGAAGGTGCCCTGACGATCGAGCTGGCAAATTACATCGGATGCATTGGCGATTAATGCGGTTTCATTACGCCTCGATTGATTTATAGTCTCCGTCATCTCGTGGAATAACCTGTCGATTTTGCCAATCTCATCGTTCTCTAAGAGTCGTCTGTTAAGTGGTTCTCCGTTTGCGAAACGGTCGATGTTTTCGGAGAGAATCGACAACCGTCCAGTAATTCGATTAACCAGCAGTCCGGCAAGAATAAGAGCTCCTGCTAGATTGAAAATCGAACCAACAATCAAAAGAGCAGATACATTGGCGAGGGAGCCTTCGGTCTCTATTGGTTTTGATTGCTCAATCGAGCGATAGTGTTTGATGAGCGCTGTCGACCGCCGCGTACAGTCTGCTGAGAGGGCAAACATCGTGTCGTTGAAAAGTTTAAACGTCGCAGAACTGTCTCTGAAGTGGCTATTCTGGGAGTCGTAGTAGAGGCAGGTTTTTTGCATTGCTTTGTCGAGTTCATTTAATTCTCGCAATGCATCAGGTTCGTCCCTTATCAGTTGGCGCAAACTGCTGAGCTCTTTGTCTAAATCTTTTTTGAAACCGTGGAAGTCCGTTGAGGTTTCAACAAATTGCAGCAACTCCGGCGGCGAAGCGCCTCGGATCATGGCAATGCCGATTTTTTGAGAGATATTGGCGACGTTGTTTAGCCGCGAAACCACCTCTTGCGCGTGTGTCTCGTCTCGCAAATGACCTTTCGTTTTTCCCAGGGAGTAGACAAGGGCGCCGACAAAAATGAACTCAATCAGGAGTAGCAGGCAGATGCCGATCAGTCCTTGTTGAGAGATGCTGAGGCGGGATAGCATTCAGGCCGGTTCGGGAGGAGGGCGATTTGTCAGAAAAACGATCGGAAAATCTGACAGATTCGGAGGGGGTGTGAATGAAACGGTCAAAGAAGGGACAGCTTGTGCTTAGGGCGTTTGTCAGAAAAACGGTCAGAAAATCTGACAGATTGGGAGGAGGGCATTGGGACGGGAAATGGTCAACAAAACGATAGATCGGGGGGAATGGGTGATTTGTCAGAAAAACGGCTAGAAAATCTGACAGGTGGATCCGTGGCTCTTCTGTGCGCCTATCATTCAAATTCCGGACCGGTTCAATGATCAGCGTGGCGGCTCAATCTCGCGAAAAACTTGTAGGCTAATTGTGCTAGTTAAACCATATCAGTAAAACTCCAACATGCCCATAAGTTCAGTCCGGCAATCGATTGTCGTTTGGAAAAAACTGAACTCTTGTGCGAATTGATCGACTTCAGCGCACGTTTAGTAACATTTGTTTTGTCGAGTGGAACCGGATTTGGTGCCTTTCGATATGCGATGTTGTGGTAACGGTATCGCTTGTGGTGATAGGTGGATATGGTAACGGCGATTTTGTGGACATTGCTGAACCATATATGGTGCGCCACTTGCTAGCTAGAAATTGTGGTGTATTATTATGCTGTAATCAGGCTCCATTACTAGGTTTTATTAAACAAGGCTCACGCAAGAAAGATTGTTCGCCTTTCGAGTTCAGGAGAGCCGTGCTACTGCCAGTGATATCATCAGCGAGGTTTGAGCGTGCAAGATTATTTCTACGGTGATACCGAACATTATGGGGTTCCGTCCGATCTATCGCTGGAATTGGAAGACAATGCGCTAGGCAAACTTATGAGTGTAAAATTTCCGTCGGATGTCGCCGAATTGGTTGGTGAGACATCGGCACACGAGCTGGTTGGTGAAATCCCAGCGCAAGTAGAATACGAATCTCTTGATCCTATGACGACGCTCAAAAACAAGAAAATATTTTTGAGTCTGTTTCCCAACAGATTTGCTAGCTTGATTAAACGCGGCAAAGCTGGGGATTGGCGGGAAACTAGCCAATTCCATCATCTGTCGGATGAAGAAATTCTGGAGTCGATCAGTGGACAGGCGACGTTTATGCGCGCGTGCATGGCTGACAAAAATACTCGGTTCGTCACCATTTTGTTGGACAAAGATAGCTACTATCGGACGACTGAAGGTCTGAACAAGATCCGTGATTGTTTCCGTTGTCTTGGCGTCAATCAGATGAAACTCTACATGCTGCAAGACTCAGAGCAGTGGCAGCTTTACGCATTTTTCGCTACGCCTGTGAACTCTGACAATGTCGCCAACCTTGTCAGCGCATGGCTTCGCCGCAACGGCATCGTCCCTGGAACCGCTGGTCTCTCGGTCCATCCCGGTGTTGAACCGCTCTGTTTCCCGCTGCAAGCAGGGTTTTGTTGGATAAACGATAACGGTCGGGTAATTGTGGCCAGGAACGAGGTTTCGCCTGAAGCCGCTTTGGGGCTATTCATATCGGATATTGAGAGAGCTGAGACCGACGGAAGCGAGCTAATCGAAAGATTGGAGCAAATTCTCAGTTCGCCTGAGAAAAAGTAATCAGTCGTTAAATTTTATCGGCGGGCCGGGCGGACTCTCTGCTTGACTTGTTCGGGCAATCTCAGCGCTCAATTTAAAGTGTCAGAAAAATTGCCAGAATTTCTGACATTTTTGCAGCCGCTGAAAAGGCAACAGGTCCGTCCTCGCTGCGGTTCTTTGGTGTTTTTCGGGATAAACTGGTGAATTTCGGCGGTGATTTCGGCGGTGACAAAATCGAATCTCCTGACAATTTGCCCGCCAAAAATTGATATGGCATTGGTAAACTTGGTTAGTGATCCCACGAAGTTTCGCACCGCGAGGATGCAATGGTAGACCAGACTCCCACGACCGCTGACGGCTCAGGGATGTACAACAAGGTTAGAGATGACCTGATGAAGCGCAAGCCGCTTCTAGCGGCTTCTTTTCAGGGAGATCCGGATATTCTTTCGCGGGTCAGGGAATACGAGCAACGTTCGGCAGATGTCGCGCAGCAAGTTGGTTTAGTCGCCGCCAAAGGCGAAGACATTGAACGATTGGCTTTGCTCGACCCGGTCACTGAACTGTATAACCATCGCACTTTCGTCAAGGAACTGAAAGCTGAGATCGCTCGATCTAGACGTTATAGCCAGCGCGTATCCGTCCTCACGCTGATAGTCGACGAGTTCGAAGGCATTGGCAGCAATTATGGCACTCTCACGCAAGATGCGGTACTGCGTGTGGTGGCGCTCGTTATTCGTAACTCGACTCGCGAAGTCGATATTCCCTCTCGTTATGCACCCTGGCAATTCGCTGTTGTCCTGCCTCAAACCAACGCAGCCGGCGCGTCTTTGGTAGCTGAGCGCATCAGGCAGCGGGTGGCCAATCAAGTGTTTTCGCACAACTGGAAGAACTTTTCCTTGACTGCTAGCATCGGTGTGGCGACCTTCCCAGAACATGCTCCTGAATACGACGAGTTGGTGGCCAGGTCTCTCGAGGCGATGGAATGTGCGGTCGATCGCGGTGGCGATCGAGTTTTTTCATTCTAGATCGTGATTTGGACTCTTTCGCACGAACAGAATCGAACCGACGTTCATAGTTGGGTCCGGAGCGCCATCTTCACAGGCAATTTGCCACTGTTCATCAGCTTTGAGCGCGGCTGCCAGTTTCGAATTCTTCGGCATCAATACCCATTCGATTTTGGCTTCGTCCAGTAACTTATTCCAACCCGGCTGAGTCTGAACGATAGCTCCATAGCGGTTATAGAATTGTTCGCCGTAAAAATCTGCGCGGTCGTCTATAAATACACGCTGCCCGAGCTTGTATCTGATCAAGCCACCCCAGTTGTCGTGGTTGAAACCGCGGTCGAACGGCAGTTTATGTTCTCGAATGTAATCTAGAGTTTTGGTAGGCATCTCGAGGGGCGAGAAACCGGAAGACAGCATTTTGGAACCGCCAAAACCGCCCCCAGACAACGCCGCTATTGCAACAAAGCTGACGTAGATGATGGGAGCGATGTGCATTTTGCAAAGCATTTCTTGCTTGGCGAATTCTTGAAAGGCTCGCGCGAATTTTTCGACGCTCGTTGACTTGGGAAAGGCTTCAATAAAAGGTCTTACGTGATCCTCCAGAATTGTTTTAGAGAACATCAGTCCGATAGCTGGTACTGAAACGATCGCAAACAGAGGAATGTTTCGCACCGCCGATAGTGCCATGTGCAGAAAAAGAACACAAGTAGTGAAATAAGGAAGTGAAGGACGCTTCTTCGTGATCGCCAGACCTCCCAGAAAGAAAGGCATCAGGAGCAGGAGGAAAAAGGAATGGATGTTTTTCAATTGTAGATGAAAATCTGGCGACTTGAATTCATCGGTATTAGCAAGCACCGTGCTGCCTTTCAGGTATTCGATGATGTATTTGTAGAGGTCCAATCCATAAGGGTTTATAAGTGTCGCTGCAGAGACGATCAATCCAGCTATGAAGAGAACCTTTGTTCGATTCAGGTTTCCATCTTTGGCATCGGGCGTTGATTTGAAACTTTGAAGCCCGGCCGCTACAAAATAGATGCCGATCAGGACTAAACCTAGAGGAAATGCCGGATGGCAGTTGACCCAGAAGACCATAAGGAGACCAAGGAACAAATAAAGTTTGGTACTGCTAATGGTGCCGCGATAGAAATCCTCAAGTTTTGTCAAAAAGTAAAAGAGGCAGAGAAACGTTATTATGTGCGGCCGGGCGAGCCAGTGTATTGCTGCTGCAAATATCCCGAAAATCGTCACTGGTAGAACTAATTCGAGTGGACCGCCTTCAGCGCGTGCTCGATCGTAGACCTTCATGAAGATGAACGAAATCGTTGCGGCGATGGCGACTGCAAGCAGGTTTAAACCACCGAGAAGCGTCAAAACGTAGGCGATCAAATCGAATAGCCATTCGTAAGCGACCCAGGCTTTATCCGGAAAAGTGTAGGAAAACAGATCCGTTTTAGGAATAGCTTTGTTGTCCAGAATCCACTGACCGGCGGTCAAATGCCACCCGATCGAAGCATCTTGAAACATGTAATCTGGACGCGCGAAAAGTAGGATATGCATGATCCCGATGAACAGCAGGTCTCCGACGTCCGGTAATGGCAACAATTTTGTTGCTTGCTTTTCCGCTTCGGGCTGGAGTTCGTTTGTGTCGTTCAAGACTTGTGCTCTAGTAAGGTCTTTAGAAATAGTACATCATCGGAAACGCCGCTGCGAACATCAAGCGGTTTATTCGACTGTATTCTGAGCTGCAATCAGGAGACGTAGCCGAGCTCACGCATTTCGTTCAGCATGACAAGCGATGTTTCCGGCGCCACATAGGACCACTTATGATAGAGACGTTCGACCACATCAAGTCCGCGGTAGAAGAAAATTTGCCTTAATGCTATTCGCATGTAGCTCTTGTCGAAGCCACTGAGGTTCTGGATTATCTCAAGCAGCGTCGTTTGAGTAGAGTTGAGATTGCTGACGGCTTCTAAACAAACAGAGCCGAAAGCATCGACAAGACCGTTTTCAACGAGCCGTTTAATCGGTCCGACAATTACTGGACTGAGATTTTCAGTACATAGTTTTCGCGACGTCACGATTAAAGTGCGCAAAAATCCGACTTGCGCTAAACGCAAAAAGATTGTGTCGACGAGCGGCAAGTTGTTTAATTTTGCGGCATCGACTATAAAATCTGCAATCTTGTCAGTATCTCCTGTGGCAGCCAGGTCGAGCAGCCAATTGATGACGAAATCACGGTTGTCTGGAGATTGCAGCAATGCGATTGCCTGATTCGGTTCCTTTGAGGGGGCTAGAAGCGCGGATAATCGGTTTAAAGCTGCGATGTTTAAAACCGCCAGGGCGTTCAATCTGCCCATTTGATCTTCTTGCTTCTTCAAACGTTGGCAGTATTCTGATAGTGAGTCTGCGCATCTGTAAACTACAATTTTGAGCACGTCGTGGCGCTGTTCCGTCTTGAGTCCGTTCTTGTCGAGATCGCAAAGAATGACGGAGAGCCGTCGTTCGCCTGACAGTGCCGCCAGGTGAACCAGATCCGCTAATCCGGAAAGGTCGGATAACAAAACCATCGCGGCAATCGCGTCTTGTTGGCCAGATGGTATCTGGTCATCAGTGGTGCTGAGGTTCTCCGCGAGGCTACATTTGGAAAGCAGCTTCAACAACAGTTCTGATCGCGTCAGGAGCTTCGCATTGCGAATAAACGTAGCGACACCGTCTTTGTAGTCTTGTTTAAGCAGTTCGTCTACGAAGGTTAGAATGATTTCGTCGGAGAACTTTTTTGTCACTACGAGCGCCAGAGTTTTGAAAAACTCTCCTTTCTTTTTCACTTCGGGATGAGTCGCGATTGACGCTACAAGTGGTGCACGATCGTTTTTTAGCAGTGCCCGGCAAACACCTATGATTGCCTTGTCTGGTTGTGTGATCGCCATCAGGACAAGTACCTGGAGTAATTTGTCGTTGTCTAGATCGAGCATGTCGATCGTCATCGCTTGCATTAAACTCGCGTCATCGGTTTTATCTAAACTATTCAGGAGGTCGCTGAGTGATTCGAAATAAACGGGTTGATAGAGTCTACTCAAGATCGAATTGAAACGCCCTTCAAGTCTCAGGTCGACGGCAATAGCTTTGAGTCGGTAGAGGGCACGGGTTTGAACGAGCGCTTCGTCGTCGATTGGTTCAATATCCAACAAGCTGGTTAGTCGTTCGCAGCAAAGCGTGGCAGTTGATAATAGTATTGCTTCCAGTTTGGAGACCGGTAATCCCCACTGTCTCAGACCGCTTATAAACAGCTCCAATCCGCTGTTTGTTTTCTCTTCCGACAGATGCAGAACAAATGCGTTGACGCTTGCCAAATCGTATTCGATCGGATCGAGAATGAACTCGATGAAGCGATGAGATTCTTGTTCTGATAGTAGCTTGAGCATCCAGATCATCAACAGCTGCGAGTTATCCAGTCGCATCATCAAGTTTGAGTATGCCTGGGCCTCAATCTCGTAACCATGGGATTTCAGGAATGTTCGAATCAAGGCGATGGCATTCAGGTGTTGCAGTTGAGAATCGAGAATTTGATTGGCAGTTCGGATTTCCGATGGTTGTTCGTCGAACAGTAGGTTGAGGTTAGTGACAAAACATTGACCTGACCTGTCTAACGTGGAAAACAGCTCTCCGCGAGCGGGAGCGTGACGGGGCAAGCCTTCGATTAGCTCGTTGCAGAGTTCGGCGAATTTCTCGCTATAATGCATGGCGAAGTGCATCAACATGATCGACAGTGGAACGGTCTTTTTCTCACTGGCCAGTCGGTGGGCGAGATACTTAAGCGTGACAATGTCGTTGGTTTCGCATAAAAAATCCAGCAACGGCCTGACGTCGTTATCCTCCCCTAAGTAACTGGTTGAGAGACATTCCCAGCCATCGACTTCGCCGAGCGCTCCAATCAATGCAATCAACCGTTTAGTCAATGGCAGCTTTCGTTCTATCGTAATTTTGAATGCTGTTTTTGCAGTTACCAGGGCCTGCAAGCGCAAATTCTCAGTCAGAAAACGCAAGCAAAGATAGGTAAGCGCAGAGACGATAAGTGCGGGTTCAAAATCTACTGCAAATCCGATCATGTTACGCAGACGGGGACCGAAAGATTTGGGATTGCTCTCCTGTGCGAATGAGGCAACCAGGAGGTTCAACTCTGGTCTGATATCTTCTTCCTCGGTTGTTTTGTTCAACAGGGCGATCATCGTGGCGCAGAACAAGGCGTTGCGACCAGGTGTAGTGATACCGTCCTTGATGGCGGTTCGACCCAGGTCCCAATACAGCGCCTGAGCTTGCGGCCAGGCTTTCTTCTTGCAGTATAGATCGGCAAGTTTTAACATCGAGTTGGCGGATTCTTCGGAAATTTGTATCGAGTTTGTTTTTGTCAGTTCGCCAAACACTAGAGATGCCGCCGCTAGTACCTCGATTGCTCTGCCATCATTCCTCGTAAGCAGCGACTCTCCGAATTTTCTCAGCATGTGAAAAAATGACGGTCGCAGAATGTAAACGTTTTGAAGCTCAGTGATGACAGCCTCTTCTAAGTCGCTGCCGCTGCGCCAAATCTCCGACAGTAATTTCAGCGCGCCGTTTTCATCGTCGCTCTCATACCGAATCATCGCCAGGCACAAACCAGATCTGCATTTGTTTAGAGTGGAGGTAGCGCCTTTGTTTGCCAGTAGGAAATAGTTGCCTGCCAGCGCGGTTTTATCAGATAGACCGGAACAATAACCGAGTCCCATCAGGCACCAGAAGAACGCTTTATGCTGTTCCCAGTCCTTTTTGTTCATCATCTTGTATACGCGCAAATATGTGTTTAAAGCACTGTCGTACTGACCGTCGTCGAAGTGTTTAAGCGCCAGGTGCATATGTTGATGAACCCATATTTGAGGCGAAAAGAACAGCAACATGTTTTCACTAAGCTGCTTGCGAGCCTGATTCAAATTTTTGATCTTCTGGCTGGTCGATTTTTTGTTTTTCTTTCGGGCGCCGACTTGAATACTGATGGCTTCGTCGTCGATGAAATCAAAACTATGCCGAGAAACCGCTGGTGAGTGAGCGACCAGCCGAGTTTCCTCTTGCTCAATCACAGGTGCTTTGAGCTTTTCCAGTGGTGACTGGTCATTGCGAATAGTCGGAAGGAGTTCGAAGCATTCCGGAGGGCAGTCCAAAATTGGTATCGCTAGTGGTGTCGCCCACAGCATGCGCTGAAGCAGGTGGGTTGCTTCGCGTATCGGTGCGGAATCATGGTTCAAAAGTGCTTTGAATAGGGGCGATTCTTCCGGTCTAGCCAGATCAGTTCGTTTGAATAAAATGCATTCGTCGCCGCCATTATGGACGTCGAAAAGCTGCGGATCAATTGCCAGCGCAAGCAGCGATGTGTGTATAAGCCAACAAGAGAAATTATCAACATCCGGATCAAAATGATGCTCGTTTCGGTCCGGGTGCTGATAGTTTGGATGACCCAGTTCTAGACTTTTACGTCCCAGCAAGGCAGGGACGTAGAGGGCGTCGTAGTCGACCAATCGCAAGCCTTGATTGGTGACGATGATGTTGCCGTGCTGTAGATCGCCGTGTCCTATTCCGGCACATTCGAGCTGGTCGACCATATCGTGAAATTCAGCGAGCAACTGTTTGATTTTGCCAGGCGTTTTATAGTTTTTATACAAATAAACATCAAGCGTTTCGCCCATCACCCAGGGCATCTTCAGGCAGGGATACCATTTCCCTTTAACATTTATTCCTTGCTCGACATAGTGGAAATCGATTGTGCAGTCGAGATCGTCGAATAGAACGAAATCGCTGATATGTCTATATCGATCCTTTTGATCCAATCTACTGGTAAGAAAACAGCGAACTGCCCACGATTGATTGGCGTTGCTGATTTTGTAAACGCTGGCGAATGCACCAGTCATCGCGCGTGGTAAGCCGAGCGCGTTTGTCTCGACTGTGCCGGTAATCAGGTCCGGGTCGGAGAAACAGGCGCGCGGATTTTGAATTGCTTCGTTGTAGTCTTGAGGAGTAGGCCAGGAATTGCTTGCCATTTGCGGGTTCTGTCTCCGCGAGTCGCTTGTTCTAACGATTCGTCCTAGAAGTGAAGGTTTCTGGTCTAAGGTCGGCGCTATTTTTGATCGTTTTCAATCTGTGGCGAAGAAGCCCGGCCCCAGGCGCCGCCGCCCGGGGTTTCAATTACGAATGTATCTCCTGGATTCATCGTCACGGTATCAGTGCCGGACAGTTCGACGATTTTTCCGTCTAGGTTTTTGATCACATAATTGCGACCAGTCGCCGCTGAAGATCCGCCATCCATACCGAAGGGAACGACTTTCCGACGTTGAGATAGGATTGACGCTTCCATCGTTTCAGTAAACTGTACCTTTCGTGTCACTCCGTTTCCACCATTGTACTTGCCCAGTCCGCCGCTGCCTTTTCTTATCGAGAATTCTTTTAGGATTACCGGAAAACGCCATTCAAGCACCTCGGGATCGGTCAGTCTCGAGTTTGTCATATGGGTTTGTACGGCGTCGCAGCCGCTGTGGTCGGGACCGGCGCCGGCGCCACCGCATACGGTTTCATAATATTGATGAGTGGCGTTGCCGAAAGTAAAATTGTTCATCGTGCCCTGGCTGGCGGCCATCACGTTGAGAGCACCGTAGACGGCATCAACGATGGCTTGCGACGTTTCCACGTTACCCGCGACTACGGCGGCCGGCGGGCAAGGATTGAGCATCGAGTTGGTTGGCACGATAATGTTCAACGGCGCAAGGCAGCCGTCGTTAAGTGGTATGTTGGCGTCCACGAGTGTTCGGAAAACATACAAAACTGCGGCTATGGTAATCGCTCTGGGCGCGTTTAGATTAGAGTTCTGTTGCTCCGATGTGCCGGTGAAATCGATCGTGGCGGATCTGTTGATTTTGTCAACCTTTACATCGACGCAAATTTTTGCACCGCTATCCATCTCGAGTTCGAAGGCGCCGTCAGAAAGTTTTTCAATTGCTTCGCGAACGCAGTCCTCTGCGTTTTGTCTGACGTGATGCATGTATGAGTAGACCGTATCCAGACCGTACGACTCTATCAAGTTCAGCAGGCTGAGAACGCCGCGATTATTTGCGGCGATCTGAGCTTGTAAATCGGAAATGTTTTGTTCGATGTTTCGTGTCGGGTATCGGCATCCTGTCAGAAGTGCGCGGACTTTCTGTTCATCGAAAACGCCGTTGGAAACTAATAAGGTCGGATCGATCAGAGCACCCTCCTCTTCGATGGAGCGGCTGTTCGGAGGCATGGAACCAGCTGTGATACCACCGATGTCAGCGTGGTGTCCACGCGAGGCTGTGTAAAATATTGGCGTTTGCTTTTCGGGGAGCCTATGCGTTTGTGTTGATGTTGATTGCGTCTGGGTTTGCGCTGGCGACGTTGTTTCTGATGAAGTCGCTAGTTTTTGGGTTTGCGATGGCGTCTGAATAGTTGGTTGCGAGGGGGTTGGTGAACCACACGATCTTCCTGTTTCTGTCGCAAGCGCAGGTCGTGTTGGTACTTCGCTTGCAAAAACCGGTGTCACAACTGTGATGTCTGGAAGGTGTGTTCCGCCGCTGTAGGGGTTGTTTAAAAAATAGACATCGCCGTTTTTCATTTCCGTTTGAAAAGCATCTATGATGGCGCGAACGCTCTCGCCCATCGAACCGAGATGAACAGGCATATGGGGAGCATTGGCGATGAGCTTGCCGTGCTGATCGAAAAGTGCGCATGAGAAATCGAGGCGCTCCTTTATGTTTACCGATCGACTGGTGTGGCAGAGTGTGACGCCCATTTCTTCGGCTATTGCCATGAATTTATTGTTGAATAACTCGAGCAAAATCGGATCTGCTTGAGAGTTTTTTTCCTGCAATGCTTTGCTGGTTTCAATGTTTTCGAAAATAGGAAATGTAGCTGGCGCGGCTTTGACTGCCGAGCTGGTGGAAACGTGATTAGCATCCCTGATTCGCGTCAAAATCAATGAATCATTGTGAGATAAACTGGCAATCCACCCGGGCTCCACGAGATTGGTGCTGGTGTTATCCAGGATAATCGCTGGACCCTCGATTGATCCTTTCAAC
>CAZRMH010000005.1:0-33457 GCA_964600935.1 uncultured Candidatus Obscuribacterales bacterium
TCCTCCTCCTCCGGCTCCTCCGCCTCCTCCTCCTCCTCCGCCTCCTCCTCCTCCTCCTCCTCCTCCTCCACCTCCTCCGCCGCCTCCGCCTCCGCCGCCTCCTCCGCCGCCGCCGCCACCGCCGCCGCCACCACCTCCTCCACCTCCACCACCACCGCCGCCGCCGGCACCTCCAGGAGGATAGGACATTGCCAAAACCGCTCACCATTGCGGTGTTAGCACTTTTCTGCCTGGTCACGCTCAGGAGCATTCTTGAAGCAAGCGACCGGGAGCACGGTGAAAACTACTGGCAATCTATTAAGAACAAGCAATCGGCAGTGGCAAGCGAAATCACCAATGATGGTGGCACTGACTATTGCATGACCTTCGAGCCAGATCTCATGAGAGACCTGGCTTCGTTGCACCTGCAAAATGGAGATACCGGCAAGGCGTCCGAAATATATTCAAAGTTTTGGACTGCCGACAGCAAAGACAAGAGCAATGGATACAATCGGCAATTCGTCAATGACGCACTGAGCCTGGCGAACGTTTACCAGGCACAGGGATCTCACATGCATGCCGTCAGCTGTTATAAGTCGATCTTCGACTACGACAATCGTCGGCTCAAACAGAGTGCTCCAGAACTCACACGCGATTTCAACAACCTCGGAGTCGCATACTACCTGGCGGCTAATGGAAAGTCCAATACGCGCGAACGTGCTGAGCTCTTTGACGCCAGTCAAAAAATGTATAGTGCCGCGCTCGCTCTTTCCAATTCGAAAGAAGCACCGTTCCTGGTATCAGTGATTAAACACAATCGCACATTGACAGATCGCGATTACAAACCAAGAAAGAAGACATAGCCTGCGCAGTGAAAGCCGGTTAGTTATAGAGGCTCAGAACCGGCAGACGCTCAAGGGTACTTGACGACCAACTACTCTGCTATAATTCCGGTCCGAACTGAATCGGCAGCGACATTTGGCACCGGAGAAGTTTCATGGGTCAACGAATTATTATCGTGGGCGGCGGTTTTGGCGGCGTGAAGTGCGCAAAGACCCTAATCAAGGTTTTGCCACACGATTCCAACGTTATCTTATTCAACCAAGAAAACCACATGGTTTTTCATCCTCTGCTGGCCGAAGTAGTCAGCGCCTCGTTGCAACCGAAGGACGTTGCCGCTCCATTACGACAGTTGCTGAAGAAGGTTCAATGCAGAACCGAAGAAGTTACCAGCGTCGACGTAGAGAAGAACGAATTATCATACGAATCTTATGATGGGCAGATTCGTTGCATGAAATTCGACCACCTTGTTTTAACCTGCGGAAACACTGTCAATTTGTCGCTTGTGCCCGGGATGGATGAGCACGCCTTTCCGTTAAAAACGATCGGAGATGCACTCGCACTTCAGTCACACATTATGGAGCAAATGGAGAAAGCAGAAGTCTGTGAAGACAATGAAAAACGTGCATGGTATCTCAGTTTTGTCGTTGTTGGTGGCGGTTTCAGCGGTGTCGAGACAGCAGGTGAAATAAATGACCTTGTTCGAAATAGTAGGAGGTTTTTCCACAATATAAAAGATACCGATATCAAAGTCACCATCGTGCACGGTCGCGATCA
This sequence comes from uncultured Candidatus Obscuribacterales bacterium, assembly GCA_964600935.1. Lineage (GTDB taxonomy): Bacteria > Cyanobacteriota > Vampirovibrionia > Obscuribacterales > Obscuribacteraceae > JADYXR01. The sequence goes on from CAZRMH010000005.1 coordinate 1,597, forward strand.
GTTGCTTCCCGAAGTCTCCGAAACGCTTCGTGATTTTGCCAAAGAAGAAATGGAGAAAGCCGGCGTGACCGTCCTTTTAAACTCCCGGGCCAGCATGGCCACGCACGAAGGATTGCGACTCCAAGATGGAACATTCATGCCAGCAGGAACGGTAGTCTGCACCATCGGCACTACCACGCAAAAATTGATTGAGCGCATGACCTTACCGAAACAAAACGGTCGACTTCTAACTGAAACAGATATGAGTTTACCCGGACATCCAAACCTTTGGGCGTTTGGAGATTGTGGTGCAGTAATCAATTCGCTCGATGGTCGGCTGTCACCGACAGTTGCTCAATTTGCCGAACGACAGGGGATTCAAGCGGCAAAAAACATCGCCCTGAGAATTGCGAAGAAACCGACTCAGGCATTTGGTTATAAAATGCAAGGACAACTCTGCGCAATTGGCGGAAGATCCGCTATCGCGGAAATCGGCAACTTGCGCATTTCCGGCTTCCCAGCGTGGTTTCTCTGGCGCGGAATCTACTTGATGAAGCTGCCGTCCTTGACACAAAAGATTCAAGTGGGACTTGAATGGATGGGTGATTTATTATTTGCCAGAACACTCGCACATCTGAAAGCCGACCGAACGAAACGCCTTGGTCGTGCGCATTACGCCCAGGGTGATTTTATCTTTAAGAAGGGTGATAGCGCGACTGACTTTTATGTCATCGAGCGCGGTGAAGTCGAAATTTTGAAACATCGAGAAGATGGCAGTCTAGATTGCGAAGCTGTTCTTGGTGACGGTGACTTTTTCGGCGAATCATCATTAATGGATAGTAGCAGCAGAAATCACAGCGTGCGGGCAAGATCGGAGCTCGTTTGCATGGTGCTTGGCAGAAACGTTTTCACACAAATTTCTTCCTCACTAGCGCCCGTGAGGGATGCCATCGCAAAAGCTTCATTGAAACGAAAAGGTATGTGGCAAAACGTTCCAGACGTTCGGGAAATTTTGGAAGCAATCACTCTTGACGATATGATGGAACCACTGACCATGGAGCCAATGGCGATCGATTCCTGCGTGGAAGACGTAATCAAAGGCATGAATAAATCTGGATCCGATCTTTGTTGCATCATCGACAGTGAAGAAATGCTGGCAGGAATAATCACACGCTCCGATCTGGTCCGAGCGCTCGAACATGCTCAACTGGCAGACCCAGACGTCGATCTACCAGTTACAGATTTGATGGTGATGAATCCAATTTCTATACCAATTAATGAACCACTGACGGTGGCACTCTCGAAAATGCGAGATCGCGATTTGAAGCAACTGCCGATCGTAGACAACGCAAAGCACCGAAGACCGATCGGACGCGTCCGCATCGAAAAGGTTGTGGAATACGTACTCGCTGAAATGACCAGCCGCAGAGACCGCGAGAAAGTTGCCAGCGCGTCAAAAGCAAAGTAGCCCTTAAGAGTTAAACTGAAAAACCAGGGAGCGCCCGCTTCCAGCTGGCTTCCCTGTTTCGTTTCAAATGAATGTTAGACCGCCAGGCTTTGCGCGCCAAACCTATCCTGCTCAGTAGAAGTTCCACCGCCGTTCGAATTGAAACGTCACATCCAGCCGCCTAGAAGCCGGTTGGAAACCGGCGCTCCCAGGTTTAAACGCGGAACGATCGCCGAAAACGACGGCGTTAAACGCGGACGGCTTCGCCGATGGTGACTACTTCAGTGACCACTCCTCGTTCTTTGAGATCATCAATCACAACTTGAGCGAGGTTCTTAACTTCGCCAAGTTTCTCTGGCGCATGTACACCAGGGGTGGTGAATTTCTTCGTGGCCAATACCATAGCGACTGCGGCAGTGGTGTAGCCGGTCGTTCTGCTCATCGCCGATTCGCCGTTTTTGCAATGGTCGATCATGCGCCAGGCAAGCTTCTTATCGCCCTTTTCCGCTTCAACGACCATCAGTAGATAGTCAGGAAACTTTTCTGCTGCGTATTTGGTACCAAGTTTTTTAGCGGTCGTATGAATCACATCATCGTCGAACATCCCAAGTTCGCCCAGGTTTTTCATTGTCTCCATGTGACCATAGACCCGGAGTGTTCTTTCAACCATGTCCGGAACATCAGGATATGAAGTAAGTAATGAACGCAAACCATCGCTCAAGAAAGAATCCAGAAGACCGGCCTCGGCGTCCGTATAGGTCTCAATCTCGGCTTCCAATGGAGCTGGCGAAATTTCTTTGCCACCAACACGGGCGCGCGCTGGGCGAACGTATTCTGCCAACAAATCGGATGGGTTAAAGTAAACGGCATGATGGAAAACCGGCGGTGGATTTTGTGCCATTCCACCAACCAGAATTCGGGCTTTGTCCAGTCCACCTAGTTCCGCATATGCATGGCCGACGAGGATGTGGCTCAAACCTGGTGCCACACCGCAGTCGACAACACAACAGGAACCTTTTGACTCTGCCAGGGCATTCAAACTGAGCGGAGGATCCGGAGTAAAACTTACATCGACCACTGAAATTCCAGTTTCGATCAAGTTTTGAAGCGCATCATGGGCGATACTACTCGGAACAGCGAGCACGGCGCAGTCTGCACCTTTAACGGCTTCGCTGACGTCACTTTTATCGAGAACGTTAGTCTTTCGATAAGTAATCCCTTGATCTAGTCCGGAAATTTCATTGATGTCGGCGATGACGATCTCTGGTCGTTCGCTTCTGTTTGCGAGGTTCTTCGCGATAACGCGTCCTTGCATACCGCCACCGAATACAACTATGCGCATGGTTTCTCCTTGCTCATTCGTTCGAGTTTATAAACCGGAAATTCCCAGATCGCCTGGTGCGCCGGGTCCATGATTCTAGCAGAATGGCGACTCTTGGCGGCTATGACGGGTTATAACGTTCAAAGATATTTCGCGCCTTCTGCTCACACTGGTCGGATTCTTCAAATCTGCTCATCTGACGGAGACAGGCTGCGTAAGCTCGAAGAGAGTTCGCGTACAGCGGTGGAAATCCGGCGCGTCCACGAATATCACAAGCTTCCATTAGAAAAGTTGCAGCTTCATCGTACCGGCGATTGTCGTACAGAAGAACGCCTAGAGAGTTTGCACTGATTGCCACATCGAGGTGATCGGGTCCCATGACGTTACGTCGAATTTCCAGAGCTCGTCGATAAAGGAACTCAGCCTCAATGGTCATGGACTGCGAGCGGTAGAGGTCACCGAGTAATTGCACATTGTCACCGACAATGCGGTGACCTGGCCAGAGTCGTTCAGTTTCGATCAATAGCGAATATCGAAACAACGTTTCCGCCTGTTCGATCTGCCCCTGTTTGAATTTTTCCTTGGCAAGGAAAAACAGACTGGCTGCCAGATCTTTGAAGTCGAGTATAACGGCCCCTCGCGGACCTGCTGGCAACAATCGATCAGCTTGTTTGAAATATTCGCTGGCATCATGTGCTTGACCTTGTCGATTGCAAATGAGCGCAAGCCCCATAGCCGCGACACCTACGAGTTCGCTTTTCTCGCCGAAAACGGTTCGATAAACACTGTATGAGGTCTCGACAATGGCGCGAGCCATGTCATATCGCCCCCAGGCGAAGTATAAGCCCGCTAGATAGTTTTTCCTTGTCGACGTGTCCTGATGCGTGTCGCCAAGCGACCGTCGACTCAATTCGATGCCTTTGATGTAATACGGTTCAGCATCTGCAAATCTATTTTGTACGCGTAACAGAATCGCCAATCCATGATAGACATCAAGCAATCCGGTCAAGTCATCCGGTTTAAATGTCTCCCGGAGCATCGCAACCCTTTTGAAACAAGTCTCAGCATCGGCATACTCTCCTGCCGAATGATAAGCAAAGGCAAGCTTTTCAAGGGGTTCTATAAGCAGAGGACTGTCGTTGCCATATTCCTTCTGGACAACTTCAACGCACTCTCTAAGCTCGGCTGCATCAACTGCACTCATCAAAATTAGTTTAGCAGAATGAAACACGGTTTAAGGCGCTATCATACCGTCGCAACTGCCGAGCAATTGCCATTGTCGGTTGCCCTCGCATAGAAGAAGTCAGGTCTAACTCAGATGACCGATTAACTCATCGAGCGAATCGCGCACAGCTTCTGGCGTGATTGAAGGCATACAACGTTCCCATTCGTTCTCAATGGCACACTTCCAGGTCCCCCAATACATGTAAGATCCTTCATGCCAGGGGTATTCCAACATTTTGTTAGGAACATCTGAATACTCGCGCTCCAAACAAACAGCGTCGCAAACCCGGGCTACAAGGGTGCGAACGTGCTTATACGGACGCTCGAACATTGTATTGTATCTGAATAGTGCAACCGTCGGAATACCCTGATTAACAGCTAAATGCATCAAACCGGTATCAACGGCGATAACGCATGCGGAATTGCTGATTACATCAAGAGCCTCGCTGAATGCTGGTGTCGGCAAATGCGGTAAGCCCTGTTCTACCAGTGCTTGCACGATCTCAGATTGTTCAGGCTTGCCTATGACAACGATCTCGTACTCCCGCGATGAGAGAAGCGAAGCCAGCTCAAGCCATTGAGCTGCCGGCCAGCATTTTACGATCCCGCCAGAACCCGGAATAAATACCACACGTTTTTCAAATCCGGAACGACGCTGAAACTTGAGTGGTATCAGATTATCGAAATCGGCATGAATACCGTAGTCATTGCAAACACCTTTAAGAACATCATTGATTTTATATCCAGGGTATTTAGTTTCAAACGCTTCAGATCCCCAGATATAATCGGATTGCAGCGGGTGTGCGCGCAAATTATGATAGACATCGGTGTCGGTCAAAGTGCCAGCGTCAAAGTCGCATTCGCGGATACTGCCCGCCAGACCCTCGATCAGATCGCCTAGCTCTTGTCGAGGAGATCGAGTAACCAGATAGGTCGGTACTCCTGTGGCAATAAGCGCTTGCACCGCCGGCAGCGAGACTATCAAGTCACCGAGCCCATTTGCTATTGGTGCCAGGTAATACGCCAACTCACGACTCCTTTCAAAACCGGATCTCTCATCCAAATGGCGCGCCCCAAAGGCGTCACCGTCAATGTAAATAATACAATACAGCGATCAAGCTATATGAACTGTCATAAAGATGACTCAGTAGGTAAAAGAGAGAGAGGTCAAACCCGAGCGTCTGAAAAACTGGCTGAATCAATTTCGACTAACGACTGCTCGGCACTCTGCTGCTGGGTTCCGGATTGATCGATGAGGATCATCTAATCGATGTTTTGATCTTCCAGAATTTCCGTCTCAAAGACTTGAAAGACACTGCATGACAGGTCCAACTAATTCGCAAGTCCCTGGAAGGCAACTGAGAACTCGCTTCAGCAGCCGAGCATACAATCTGTACAACGATGAACCGTTAACCGCTGGTGGTGCACGAGAATTAATCCTGAGTGAGGGACTGGTCACCGCCGATCAAATCGATCAGCATATCGCCCGATAACATACATATGGGATGAACTGTCTCTGTGGCGTAGTAGCTGCGCGTTTCGTCTCTGCCACAGAACTATCACAGCGATCGAATCCTCATATCCCTTGTTAAGAAATCTACCGACACTAAACGAATCGGTACTTGTATTACAGAAGCGCAATGGTCCGATTTCGTGCGGCATGAAGTATTTCATCAACGTCCAGCCGCCAGACGACAAGAGCAGGCACTGGCATTGCAACAATCTATTACTGAAGGTTTCCAATCAAGCATTGAAAGATTGGACTGCCATTGTTCAGATCATTTGAATTTCTAAGATGCTCCCGGAGATTCAGCAATCGCTGCTTGGAGAGTAGCATTGTCTGTTCTTTCGACCGTTTCAACACGAATGGTTACAGTTATGTAGTGTTCACGTTACTGACAATAATTACCGCAATCAGTTGGGGCTCAGATGGCGCAGACGCCTCAACAGAGCGAAGTTGAAAACGAACCAAGAGTCGCAAACGCGAAAGACACGGTAAAACGGCTCTCTAACTCGAAGCGCAAACTCGCTTAATCTTCGTGCGTAAAAAATATTCGGACCAAAACCCTCGCGAGAGCGCAACCTTGCTCGATCGGTATTCGATTTGCATCGATTTAAGATTGAATGGCCCCAAAACTGGCGAAATATAGTGCTAAAGTATGATCGTTTGTCTTTGTCAGTATAAGGATGACTATCGTGCCAACGGGAATCAGCGAGCTACATGAGAGTGTCATAGACCAGGTACTAGACCTGAACGGTTCGCCGGAAGTCATACTGCAGTCGACCATCGATCTGCTCCATAGCACTATGCCTGGTTGGAACTGGGTTGGAATTTATTTCCTTCGCGGCGATCAGCTAATCCTCGGACCCTATAAAGGTGCCGCGACAGAGCATAAAACTATCAAAGTCGGCGACGGCATCTGCGGGTCGGCTGTAAAGGACAACGAAAACAAAATTGTTGACGATGTCACAGCTGCTGCAAACTACATCGCTTGCTCTCCGACAACGAAGTCGGAGATCGTCGTCTTGATCAAATATCAAGATGAAGTAGTCGCTCAGTTCGATATCGACAGTGATAAGCCTGCCAATTTCACCGCGCAAGACGAAGAGTTTCTCGTCGAGCTTGCTGACTTGGTCGGACCTTACTGCCGAGTGCTTGCGACAAAATCCTAAATAACTTTTGACACCGTATACGGTGCAGTGTAGGGGACTGAGCCAGAGGGTGAACGTGATAGCGTCACCTGGGGTTAGTGATGCTATCACGCCAAGATCACCCGAGTAGCCCGGTCCACCTTCGCATGCTTCTCGCCTGCGCAGTTTAAAACCTGCGAATCGTGACTAACGGGGGAGCTATATCCGATTGCGCGATTTTATACTTTTCAATGAAATCCGTACTACCCTCTGCATTGAGAATCATCGCTCCGAAAGGCAGTGGAACTGTGCTTCTCATTCCATCCGCGGTTTCCAATATGGCGCTTAGAAACCACAGACGAAAACTTGGAACCTGGAGATCACTCTTTCATTCTGAACTTAGAATGGAAGAGACTTTTCACAATGCGCGCAATAGTGGCCCGCTTCCTTGCAATTGATAACGGTCTTCACTCGAGGAGCGAACATCGCTTTGAATTCGAAAGCAGTCCTGATAGCAAACTGCAGTGCGGCTTGCAGCATCGTGACGTTGGGGGTTGCGACTTTACTGGAGGCAACTTTCATTGCTTTCAGTTCGTTGCTTGTCATTCTAGGAGATCTTGGCTTAGCGGGCACCTCGGACTCTTTGGAAATGCCAACCGCTTGTCCGAACAAATCATGAAGAGCCTCTAGATGCTCTGGATCTTTGATCGCAGGCAGCCTCGTCGAACTTACAGAGGCTGACTCCAGATCCTGCAACAATCTCGTCGCATCTGACGAATACAGAATATCTTGTGCCATTGCTTCACCATAAATAAGTGGCGTCTACGTGCCAATCTTCAACGTCACTGAGAGTAGCGATAACTGCATTCTATCGGTCGGAATGATTTCTTTGTAATCACCAAGAAGAGTGAGCGACACTCACCTATTTGGTTGCACCTTCGGCCTTCAGGAAAAACTCTTATCAGGTTGAGCTTGGCAAGAAACAACACGAATGGAAAATGTCGGAAAGAGCGAGAATGTATTACAAAAAGAAGAAACCGCTCCTCAAAATCCTAATCGGCACCATTTATGGTGCCATGAATCCGGACATTAAAATTCAAGAAACTTTGCCACTATATACGCCACCAATTTATGACAAGAAACAGATCAGGTATCTAGTTTTATTTCTGCAACTAGATATTAGCTATAAGCTTATTTGATCTGTCACGCGGAGCCTTTTCTGAAGATACGAGCCCGGGGAAAAGCCGGTTGACAAAATATTCGGTGCTAGTTATGCTGAAATAGTGCAAGCAACTTTCGGGTTGCCGGCTAATTTCCGAAAAGATTACGTCAATAACTACGTGTCTTATTTATTTAGGTGATTATCGTGTTCCGCCTCCCCACCCAGCATCAACAAGATCTACAGCCGACACGGCTGGGTTCAATGCTGGATAGGTTTGCAACAGGAACGGTTCACGATCATGGTCACATACATCTCAACTTCCAAGATATTCAACAGCGCTAAGGCGACGAAGACTCGCACTGGCTGCTGGAGAATGGCAGTCGCTGAGTTTTGCGTAACCGTTTTCAAAGCGTTGTTTTTTGCTTTCGCGAACAAAGTCACATCCTTCAGACGCATTGCCAAAACTTTCAGATTGGAAACGTTTACTCGTTTCACGCGCTGTTCATCAGCAATTCGTCGCGGAGCGCGATTGAGTTTCATCGATCATTGTTCATCGACATCGCAAAACACAGTGCAGTTAAGATCGATCATTCGCTGCTCAGCGCTGTTGCGAAGCGCACTGCGTTCAGTCTTGTCAGACGAAACACGAGTGAATTCAGGTCACTCCTCGATCAGAACAGGCTGGATCAGATTGAAAATTTCAAAAACATGGTGCTGTAACTTAGCGGCTAGAGTGTTGCGTTGTCAGCGCAGAAGGCGGGGGTTCGACTCCCCTCAGCACCGCCATGGGATAGGTCGTTCAGTAGCAGGACCTTGGCTTGTGAGGCCAATGACACGGGTGCGATTCCCGTCCGATCCCCCACTTTATCTGGGTGTAGCTCAACAGTAGAGCGCTCGTTTTGGAAGCGAGAGGCCGGACGGGCAGCACGTCCCACTCAGACCACACAGGAACACCGGCAGGAGTTCCGCCAGAGAACTCCTGCCGATTGATGCAACAACTGGGTGTAGCTCAACAGCAGAGCGCCCGCCTTGGAAGCGGGAGGCCGGACGGGCAGCACGTCCCACTCAGACCAAATTGCAGTTTCACCAAACGAAACTTCAGCAGCGGATGCTGGCACCATATCCGCACCATGCCCGGGTAATCCAACTGGTAGAGATGCCTGTCTTAGAAACAGGATGTTAGTGGTTCGAATCCACTGCCGGGTACCAATCCGAAGTCGTCTAATGGCAGGACACGACACTTTGAATGTCGGTACGGTGGTTCGACCCCATCCTTCGGAACCATTTATTTAAACCGAGGTCGTCTAATGGCAAGACACGGCGCTCTGAACGCAGTGACGATGGTTCGATTCCATCCCTCGGCGCTTACTGATCAAAACAAAAAATTGGTGTACTCTAGGGAAACATCTAGACGACTCAAACATGCCCCCTGACGACGATGTCGAAATTTTAATAGCTAGCCTTCCTGCTGCATTTCGAGAGCGCTTCGAGATCGTTGAAAGAGTTGGATCTGGTGGAACCGGAATTGTATATAAAGGTTTGGACAAGGCACTCCAGCGTCATTTCGCCCTCAAAGTCTTAAACCCTGATCAAGCCACTGACGAACGCATTCTTCGCTTACACAGGGAAGCCAAAACGTTATGCCAGCTCAAACATCCGAATATAGTCTCAATCCTGGATTTTATAGTTACTGAAAGCGGAAAACCAGTCCTTCTCATGGAACTGGTTGAAGGTAGATCGCTCGAGGAAATTATTGACGAAGATGGACCATTGCCCATCGAAGAAACCGTGCAAATTTTGTTGCAAATTTGTCAGGCGATAAGTTACGCGCATGCTCACAGCGTCTTACATCGCGACCTTAGCCCCAATAACATTCTTGTCAGAACAAACAAAGATGGATCACATGAAATTAAGGTAGTTGATTTCGGAATTTCGAAAGTCGAAACCATTCAAGATCGCACAATCGTCAAATCCGGTAGTCTCGTGGGTAGTGTCACAGTTATTAGCCCGGAACAAGCGCGTGGTCAGAGCACAGATCAGCGCAGTGATATTTACTCATTCGGATGCCTTGCCTTTAAGGCTCTTTCAGGCTCTTTTCCCTATCAGGGAAGCACACTGTTAGAAATCGTCACAAAGCATATTAACGACGAGATTCCTTCACTTCCTGAAGACTGCCCGGTTCGATTGAACACAATCGTCACCAAGGCGATGCAAAAAAATCCTCGAGATCGATTTCAATCGATTCAAGAATTGCGCGAAGCACTCGAAGGAATACACTCCGCGGACGCGGATGTCCAAATTCCGCTAAAAGCAAAAAATGAATCGCCAAGTCCAATGTTGATAGGCGCTGTCATTCTTATAGCCGGCATATCAACCCTTCTAAATATCTGTTTGAACAGTTCTCAAAACAACACTCCTGAAGTCCCATCAGATGTAATGATCAGCTCCAAAAACGATCAAAAGTGGCTGGCTCCGTTCGGTCCGAACTCGAAAAAATTTCCAACATCAATATTTTCCTTTCTCGATCATTCCCCAGAATACCGGCGAATTTCGCTGGCTAACGTCGAAAAGATTTCTGACGACCAGCTAAGAAGACTGTGCAAATACAAGCTTGAAATTCTCGATTTACGAAACAGCGCAGTTAACGATCAGTCCTTGGAAATCATTTCGCACTGCAGTTCTCTGAAATCAATAGTTCTGAAGGACTGCAAAAACATCACTGATAAAGGAATAATCAGTCTTTGTAGGCTGAAAAATTTGATATGTCTATCACTTGCGAACACGAAACTTACTGACGTTGCCCTACAGAAGCTTTTAAAAACTCACGACCTGCGAACTCTGCACACGACCAATTGTCGAGGCGTAACCGATAAATCCTTTCCCTTACTATTTTCCTCCCCACATCTCGAAAACTTGCGTTTAACCGGAACGACAATTAGTCGCGAAAATGCTCGCTCGCTTCTCAACGCTAACAAAAATTTCGGATACCTCGGTGTCGGAAAACTTGATTTGGTAGATGACGACATTCCAAGATTTCCCCCGGCAACACTCAACCGATTGGACATTTCAGGTAATCCGAAGCTAACTTCCAAAACATTCGATCGAATAGTCGGATGGAAAAAACTCTATTTTCTAAATATAGAAAATTGCACAGGCATATCTCCTGAAAAAATCGCTGAGTGTGAATCAAACTACGAATTCAATCAGTTGCTCCTTTATCCTTCCAAGCTCGTGGACCTTGAAGACCAAGATACCGAGTCATATTTCGAGCCGAGGCTTTACGAACTTAGTAACGACGACCCAAAGAAAATCTATAAGCTGATGCTGCGGTGGACCGTTTCTCGACACGACCAATAGCCGTTCGCTCTTAGACAACAATTGCACTCCTGCCATTGAACACAAGAGCCCGAAGAATGTTCCGACTGTTTTCCCGGATACTCCTGCCACGACAGCGTTTTATGCTGTAAAGTAAGAGAGTGAGCATGGCATGAATGGAAACCCTGAGACCCGAGTAAGCAAATTTCAGACGGTTTTCTATGCGATTTTTTTCGCGGATTTTTTCGCTGTTCGTTATTTTTTGGAGCCTCCTGGTGCTCCTGGGATGGCATTTTTCCATCCCTGAGCTCAAGAATCCGTTCCCAGATCCGGCGCCGGTCCCACTAAGTTCCGCAGTGCTCCTAATTTTATGCGGCATTGCGACAACCTTTCAACAAACTGACAAACCGTGGGTTCGATTCGTTTCGAGAATACTCGCCTATCTTATTTTGATATCGAGCTTGCTCATATATTTGCACTACCTCGGTTTGCAATTCGACCTGGAGCAAATCTTTCACAGCCGACCTCTAGACTTTGAAGAACCCGGTCGTACGCCTGCAATCTGTGCTTTCCCCTTCATGTTACTGGGACTCGCGCTCAGTCTCAACAGCATGCACAACAACGACCACACGGTCCGTTTGATCGTGCAATTCTCAGTGGTCGCAGTCTTTTCAATTGCCTTGTGCACACTCACAGGGTACGTTTATGACCGATCGTCGCCTTTCACAACTGTTGCTGACAGCATGCCAATGCCATTTCCAACAGCGATTATGTTTTGTTTGATATCAATTTCCATTATTTTGACACAACCAGATGTCGGACTGGTGGCGGTCTTCAAAAGCAAAAACGAAGGCGGTAAGATTCTGAGAACACTGTTACCTCTGGTAATAGTCGTGCCCATAATTATCGGCTGGTTGCGTCTGATCGGACAATCCACCGGTCTGTACGATACTGCCTTTGGTGCGGCAATGATGACGGTAAGCCTCAGTGTCGTTCTTGGTGGCACCATCCTCTGGTACTCGAATTCTCTTAATAAAACTGATTCAAGAAAGATTGCGGCAGAAGCGCAGTTAACTAATGACAAACGTCTACTTGAGTCCATACTGGAGAGTCTCTACGAAGGCGTGTTAGTGGTAGACGCAGACGGAAAATTGATCAAATACAATTCCACCGCCGCAAAAATATTTGGCGTCAAGCCTGAAAGTCACGACAAGCCAATCGATCAGTTGGGCTGCTATTTGCCCGACGGAAAGACACTCTGTTCGGTCGAAGAGCTGCCGGTCGTAAGAGCGTTGCGCGGTGAGAGCATCGCCGACATGGAACTTTTTTTAAAGGAAAAAGGATTACACGTGTCTGTCAGCGCATCGCCACTAATCTATGACGACGGGACGCAAACTGGATGTGTTGTAGTGCTTCGAGATATCACCGGACGCCACCAGTCAGAACAAATGAGAGCACACTTTGCAGCGATCGTGCAGTCCTCACAGGACGCAATCGTCAGCAAAGCCCTAGACGGAACAGTGCTGACCTGGAACAACGCGGCTGAGAAAATTTTCGGCTACAGCGCCGAAGAGATGATCGGAAAAACCACAGCAGAACTCAAACCGAAATCGTCAGTCGACGAGGATCGACTGTTGCTCGAGAAACTCAAACAGGGCAATAGCATCGATCACTACGAATCAGTAAGGCGAAGAAAAAACGGACAAATCGTCGATGTCTCCTTATCTGTTTCTCCGATAGTAAATGTGAACGGAGAAATTGTTGGTGCTTCTGAAATCATCCGTGAAATTACTGAAAAGAAGCGCATGGAAAGCGGACTTAGAGTCGCACGGGACCAGGCGCAAGCGGCCTCCGAATTCAAATCAGAGTTCGTCGCCAATATGAGTCACGAGATCCGCACACCGATGAACGTAATAATGGGTATGTGCAATCTGCTCATGACCACGCCACTGAATGACACTCAGACCCAGTATTCTCAACACATACATGAAGCCAGCCGTTCACTGTTGACTATAATAAATGACGTACTCGACTTAAGTAAGATCGAAGCAGGAGAGCTGGATCTCGAAATAGTCGATTTTGACCTGCTCAATCTAGTCGAGAGTACATGCGGTCTGCAGGCCGCTTATGCGCAGGAAAAGAAAATCTCACTGAGCACTTTCGTCGAACCAACTACTCCAGTGCTCCTTCGCGGAGATCCAGACCGCATCAGACAAGTATTGATGAATCTCCTGAGTAATGCAGTGAAGTTTTCCGAGAATGACGAGGTTTCTGTCAGCGCTGTTATTGAATCGGAAAACAATTCGAATATCAATTTCTTGTTCTCCGTCAAGGATAATGGCATTGGCTTAACTGAAGAAGAATGTCAAAAACTTTTTAAACCATTTGTCCAAGCCGATATCGACATCAGTCGCAAATATGGTGGCACCGGTCTTGGTCTCAGCATTTGCAAGAGTCTAGTCGAGCTGATGGGTGGGACGATTGGAGTCAAAAGCCGCCGCGGAGAGGGGTCTACCTTCTGGTTTCGTATACCACTGGAAAGGCGTTCTACTACGCCGATTATCTCTTCCAAGGATGATCTAAGAGACGTGCCTGTTTTAATCGTGGACGGTCATAAGCATGCCAGTCAGGTGCTCAAGGACTACCTGGCGGCATGGGGGATGAGCAACGGGCACGCCCAGACAGGCGCAGAGGCTCTGCAAATGATGCAAAAAGTTTGCACCAGCGGCAATCGCTACAATCTCGTTATAGTCGACTTCTCGATGCCTGACATCGATGCCTTCGAGTTTGCTCTAAAAATCCAGAACGACAGCACTCTGAGCAAAACAAAACTAATTCTGACCACCGCATTCGATGTGCAAGGTTTGGGTAAACGAGCCATTGAAGCTGGCTTTCTCGCCTATTTACAGAAGCCTATCCAACAATCGCAATTATTGGATTGTATTACAAATGTGCTTTACGGCGAGAAACCTAAATTGAGAAAAACAGTCGCGTACGATGCCCGAACGACTATGGAGTTGCGCCCCGAGTTGTGTCTCATCGTTGAAGATCATCCAATCAATCAACAAGTAGCTCTGCAATATGTCAGCGAACTGGGCTTTATGTGTCATGTCGTGAATAACGGAATTGAAGCACTCAATGCAATGGTCCGCAATCAATACAGTTTGATTCTCATGGATTGCCACATGCCTATTTTAGACGGCTTCGGCGCAACCATCGAAATTCGAAAAAACGAGACCTTAACAGGAAACCACATACCAATCGTTGCAATGACAGCCAACGCCATGATTAGCAACCAGGAGAAGTGTCTTGCCGCAGGCATGGATGATTATTTAGCGAAACCGATAGAGCCGTCGGATCTTCGCACGATGATTGAAAAATGGCTGCCCCAGGCGGAACGCAAAACTAACGGCACTGAATCTCTAAAGACTGTAGACGCGAATTTAGTTGCAGAGTCCCTGTTACTCAATGTTGAAAAGCTCGATCAAAGGCTCGGAAAGCCTGACTCCAGAAATTTGATTTCCGCGTTTATTAAGATGGCACCATCAGAGATTCAAAAGATCAAAGGCGCGGCCGAAGATCGCGATGCAAAACAGCTTTGCGATCACGCCCACAGTTTCAAAGGTGCGTGCGCGACGATATGCGCGGAGCAACTGCATACGATGCTAGTCGACCTTGAAAATTTTTCTTACGAATTAGATTGGGAGCAAGCGCTTACTAAGGTGAACGAAATCGAGAATTGTTTTACAGAAACTAGTGAGTTTGTAGGTAGTGCATTCCTCCTAGAGCAGCTGTAGAGAAAAGAACGGTCGCGAAGAGAAAAGATAGTGAGTTGAAAGCGTCCGCAGTTTGTTGCGAAACTTGCAGCAGACTTCGTGAAAGTCTGAAGAACTCGCATTGATGCGGGTTAAGAAGTATTGCTGATTCAGGACTTTATGGTCTGAGGCGAGCGCGATTGGCCGATATTGATTACAGTTGTATTAGACGACGATAACGTAAATGGCGCCAAACGGTGCCCGCTTTGGATTGAGAACATGCAAAAGACGCGTAAAAAAGAATATTTCGCAACTGAAGAAGAACAAGAAAGTTCTTTCATCCTTCCGGAAGACGAGGATGACGTCGAAGAGTGTTCAGATGGGGAAGCTGTAAAGGCAGTCGCACAACCGCTTTTAAAGGATGAGGATCCGACGGCAATCTACATGCGAGAGTTGGCACGACACAAACTTCTATCCGGGAAAGAAGAAATTGAACTTTCGCGCGCAGCTAAGACTGGAGATCCACAAGCCCGCCGCAAACTCATTCAATCAAACTTACGACTCGTCGTGAGCATAGCGAAACGCTATCGTGGACATGGGATGCCGTTTCTAGACCTGATTCAAGAAGGCAGCATCGGTCTTATAAAGTCAGTAGAAAAATTCGACCCGGAGCTAGGATATAAATTTTCGACTTATGCAACCTGGTGGATCAGGCAAGTAATCACGCGCGCTCTGCATGATAAGGCGCAGACGATACGCATCCCTGTTCACGTTCAAGAACGAAAGTTGAAAGTGAAGCGGGCAGTGTCGATCCTTTGTTTAAAACTCGAACGTCGCCCAGGTATTCCAGAAATCGCGACAGAAGCCGGATTAAGCGAGTCGCAAGTGCAACAGGTTCTCGATGCGGACAACACAATGTTGTCTCTGGATAAGTGCTTTGGAAATGAAGAAGACACCCCCTTCATAACCCTATTGGAAGATAGTGATTCGCCCAAACCGGAAGAGAAAGCTGAAAAATCGATCTTGCGACGAAACTTGTTAGATGCTCTGACCTGGCTAAAGCCGCAAGAACAAATCGTTTTGGAGCTGCGATTCGGACTGAAAGACGGCGAAGAACGTTCCCTTGAATATTGCAGCCAGCAGTTAAATGTTAGTCGTGAAAGAATTCGCCAGGTCGAAAAGAATGCAATGAAAAAAATTCGACAAGACCCACGTAGTAAAAATCTTCGCGAACTCATTCGTTAAGAAGAACGTAAGCGCGGACGGAGTCGCCTCACCCTACCGTAACCCGCATACATGTTCACAAAGTGAACCTTTCGATCGTTCACCAAAAGTTTCCGAAGGCGATGCATGATCTTCAAAGTAGTTGCAATTGTGGAGTTCCGCAAGCGTTCCAAAGCGCTTTCAAGTGCCCGTTTCAATTTCTTTAACAGATCCGAGAAGAACAGTTAACGCCTATAATGTCATTGATGATTAAAGCCACCGAAAACGGACTCTACTGCCCAGCCGGGAATTTCTATATCGATCCTTGGCGCCCAGTCGAGACGGCTGTCATCACACATGCACACTCTGACCACGCGAGGGTTGGAAGCCAAAAGTATATTTGTGCAAAACCCAGCGTCGAAGTTTTGCGTTATCGACTTGGGGAAGATTTCTCAGCCGAAGCTCTCGATTATGGTGAAGTGATCAAGCTAGGAGAGGTAGAAGTTTCGCTACATCCAGCCGGGCATATTCTCGGCTCCGCTCAAGTGAGAGTTTCTTACAAAGATCAGGTTTGGGTCGCGTCCGGTGACTACAAAAGAGAGCCGGATCCAACATGCGCGGCATTTGAGCCAGTTGAATGCAATACGTTTATCACCGAATCGACCTTCGGCTTGCCGATTTACACATGGAAGTCAGACGCTGAAGTTTTTGAAGAAGTAAACCAATGGTGGCGAAAAAACATCGAGGATGGCAAAGCGAGTTTGCTCCTCGGATATTCGTTAGGAAAAGCACAACGTCTGCTGAAGGGCATAGACAGCTCGATTGGACCGATTTATACGCATGGCGCCATAGAAGGTCTCAATGAGATTTATCGAGCTTGCGGAATTTCATTACCGGAAACCCAACGAGTTCCACTTACGAAATCTGCGAAATCTTACGCCGGAGCTTTGATAGTGGCACCACCGGCGGCGCTAGGCAGCGCGTGGATGAAACGATTCGGATCCGTGTCAACGGCTTTTGCATCCGGATGGATGAGAATTCGCGGAATGCGACGTCGCCATGCTGTAGACCGAGGTTTTGTTTTATCCGACCACGCGGATTGGCCCTCTCTACTTCGAACAATAAAAGAGACCGGCGCGCAAAAAGTTTTAGTTACGCATGGATACAGCGATGTTCTCGTTCGTTATCTGCGAGAGATTGGCATCGACGCAGATACAATGGAAACTCAGTATCAGGGCGAGAGTGAAGAGTCGGTTATTGAAACCGAGGCTAGCGAATCTGAGGTAAGCGGCTCAGAAGCTGCAGATCCAGAGGCAAATGGAACACAGATTGTGCGACCGGAATTCGGAGAACCCGCAACGGTGAGATCGAATGAGAGCGAATCAAAACTTTCTCTAGCCGAAGTTTTGGGTTCAGATGACGATGATGAGACTGATACGACAGAATCATCAGCTCTGACCCGGAGGGAGGAGAGGCAATGAAGCGTTTCTCCGAATTATTTTTCGCGCTCGATGAAACTACCAAGACAAACGAAAAGAAGTTTCTTATCGACGATTATTTTAAGAGCGTGCCACCTAAGGATGCGGCTTGGGCGGTTTATTTCCTCACCGGAAGAAAGATTCGGCAGATCGTTCCACGCGCACGCATGGCTGAGTGGACAATGGAACTAGCTGGTATCACCGGTTGGATGTTTCAAGAGTGTTATGACACCGTCGGAGATCTCGCCGAAGTGTTCTCGTTATTGCTCCCACCGAGCACCGGCACCATTCAGGAAGGTCTTGCCGACTGGGTGGAGAATCGACTACTTCCACTTCGAACCATGACCCCTGAAGATCAAAAGCAGAATTTAATCGAAGCATGGATGAATTCGTCAGAGAAAGAACGTTTCGTAATCAACAAAATGATCACTGGCGGCTTGCGCCTTGGTGTGTCGCAACAGATTGTTGTCAAAGCCCTTGCAGAAACTAGCGGACTGGAAGAAGCAGCAGTCGCTCACCGTCTGATGGGCGAATGGGAACCAACTGAATCTTTCTTCTCTGCGCTAATTCACGAAGACACCGGTGACACCGTCGCCAGCAAGCCTTATCCGTTTTACCTCTCTTACCCACTCGAAGCTTCTCCTGAAAGCCTTGGCGAGCCTACAGAGTGGTTCGCAGAATGGAAATGGGATGGTATCAGAGCCCAAATTATCCGGCGCGATAATCAAACGTTTATCTGGTCACGCGGCGAAGAGTTGATTACCGAGCGTTTTCCCGAAATTACCGAGGCGGCCGACCAGCTTCCAAACGGCACCGTCCTTGATGGCGAGATCCTGGCATGGAAAGATGCAGAGGTTTTACCCTTTCAAGAACTGCAAAAACGAATTACTAGAAAAACAGTTTCGAAAAAATTGCTAGCCGAAGCACCAGTGATTTTTATGGGTTTCGATCTGCTCGAAATTGGCGGCGAGGATCAGCGCGCCAATCCGCTCACTGAGCGGCGTCGTTTACTCCTCCAGTTGTTGACACCTGGCGCACTCGACGAAGCACCGAGTTGTCGAGCGCAACTAAATCCGGTGCTCAAGGTTTCACAACTAGCTGGTGGCACTTCTTGGCACGATCTCGCGCAACTAAGAACGAACAGTCGGCTCCTTAAAGTCGAAGGTCTGATGTTGAAACGTGCTGACTCTAAATACGGTGTCGGTCGAAGAAAGGGCGATTGGTGGAAGTGGAAGATCGATCCATATTCGGTCGATGCAGTTTTAATCGCCGCTCAGAAAGGGCATGGAAAGCGAGCCAGCTTATATACCGACTATACGTTTGGACTCTGGCGCGACAATAAACTGGTTTCGATTGCCAAAGCGTATTCTGGTTTGACCGATGCAGAGATCAAAGAAGTCGACGCGTTTATTCGAAAAAATACTCTGGAAAAATTTGGTCCTGTGCGAACAGTCAAACCAGAATTAGTCTTCGAAATCGCCTTCGAAGGAATTCAAGCATCACCGCGCCACAAGTCAGGAGTCGCTGTTCGCTTCCCTCGAATCATTCGCTGGCGAACCGACAAAGACATAACTGATGCGGACACAGTAGATCGACTGACGTCACTTTTGAACAACTAATCGCGACGGTCAGTTAATCGCTTTGACTGACGTTCCATTCTAGTCGACTGAGTTCTAAACGTGAGTCTAATCTATCGGAAAGGTTTAGCCACCACCCGCGCTGAACACTACTCAGCTTCAGGCGGATCGACAGGCTCCGTGCAAAATTGAACTTCGCCGTCTGGACTGCAAGTAAGAATTCTTCCAGCTCGTCCTTCTGCGTGACTTAGCAAAACAGAAAGCTCTTTGCCGCCAAGTCCGAGTTGCGCCGCACTGCCATCACCGCGCACCTGCAGAGTGAAACGGGTTTCGCCCAAACCATCTAGTGCCGCGAAAACAAAATCGTCAGTTCGCGGATCGACAGTCATAAATGCGCGTGGTCGCGAACTTGCGTCCCAGATCGTGATCAAACCTTTGCCGTCGTTGCCGACACCTAGCTCGATGCGCGGGCGCTCGTCGATGTCGAGCAGCGTCACAACCGCATTGCCTTTGTCGCGCGTTTCTATCCGTGCGCGTGTTCTGTGTTCATCGTCAACGAGAACGAACAAGCGCGCCGTGAGCGAGTCGTGCACCTTGCCCATATCATCGTCTTTAGGCATCTCGACCTCCTTGAAACACAAATCAACTGTAGAGCACGGGCAATCACTCAAAACAGTTCAAGCCCTTAGCAGCATAGTATAGATGTCGCAGCCGGTATGCTAACCTGACGTCTTGCAAGTGTTCACCGAACTTTCCGTCTTGACATCAAATAATGGCAACACCGTCCGTAAGAGTTACTGTTGATATCCTCGCCTTCGCGGTACATCAAGGCGGGCTCGAAATCCTTCTGGTCAAGCGGAAGTACGACCCATTCAAATCGTCGTGGGCTTTGCCAGGCGGCTTTATCACCGAAGCGGATGACACTTTGGACGCCGCCGCGCAGCGCGAACTCGCAGAAGAGACCAACGTCTCCAACGTTTATCTCGAACAGCTTTATTCCTTCGGAGACAAAGGTCGTGATCCGCGCGGTCGTGTGGTGACAGTTTCTTATCTTGCACTTTTACGCCAGGATGAGTTGGAAATTAAAGCAAGTTCCGATGCCTCTGGCGTCGCGTGGTGGCCGGTGAAAGAATTGCCACCATTAGCATTTGACCATGCCGAGATGATTGCCTATGGGCAGAAACGATTGAAGTACAAAATTGAATACACGCCAGCGGCGTTTTCATTACTACCGTCGAAATTTACTTTGCGCGATCTGCAGATCACTTACGAAGCCATTCTCGGCTACGAGGTTGACAATCGAAATTTCCGCAAAAAATTTCTTGGCGCCGGCATTCTCAAACAGCTAGACGAAACCAGCCAGGAAACATCATTTCGTCCAGCTCGGCTTTACGAATTCTCCGAACAAGATTTTGAGAAACTTCCGGACCGACCAGTATTCGTCTTCTAAACAGCTTCTTAATCCATTAGATCACCGAATGCTGTCACAACGCTGAAGTGGTGACATGGGAATGTGTCGGAACCAATTTTTTGATTATCAATATAAACGTTTACAAGTTCATACCCCGAACAGAAGCGCTAGTATGGTGAAGACGACTCTTAATGGCAATATTAATTTAGAGCCCGCACATAGCCAATTCTCGACACCGCTGCCAAGATGTGATACACTACAGTTAGCGTCAAAAATACGCTTACCTCGGAGAATCAATATCGTAACCTGTCGTTGCGCTCCAGGGAGGGACAAGAAGATGACTACAGTCCAAATCACAAAAAATCGAGATGCTCATGTCGCTCAACTCAATCGCGAGATTAAGGAGATGGCGAAGAAACGCAATGCAGTAATTCTCGCGCACAACTATCAGATCGGCGAGATTCAAGACATCGCTGACTTCGTTGGAGATTCGCTTGGACTGTCACAACAGGCTGCGAAAACTGAGGCGGAAGTTATCGTTTTCTGCGGCGTTCACTTTATGGCAGAAACGGCTGCGATTCTTTGCCCGGACAAAAGAGTATTGATTCCCGATCTCGAAGCCGGATGTTCTCTAGCTGCATCGATTGATATCGATCAGCTGAGAGCCTGGAAACAAGAGCATCCGAACGCTGTAGTCGTTTCTTATGTCAACACGACTGCGGAAATTAAAGCTGAATCTGATTACTGCTGCACATCGGGCAACGCACTAAAGATAGTGCAATCGATCCCCGAAGACAAAGAGATTTTATTCCTCCCGGATCAGTTCCTTGGCTCATGGTGCAAGAAGATGACGGGCAGAACAAACATGCACATCTGGATGGGTGAATGTCACGTTCATGCAGCTGTTCATCCTTCAAAGATCGATCAGATGACTGAAGAGCATCCCAAAGCAGAATTATTGATCCACCCGGAATGTGGCTGCCTGACTCCATATTTGGATAGAGTAGTTCGTTCGGAGGGAACAACGGACAATTTGAAAGTAACTTCGACCGAAGGGATGATTCGTCGAGCTTCTGAATCCCAAGCATCAGAATTCGTGGTGGCTACCGAAATTGGAATTCTCCATCGATTGAAGAAAGAGAATCCGGATAAAACCTTCTATCCGATCGACAATGAGATGAGCTGCCAGTTTATG
The DNA here is from genome assembly GCA_964600935.1 of uncultured Candidatus Obscuribacterales bacterium. GTDB lineage: Bacteria > Cyanobacteriota > Vampirovibrionia > Obscuribacterales > Obscuribacteraceae > JADYXR01. The sequence continues at coordinate 23,295 of CAZRMH010000005.1, forward strand.
AAGATGATCACTCTTGAGAAACTTCACCGCTCTCTTAAAGAAGATGTTTTCCATGTCACCGTATCTGATGACATTCGAGAAAAAGCAAAACTCTCAATCGATCGAATGATCAGTATTTTTTAGAAAGTCAGAAGTTCGGTCCAAAAAGATTTCACCGCAGAAACCTCAAAAGGAGGTGGACGGTTATGACAAATAGAAATGATGGGTTCAAAAACGAACCAGTAATCGTTATCGGATCCGGGATTGCCGGACTGCTGCTCTCAATCGAGTTGGCAGAGTCTGGATGCAAAGTCAAACTGCTGACAAAAGGTAGTTTGAACCAATCGAACACCGCGTGGGCTCAGGGCGGTCTCGCCGCGGTAACCGGCGGCAACGTCGCCGATTCAAAAGAACAGCACCTGGCGGACACACTGGCATCCGGAGATGGACTCACAGATCCAATCGTGGCAGAACGAATCACCGGAGATGGTGCCAAACTGGTTTACAAACTTGCACAACATGGTGTCGCATTCGATCCATCGTCTCTCGCGCTGGAAGGCGGGCACCATATGGCTCGCGTGCTACACACCGCGGACGCTACCGGTAGAACGATCGTCGCTGGTTTGATTAAAACGGCCTTGTCAAAATCAAACATTGAGATCGTCGAAAATTGTTTTCTCAAACAGATTATTACCGAAAGCAACATATCCAATATTTCAAACACGCCTGGCAGAGCAGTCGGTGTGATCGCCATTATGGGCGGTGCCTCGATGGACCCAGACAAAGACGCCGGTTCCAGTGCGGACGCCCGCGAATCCCATGAAGTCTTCATCAGTGGACGCGCGATTGTACTCGCAACCGGCGGACTCGGACAAGTTTTCGCCCGTACCACCAACCCTGGTACTGCTACCGGAGACGGTATCGCGGCCGCATACAAAGCTGGCGCGCATCTAGCCGACATGGAATTCGTTCAATTCCATCCAACCGCACTTCACCTCGAAGGTGCACCGGCATTCCTTATCAGCGAAGCTGCGCGTGGCGCGGGCGCAGTTCTGCTCGACAAGCACGGTGATCGTTTCGCGCACCTCTACCACTCCGCTGGCGAGCTTGCGACTCGCGACATCGTTTCCAGAGCAATTCATATGTGCATGAAAGAGCAAAACACACAGAACGTGTGGCTCGACATGCGCCGCCTGGGAGAGAAGGCTTTACTTCATCAATTCCCGACAATCGTGGCAAAGCTGCGAACGTTCGGACTCGATCCGGTGACGGAATTTGTACCGGTCTCGCCAGCCGCCCACTATTTCATGGGCGGCATTCTCGCTGATGAGTTCGGTCGCACTACCGTTCAAAATCTGTACGCCATCGGTGAATGCGCCTGTACCGGACTGCACGGCGCGAACCGACTGGCTAGCAATTCACTACTCGAAGGCGGAGTGATGGCTCTCAACCTCGCAGAACTGTTGTCGAATCACTGCACGACAAAATCTCTGGATCTCCCGATAGCAACCCCGAGCGCTCTCCATTTGGACGCCAGAGTCACAGCTTCGATAGACCCGAATTTCATCCCGGCGAACTTCCAACGAGAAGAGTTTAAAACGCTTTTGCTTCACAACGTTGGGCTCGTCCGAAACGCCGATAGTTTGAGTCAAGTTCTACAAAAGTACAAGACTCCGGCACCGAATGCAGTAGCAGACGAACAGTCGGCCCAGAGCAGTATTCAAACAAAGGATTTAAACACTGCTGCGCAAATCGAAAGTGCTGCAACCTATCTTTTGGGTATGCTAATCACTCAATCTGCGCAATTGCGGCAAGAATCGCGAGGCGCACATTGGCGCCAGGATTATCCGAAAACTGACGATATCCACTATCGTTCCCGACTATTGTGGCATTCGGCAGGATATAGCTGGATGGCACTAGAAGGTTCAATTCCGCAAATCAACACTAGCCCTGTCGCTGCTGCGAATAACTAAAACCGAACCGCAAGGTTCGAGAACATGACGAGTCTTTGTAAATAAATCGGCAGCTTTTGCAATCTTCATAGCTTCAAGAAAAACGAAACGAAAGGTTCAAAGGTACAGCTCGAAACCATTGAGTCTCAAACGTTCCCGCGCCTAGCAAGTGCTAGAACTTGAGATTAAACTCGGCTGCAAGAATCAACTAGCAAATCGAGACACGAGTAAAAAACCGCTTCAGGTCGGGCTTTCCAGCAACCTAACAGAAACAGAGTAAACGTCAGGCAAGCTCGAAATCGCATAGCTTCGTTTCAACAAACCGGTGCTACTAGGTTGACATGCGGTTCTCGCGTAGAGCGCCAACAAAAATTCGAGCACAAGTGGACGATGAGCCACAAATGGAAAACTCAGAAAGCATGTCAAATAAACCATTCCGGGCGATTGCTAAGATAGCGATTCTGAGTCTAATATCAATACTCTCTGGAATCAACTCAGACTGCAGCGCTAATGTAACTCGTCAACGCACAGAAAAATACCGGATGTACTGGCAGCACCAGCAATCACGCGCTATCAATGATATCAACAAAGAATTTTACGGCACCCCGATTGAGAGAAGTTACGCTACTCCACCAGGGGATGCTCAACGTCGAGCCTCGCTGGCACGAACGGACGCCTATACTCGTCACCACGATTGGGTGTGGATACCTCAACGGAACATGTGGCTTCTAAATACGCCTGGAGCACGGACCCAAGATAGACCGAACCAACGACCTTTTGGACCGCTGGGAATCGGACAACAGCCACAGATTTTCAAAACACGATTATCGAATGGAAGGGAAATCCTGACGGATTATTTCGGAAACAAATACCGAGCTCCTCATGTCCTGGGCACAGCAAAGCCAATAGACAAGAATCCAAAGCGTGATGCCCGCAGAGTTCCTGCACGCAAGCCTCACACTGGTCTGGCGGTGTGAAGCTGGTTTAAATCGAATGTAAAGCAGTTGTGTGTCACCGTATTTGGTGACCAGTACCACCGCGCTGTTAATTAGACGAAGCTTGCTGACGTTCCATTCGTTTAATTATAAATTCGATCGCATCCGCTAGAAGATCGGCATCAAGCGGATAAAAGCCCATGTACAGCGATGGTTCAACCAACTCAAGTTCAATAATGACGGGTTTATTATCCTGATCTCTGACAATGTCCACACGAGCATAAAGCGGTGGCGTCAGCAAGGTATCATCCGCGATACCAGTAAGTTTATTCTCGTGTTCGCGCACCAATTGGCTCACGATCGACATCGCGTTTTCGGCCAGTTCCACCTCATCCATAGTCACGTCTGTAGGCTTCTCTCCAGCATGTCCAGCTTCAGCGAGTATTTGAAAAGCAGCTTTCTGCGCAGCGTGGCAAAATCTTCCGTTTATAAAAACCAGAGCTTTTTCGCCCCGTGTCTTCACAGATTCCATAAATGGCTGAACCATCACGTCATAGTTTTTCAAGAGCTCTTTAGCGTGTTCCACCCCAGCGTCAAAATTATCGCGATCCAGCACCAAGACACCGCTCGTAGCTAGTCCAATCGATGGTTTAAGCACAATTTTGCCAGAGTTTTTTTCCAACATTTCGAGCAAAATCTTTTCCAAATCGACTGTTTCAGATTTCAACAACCATTCAGTAGGTACAATCGCGATACCGGCCGCGGCAAGATCTCGCAAGTAGATTTTGCATGCATTCCAGCGAATATACTCAGGACGATTGCAAAGTACAGTAACCTTCGACGTGCTCTCGACCCATTTCAAAAACTGCGAGTACTTGCGATGGTAGTCCCAGGTCGAGCGAATCACGACAACGCCAGCCTTAGTCCAATCCACATCGGGGTCATCCCAAACCGCGGCTTGGCACTCGACCCCTCGTTCTGAAAGAATGTTTAAAACAAGTCGATCATCAGGGTCGAGATTCGGAAGCGAAGAATATGTGACAAAGGTGCATTTAGCCATGAGTGGGATCCGCCGCGATCCATGGTAGAGATTATATAGAGTGTGAGTATACAGAATTGGCGTTGCTATGGATTCGAGGATGCCGCCAGAACCCTTAGAAGATGACGACATAAACCTGCCAGACGAACTCATTGATCTGGAATTGCCTTCGGTTTTGCGATTGGGCGAGCTTTTTGCTGAGCGCTATCAGGTGGAAGCACTGATTGGTGTGGGCGGTATGGGAAGTGTATACAGGGTTTACGACAATCACGACAAGAAAACCGTAGCACTTAAAGTTCTCAACACGGCGAGTTTATCGGACGCAGGAGCGCGGCGCCGATTTGTCCGTGAAGCACGCAACTCTCTTTCACTGCAGCATCCGCATATCGTCAGGGTGACGGACTTTGCGGTTTCTTCAGATGACCTGCCTTATATGGTAATGGAATATCTGCAGGGCGAAAGTCTGGCGGATATCCTCATGAAATCGGGTCCTTTGACTTTAGCGAGATTCATCACCGCTTTCTCGCAAGTACTGAGCGCCTTATCCCATGCCCACGATCAAGGAATCGTTCATCGCGATATAAAACCGAGCAACATCATGTTCGTTCCCACGAGCCGCGGACGAGACAATGTGAAACTTGTAGACTTTGGTGTCGCCAAGCTAATCAGCGACGCCGGCGGCACTCAGGAGCTCACGGTGCTTGGTGAATTCATCGGCAGTCCGTGTTATATGAGTCCTGAACAGTGCGAAGGCTCCGAAGTCGATATCCGCACGGACTTATATTCACTTGGGTGTGTTATGTACGAAGCGCTCACCGGCGTGCGTGCTTTCCGCGGCGGCAGTGCGCTGCGCATTATGCACATGCAGGTACATGAGTTGCCGCCACCGTTTTCCAAAGTGGTTCCCGATTGGTTTATTCCAAAATGGCTTGAACAGCTAATCTTTAAGGCCCTCGCCAAGAAACCAGAAGATCGTTATGAGAATGCCTACAAGCTAAAAATCGACCTCCTGGACGGCAGATTTCGCGGACACCCAGAAGGCGCGGCAGCCAATTTCTCCGTTTTGCCCTGGGAGAGTCTGCGTGGCGCACCGTTCGACGAAACATCATCGGGATCATTCCAAATCGTTCCTCCATCCACTCACAGCGCTGTAGAAAAGATTGGAGCATCGACCATCGCAGTCGGCACTATTTCTAATCCTCAAGTTTTTAAATCATTCCATTGGGCAGTTTTGAAACTGCTAAACACGGCTGGTGTGCTGGCTGAAGAGGATCTCAATAATGCCAGGGAGTTTCAAACTCTAAATGGCGGCGACCTTGGCAGAATTCTTGTGCTCCTAGGTTGTATAAACGCCGAGATGTTAATTGCTGCTAAAAGCGCCCAGCGTTTGATTCAGCTAGGACAGATTAAGCAGGAAAGCGCGATTCTCGTTATAAAGCATTGCCAGGCGACCGGTTTAGAGTTTGATGAAGCGCTGAAGGCATTGGCGGGTAAGAACTAAATAGTTGAATTTAAAGCCTGATATTATGCATAAAAGCTGAGGGCGATCTAGCGACTTATAATTGGAAACTCGAGGCGCCAAAATTAAACGGACAGGAGCATTCTTCGATGTTTGGACGAATTGTGAACGTGATCAAGGGGATTCTCAACCAGGGAATCAGCAAGGTTGAAACGCCGGAAATTTTGGCTGAACAAGCTCAGATGGAGCTCGAAACCACACAGAAACAGCTCAAAGAAGCGCTGATTAGCGCACTGACGGCTGAAAAGTCGATGGAAACGAAAATCAAGAAAGATACCGAAGAAGCCGCCACCTGGCAAAAACGGGCAGAATTGGCTATCACAAAAGGCGACGACCAGCTTGCTAAACAATGCTTGCAGAAACGTCAGGATATTGAAGCGGAACTCTCGCATTTGAGAACCCAACTTGAAGCTCAAAAATCAAGCACAGCAGCGCTGCGCGAGAAGAGCAACGAGCAAGATCGAAAAGTAAGCGACTTCATGACCAAGAAGAAAGGTCTGATCACACGCGCACAAGCCAGTCAGGCGACGGCAAAAGCCAACGAAGTTATTGGTGGCAGTTCAAGCGGTTCCGCCAGTCTCGATAAAATCGAGGAAAAAATTCGCGCGACTGAATTGCGCAATGAAGCGATTGCTGATATTCGAAGCGGCGGTGATAAAGCGCTCGAAGACAAGATTAAGGAACTTGATGCGACCTCGGATCTTGATTCGGAATTGCTTGCACTAAAGATGAAAGTACTTGAGACTCAAAAGCCAATGCCTAAGCTTATCGAAGCTAGAGAACAGCCCCTCAAACAGATTACGCAAAAGAAAGACGATTCAATAACCGTAGAAGAAGTTCAAGGCGAAATCGCCGACGACTAACATTACGTCAAAGACCTTTTAACTCCGGCCGTTTTATAGTCCGACACCAGTTAAGTCCGACACCAGTTAAGTCCGACACCAGTTAAGTCGGCTCCAGTTAAGTCCGATCCTGGAAAGTTTAACCGCTCCCTGGGAGCGCCGGCTTCCAGCCGGCTTCTCATTGATTCGGAACGAAAAATTCGTCACCTACGACTAAGATCCGGCCAGCTCATGATCTGTTCGTCAGACAAGTTTCTAAACGGATCGATCTGCTGACCAGCAGGGACGTTCGGCATCTTTTTGATATTGGCGTCGTTGATTGACAATGCCACCGCCCTCAGTTCTGCTGGACGAATAGGTGTGATTACCTGACCGACAACATCCGTTTTCACCTGACTAAGTTCCAACAGTTTCGCCTTCGCTCGTGCAATTTGCTTTTCTCGCAAAGCTTTCAGTTTTTCTGCCTTTGCTTTATCAGCAGCGATCTCTTTCTGCTTCAACAACAAGGCTTCTGTCTGCTTCGCGATGATCTCCTCTAGCGCCTTTTTCTCTCTTGCCGCTTGAACTTGTTTATAAGCACGAATGTATCGCAGAATATTCGCATAATCCCAGGTCATGCGAAAGTTGAAACCTTGGATTTTCGAGGACGGAGGAAACTCCAGAATACGTGAGTGATTCATGCTCTGTATCGTTTTCAAAAGGCAGGTATTCAAGACACTATCACCGGTGCTAGCGTAAATGTGCCCGCGAAGGTTCCCACGCTTATCGACACTGAAGATACAAGCCGCTTTGCCATTGACCTCCGTTTTGGTATCGCGAAACATGTGTGAGGTCAAAACATGTTGGAAGGCGCGAGTGAATCGTTGAATCCAGAAATCCCAGTCGGATGTGTTTTCTGGTGCCTGATGAAATTTGCTGAGACCGTCTGAGTGACTCGCCCACTTCGTCGCGTTAATGGACTTGCTCTTATCGACCAAGTCCATCATGTCGCCCATCGGCATCACATCAGCGGCCCAGCTCTTATATTGGGAGCCGCCGTGGACTTTCTTCACTTCGTTAACTTTCGAATTGACAAGCTTCTTGCCTTGCCTAACCAGGTCGTCCATGGAGCTAAACATTACCGGCGGTGGCATAAGCACGTCACCATCTTCGGTGACTTTCGGCACCGCTTTTGGTGCACCAAAAACTTGAGAGACGCTGGTTCCAAGCATGCCGAACCAATCCGATTTCGGGGTGATTATTTTTGGAACCTTGGGCAAAGCGTCACTTTTATCGTTTAACGCCTGGCTCGTCAAACCCTGGATCATCTCTGGTGGACAGAGGCGGGCCGCCCATTCCAATTCATCCAGGGCGTGTGAGTCATCACCCATCTTCTTCTTCACCATACCGAGGTAGTAGTGAGTAACTCCATCGTCAGGATTTTTCTTGAGGTCCTCTGAAAGCAGCATGGCAGCTTTCTCGTAGTTGCCGGATTTGTACTCCGAAATTACTTCTTGAAGTAGCGGGTTTGACTGTGCGTCTGCAACTCCCGCTACAGTGAAGAGGCAGACCAAAACTATAGCGATGCGAATTCTCAACATTGTTCCAGACATGATCGATGGACAGTTCCACGAGTAATCTATGAGAAATTATGCCACGCGTGGCGCCGTTTGACTCCACATTGGCTGATGACCGAACAAGTGTCGAAACGAAAAATGATCGTAGAGGCGGGTAGGGGGACCAGGGGGTTATCCGCGGACCACGCCAAGTTCCTGGAGGGCGTCATCGACGCTTATACCGCTCTGGTGGCTGTAGTTGAAGGCGATAAAGGCTTGTTCCGTTTCCAGTATTCCTTCACGAACAAGTGAATAACAGCGCAACGCGGACTTCAGAGTCGTTTCATCGATACAACCGGCGACTAGAAGCATGCGTCCCAAAATTTGCGGATTGTTGACACTGGATTCGACGGCACGTTGGATGTCTTCATCAGTAACAACGCCAACAAGAGTAAGAAATTGACTCAGGCTGACTGATACCGCCGGTAGTTTCATGTTCGAATCTACCGTTTTACGATCCGTCGTAGGGCCGTAATGATAGATTTCTGTCAACCGGTGAGCCGCCCACAGTGGCGTAATCTCGCCTTTCGAAACTTCCTGTTGCATGGCGAGTGCAGCGTCGAGTACTTCTTTCGAGATGTACTGCAACTCGACTAAGACCTGACCGATCGGCTTTTTATTCAACAAACCGATTTCTATCGAGTACATCAAGTCAGACTCACTCATCAAACCCGCAAGAACCAAAAGTTCTCCAAGGCGGATGGTGTGTCGCGCTGGAAGCCGATAGTATCCGCGCTCGATCAGCGGCAATTCCACTGCGACTTGTCGAACTTTAGCGGCTTTCAAACCTTGAATCGCCTGGACTTTCGTGACCTTGTTGTCTCGAATCAAGATTTGCGCGTTCAACGCCGATGAAAGCAACGCTTCAGATAGTACCATATTCAGTACCAGTAGACGTCCGAAGGGAACACCGGACGCGCGACTTTTTTGCAAGGCATCTTGCAGCTGTTCTTGAGTAACATAGCCAGCTTCGATTAACAGTTCACCAAGTTTATTCGTGCTCACTTCGCCCGGATGATTCCAGCCAATCTGTTCGAGAGCCTGTTCTACAGTCAGTTTCGTGTTTAGAAGTACAGCGGCGGCTTTCTTGGCTGACGGAAGGTCTAGAATTTGGTCTTTCAACAAAGATTGAATTTGAACGGCGGCCTGCAAGTTTTCCTCACTAACGAATGAGGACATGACAAGAACGCGACCGACCGGCAGCCCAACTTCACGAGCCAGGTTGAGCGTGTGGGCGAGATCTGAAGTCGAAATCATACCGATGTCAACAAGCACCTGACCCAGGCGTAAATCCGCTTTTGCATCCGTCTGCTCGGGCTGTAGCTGATTTTCCGACGATGACATTTGTTTCGTTCCTGACTTAAGGTGCTATCGACTCGATTTTACCTGGTAGGCGAGCTCGATGTTTTTATTTCGCCTGGCAGAGAGATAATTTTTTCGTCTATTAGCTTATCTATATCAGCGTCCGAATAACCTGCTTTGTGTAGCATGCTTAAGAGGTCAGTGAGCCGATTGTCACCATTTTCCGAGCGCACCTTGCGTAGCTGTTTGTCAACCGGGAAGAGGATTTGCGGAATGTTGCCGAGAACAGGATGAATCAAATCAGCCACCATACCGCGTTCCTTGAGCGGGTATGATTCAAAAGCTTCGTTGATCGTGTTGACCGGCGACACACAGCACTTACTGCCATCAAATAATTTTGTCCATTCACTTAAGGTCTTTTGTCGAATTACGGTTTCAAGAATTTCTCTCAACTCCGTCTGACGACTTTGATCCTCTATAACTGGCTCGAGATCTGGTCTTTCAATGATCCGACAAAACGTTTGCCAAAACGGACGCTCCAAACAAGCGACCGCAAGAAAGCGACCATCCTGACATTCATAAACATTGTAATTGGGGAATTCTTTTGGGTAGGCGAAGCCGCCTTCCTCCGGCGATTTGCCGGTATACAAGACCATCGAGCCAAGTACGTTGAGCGAAGAGAGTGTGGCATCGAGCATGCTGATATCAAGAGCCTTACCCTTTTCGCCAGGCTTGCGTTCATAAAGCGACGCCACTATTGAAAGTGCACCAAGCAAGCCAGACATGTAATCGGAGACCGGAATCGCCGGAATAACTGGTCGCTCGTTATCTCGTCGATTAAGGCTTAGCAAGCCCGTTTCCGCAACCAGATTAAGATCGTGAACAGGCTCGTCCTTTCGGTCAGAATCTTGACCATGACCGGTAACCGAAAGATAGATGATTGCCGGATTAAGCGAACTCATGGTCTCATAGCCGAGACCCAGCCTGTCCATCACTCCGG
>CAZRMH010000005.1:33467-49528 GCA_964600935.1 uncultured Candidatus Obscuribacterales bacterium
CCGGTCCTGAAATTCTCAATCACGACATCGCACTCAGGCACAAGTCGTTTTATCATTTCCACGCCGCCTTCGGTTTTCAAATCGACTTTCAATCGCGATTTATCCCGTTGCATGCTCCAGTAGAAAAGACTTTCGCCTTCGATTATCGGTGGCAGCTTGTGAGCAAGACCGGGAACATGAGATTCAATTCGAAGAACATCCGCGCCCATGTCGCTGAGAGCGGCAGCGCAGAGTTCTCCTGGCAACAAATGCGTGAAGTCTAGAACTCTGATTCCGGTAAGTGGTGGCATAAGGACGTCCTGATTGGAATGAAACTTAAAGGTCAATTATCGAAACATGAAATTCAAACGCATTTTCGAGAACTAGATTGTATCGGCATTGTCCGCACTCGAAAGTATAGCCCCCTCATTTCTTCGTCTTTCTTTTGTCAGTTCTGGTTACCGGGTTCGGCGCATTGCCCATCATATCCAACCCGCGCCCATCGCTCACTTCGATTCCGAGCGGGAGATTCGCGAACGAGTAGCTACCTGGCATAGGTTTCAACTGAGTGACGAATGCTTGTGCATCAGCAGCGGTGCAATCAATTATCAAAACATCGTTCTCAATCGTAAAATTCGCCTCTTTGCCCTTTCGAAAAACAATAGTACTTTCAGCACCTTTAACAGTGACCCTCCTCCCGGCGGAGATACAGCTTACAAGGCTCTCTTGGAGCATTGAAATACAATCCACTCCTAATAGAACCGACGCTCTGTACGTAAAAATCCACTCAGCTATTGGACAATCAATAGTCACGTCTACGGCACCGCCCGCAGTGACAGTCTGATCAAAACTTCGGATGACGACCGGATTATTCGCAAAAGATTCTCGTTTTAAATCTGTTATAAGCTGAGTACCCAAGACAGTTTTCGCAGACTCGATAAATTTTTCTCGGCGCCAGCGTTCTAAAAGCGACCGCTCATCACCAGTCAGACCAACAACCTGGATGAATTCAACCCTGCCATTTGGGGTTTCAATACTGCCGAGTTCCGAATCGCGGACGAACAAAATCGAATCAAGCCGGCTGCCTGAATCAAGGTCGATCGGATTCCCCAGAGCAAGATGGTCGCCAGGTTGCACATGCGTTCCGTTTTCCAGAATGAGGCGAGCAAGATCATTTAGAAATCGACAAGCCCACTCAGGAGTCTGTGGTTCGATAGTCGCTGACAATGCTAGTCGAAAAGTCAATTCGAACCCGAGGCCGCTGAGTTCGGGATTCTCCGACTCTTTCTCGAACAGTTCGCTGAAGCCAAAAGTGATGAAATGCCAGTGCGGTCTGTCCGCTTGAGACCGATAAACCGAAATGGATTCGAGTGCGGAAGAACCCGTACCAGTCAGCTCAGTTTCTGAAAAAAGCCCGTACGGCTTCTCACCGTAAAAACTATGCAGTGCACGATTGATCGCATCCAATCCTGGCGCCTGGTGCTCATTGGTAGACATTAGCAGCGTCATCTCCGCCTTGTGGAACGCGGAATTTTATCACAGCGCTCCAGGGTAATGCACGTTGTTTAATAGCGTGATATGAAATATAGTAGCAGTTGCTGTCGAGCAACTAATTTTGTTTTTGAATCTGCGTCTAAGGTTTGGCATGTTTACTAGAAAATTTCTTGCCATCAGCATTGGGATCGCCATCACTCTGGGAGTTGGTGCACCAACTAGCTTTGCGAAGAAAGTCTCTGCGTCAGAAGCGACAAGAATTGCTGACACCACCGGTAGTACCGCGGATAAGAATGCAACGGAGTCGGGTGACGAAACGGACGATGACTACCAAGAAGTCGCATCAGTAATTGGAAACAGTGACAAATTGGTGAAAGATGGCAAGTTCGAAGCAGCCATTGAGGTCCTTAGAAACGGCATTAAAGAACACGGTCAGAATCCCCACCTTCACGATCGACTGTCGAAAGTTTTTTACATGGACGGCTCCGTTGATGACGCGATATCCGAGCTGTTAATGGCGATTTCGATCGATCCAAATGTTTTTGATTACTACTCGGACGTAGCGTGGTTGTACTCGATTTCGGGAAACTACCGCGAGGCAGTCAATTACTCAAAGCAGGCTGTGAGTCGTGACCCGGACAGAGCCTACCCATATGTCGTGATGGGATTCTCTCTCGGTTGTTTGGGCAAAAAACAACAAGCGACCGAGATGCTCAAGAAGGCGATTGAACTCGACCCACAAAATTCGACGGCTCATCTATATCTTGCCGATGTGGTCGCTAACAGCGGCGATTATGAAAAAGCTTTACCGCTTTATCAGAAGAGTTTGAAACTGGATAATAAAATTGCGAGTGCCTTTGTCGGTCTCGGCGATTGTTTTCAAAAATTAGGACATCAGAAGGAAGCGTTAGTCGCTTTTAAACACGCTGTCGATCTCGCGCCCCACGATGCAACTGCTCGCGGACACTACGGTTTCGCTTTGTCGCAATCAGGCGATCAAATGGGCGCCATGCGTCAGGGAATGACAGCGAATTCAATTCGCCTCGGTCAGTACTGGGGCAAGTTCATGGGAATGTTCGTTGCCGTATGGGCTGGAATTTTCCTTGTTTTTGGAACCTTATTTGGTGCGATGTTCATGGGCTCGAGGTTCAATCCTGTTGCTGGCGAGACAGTCCTGCAACAGTTTATGATGGTTTTTTACAAAGAACGCCCAGGTCGTTTTGTGATCACCGACAAGCGCTTTGTTTTTGTTCCAGAAATTGTTTCTCGTTGGTTTGGCGCGACAAGAGTCAGCATTCAACGAGACCAAGTTATAGCCGTCAAAACTGACGCCACTGCTACCGGTGGCACGGTGACAGTGGAAGTGACCAGCGAATCATCACTTGTATTTCGCGTTCCAGCGCTCATCTTCAATCCGATGAGCGCTGCCGTTCTTGCCAATACCCTGGCTGAGGAAGTGGAAGTAGAAGAACCGGTAAAACAGCCGGAACCGGTCGCTACGACCAGAATCCCGGAGAAGGAAGAACAATCAGATACGGCTCAATTCGAAAAGTATGCAGTAATCGCTGCCAGTTTCGACTTTCGCGATGGCAAATCCGAGTCTCCAACCCTCAAATTATCTGCAATCGAAGAACAAGAAATAAGCTCCAAGGCTTTCCCAGGTGCCCCGAAGGTCGGCGAATCGGGCAAGCAGAAGCGCGTCGAGCTACCGGCTCCGAAAGTCGAAAGAAGGGCGGATACAAAGAAGGACAACAAGCCTGCATTAAGACCGCTGCCGAGACTCGACTCTAAGCCCGCCGAGGCGAAGCCGTCAACAGAATCGACTGAGGCAGCAAAGGCGACGCCGGACGAATCGGTTAATTCCCCAAAAGCAGCAGCCGATGCACCGACAGAATCGAATCAGACGGATGACAAAAAGACGTCCTGAGTAAGAACATGTCCGAAGCAGAAGCTAACTCCGGATTAGATTAACGCCCAATGTCCCCGAACATAACACGCGTCACGTTTCGCTTGACCGCTTCCTGCATCGCTTTTTGCGCGTTAGCAACAACTGCTTCAATATCTTTTGCATCAGTCGGTACTGACGCAATTCCGAAGAAGAAAGTGGGTCGAACTTGAGCGAGTTCCGGAGCAAACTTGGTCAGGTTGGTAGAAATTTTGTCGACCAATGTAGCCGCGAGTCCAGCATTCTGATTAGGCAAGATCAAGGCGTAACCGCGTTCTCCAAAGTGTCCAAAAATATCGACGTCATGTTTGATTTTATTGATCGAATCAACAGTTAATTCCACAATTTTTGCAGACGGAACAGCAGGCTTTTCGCCAGCTCTCAGTTTCATACAGAAGACCATCAATGAAAAAGTCGCACCAAATCTAAACGAGCGAGCGAACTCTCTGTCCAAGAAAAACTGCATTGATTCATACGTAAAGATATTGGTTGCCGGATCGGTGAGAAGTGTCGAAACTCGCCGAGGAGTGGTTCTACTGAACATCACTTCGTGAGTTTCAATACCTATGTGAACTGTTTCAAGCTCAGGAATCGTAGAGGTCGCCGACATAAAAGCCGCCACTGCTGGTGATGGCAGATTGTTACCACTACCGGCGTTTGTACCGGCGCCGAATGAAGAGGTCGGCGGAACAAGTGGTCCCGCAGTTTGAGGAGCTGGTGTCTGGTTTCCCCAGCTGCCACCCTGCGCCGCAGTTTGCGGAGTCGGGGTCTGATTTCCCCAGCTACCTCCCTGTGCCGCCTGAGCGCCCGTTCTAAATTGACCGCTGGTTGATTGCGGATTCAACGGAAACGAGCCACTTGTAGCCTGAGAGGGCGGGTTCTTTGGAAACTGACCACTGGTGCCTTGCGATGGCGGCTGGCTCGGGAAGGTTCCGCTGGTTGCTTGCGCAAATTTAGTTCCAGCCGACTGCTGATTTTGATTATTCGAGAACTGACCAGTCGTGCTGAGAGGCTGAGAATCTGCCACTTTCGTCGCTGGGAACTGCGAACCCGTAGTCGTCGGCGCCGCCGGCAGACTAGGCTGAGCATACGGATCTTCGAGCACGCACCTGCCATCCGGAGTGAGAACTAGTCCTAGTCTCAACAAATTTGTTGCGATAGCGATCCATTGACTCGGGTTAAGAGAAAGCAGCGTGGAAACATCTTTTAGAGTGCGGTTGCCATCGAGCTGTTGAAAAAATCGTTTTTGGAGGTCCAAACCAAGCGGCGGTCCTTCTAGAATTCGTTTTTCAAAAGCTTGTTCGGAAATCACATTAGTAGAGCGAGTGAGGATCGACATATCATCAACAGCGTTCTCTTGTAAGAAGCCGATGTTTTCGATTAATTGAGCAGACAAATAGGCGATTTGCTCTACCGATTGTTGAATGGTCGTGGTATCAGCTTTGGTGCCCTGGGTGAACGTAATTTTTCCAGACATCCAGGTGCAGAGTTCCAGCAAGGCCTCAAGACCGGTCTGCATATGAGTGGTGGCATGGACCGGCCGACCGTGTAGAAACACGACCACACCTTCGCCTTCGGGTGATTCGACTGAGAGTTTGCCCGTCGCATCCTCTTTAGAAGCAATTTGAAGAATTGAAGACATCGGCAATGTCTCGAGAGTACCGCTGATCAGTTTACTGAGAGGCGGACGGTTAGCCGCTTGCTGTGCCGCAATGGTACTGCCCGGCGTGTTGTACTTGGTGCCTGGCGTAGAATATTTAATTCCACCGAGCGACTCTAAAAGTGTTGTCGTCTCTTCAGGCGGAGCCTCTGAGGCGAGAGGAGGAGGAGCGCCTACGGCCGCCAAAATTTGTGGATAAATCACGCCGAGATCGTTGGTTCGATAGAACCAAATCATGCGCTGTCCGGCGACTGAAGACTCATGCATCCACCATTCAATCTCCTCAGTAGCCTTCTTCAGGTGCATGCTGAGCGTGTATTGAACGGCTTTATCGTCGACCCAATAGAAACAGTGTTTGACGCCTTTGATTTTCTGCGTCTGCTGAATGCATTTCACTAACTCCGCGAGACCAGGATGAGTCTCTACTCTGTAGTGCTGTTTCGGGATATTGTGTTGGTGACTGAACATTCAGTGTTGCCGCGTAAATCCTGGTCCAAAGGGCTTGCTCGAGGGAATCGATTTATAGCAGGGACGGGCGACAGGCTGAGCCTGGCTTCCCATATTCATTGTGCACATAAACGCGATTGTAAAACCTAGGATGATTATCGGCAGTTGTGATTATAAGTCACAAATACTTAAATTCGACAATACATATATTCAACAATAAGACGAGACGACATTCCGAAAAGTCTTTAGGTCGTCCTTTCGACAATTCCAATTGATGACGACTCGTATCGAAAGCTTTAGTCCCAAATTCTGAGCAATATTTTCATAAAACCTTCAAATGTGTGTCGAAATTGATCAAAATTCAACAATACGACCATACAGCAGGACGACACGTCGAAATGACGGATTAATAAGTCGCCCGAGATCCGATTGGTAGTGTCCTATCCATGAGGCTTTCACTGTCATTAGGCGATCGTGCTAAAAGCAGTTAATCGCCACTTCACGAGAGCGGCGATTCCGGATGCGAGTCACGAAGATTTCACAAATTTTCCTTATACTCAAAACTCTCATGGTTTCTTCTTTATGTCGATTCTGCCAACTCAAATCAATACCGGCGAGCACGTCATTCCAATAGCTGGATATCAGGCTGGTTTTGGGCGGCTGGTTCGGCGGATCGTGCAATCGAATTCCGGTTCAGACCGTGGTGTCACTCCGCCAACTCCTCGCCTGCCACGTGAACACACGTGGGCAGAATACAGAACGATGGCCGAGCATTCTCAGTCATCCGGAAATTTTGCGCATGCGGAAGGTATGTGGCTGAAAGCTATTGCAGAAACAGACCAATTTCACTCGAGTGACTGGAGACGCGCGTTTTCATTTGATAACCTTGCAGAAATGTTGTACGTCCAAGAACGTTATGATGAAGCCGAAGTTTTCGCGGTACGGGCACTGGAAGCAACCAGAACCGCATATGGTGACGAGCACTTAAAAACCGCAGAGAGCGAAATGTTTCTGGGCTCGATCTGTTTTACTCTTTTAAAAATTGACGAGGCCACGGCTCACGTAAAGTGCGCCTTGTTTATTTACGAGGAGCTTCTGGAGCCTGTTCACGCAAAGATTGGCACAGCCTGCTTAAACATGGCAATGATTTATCATTCTCGCGGAGCCTTCTCTGAAGCAGAGATGTATTACCAGCGAGCATTCAAAATTCGTTCTCAAATTTTCGGCGCCGAACACGAAAAGACGACAAAAGTTTCAAAGCTCTACTCAGAGATGGCTGTCGATCGCCAGTGCCACAAAGAAGCAAAAGACATTTTGGACCGCCTGATCGGTCCTTCTTCGCAAGCAGCTTAGATCAAACTCGAAAACGAACCAGAACTTCAAAAATGGTATTTTTGATTCGCATCGCTCTCGCTTAAGATAGATGCGTTTTCAAACCGAACCTCTCTGAGCTGAATAAAATGGTTTCAAACCTCTTAGCCGATTCCACGCGATTACTTCTGGCCGTCGCTTCGCCGATTGAATTCAAAGCTGTCTTGAAAGGCGCTGGCATCGCCGACGAAGAAGTGCCGCCACTTTGGCAGAAACGGGAGTTAGACTCGATATCGATTCTGCATACTGGTGTCGGCAAAGCACACGCAGCAGGTGCCGTCGCCCATGAACTCGGCAAACACTCTTATGGTGGCGTGTTGAGCTTGGGTCTTGCCGGCAGCTTCGACGAAAAAGTCGGACTATGCACTTCCTTTCTTGGAATCAAACATTACATGCTCGATGAAGGTGCCTTGGTCAATCCTCAAGGTGCTGTCGTTAAATCTGAAAGCGGATGGTTGTCGATCGAAGAAAGCGGATGGGCGACCATCAGCGTTAAACCGGACAATGGCGTCCTTATGAATTTCTTCCGAACGCTGGTCGACAACGTCGGAGACGTTGGTACGGTGTCCACCATATCCGGTACCAACGGTTTGGCAGCTGATTATCAGATGAGAGCGAAAATCAGAATCGAAACCATGGAAAGTTGTGCGATCGCTCAAACTTGTTCGATTCTTCAAATTCCATTTGCCGACGTAAGAGTGATAAGCAATTTTTGTGGCGAACGAACAAAAGACAATCATGATTTTCCTGGTGCGTTGAAAAAGTTGTCCGAGATCTCCTCGAGGATTTTTCAGGATCTTTAATTGAAAAACGCACCGGAAGGCGTTCGGTCGTTCAGTCCAACCAGTCCGATAATGTATATTATGTTTCATGCACCGACAAAAAGACTCGAAAGAGAGGCCGACGCTTGGTTTCCAGGGACGCATTTTAGAGGCGATTTGAGTGCCGTTTGACGATCTTGATGGTTAATTACCCTGGTCGATCAAATTGCGTCGATTGAGAGGCGAGATGATAAACGACGAAAGCGAAATCAAAAGTGTTGTCTCCGAACTAATCATTTTGGATGATTGGAACCCGAGCGAAGAAACGATTCGTCGTTGGGCATACGATTTGAACATCTTGATGGCAGAGCAAGACGAAGATCTTGTCTTTTGTGTCGATGAATTGATTCCTCTTCTAATTGAGCTCGCCAGCGATAAAAATTGTCCCAAGGCGACGTACATTCTTTCAATTTTGGATTTCCATACAATGTTTCGGTTCTTGCGTTTGCCGACCGATGCGGTGATACCAGTCATGGAAAACGCGGTGGAACTGGCATCACAGTCGGCCAATCTCAAGGTAGCGCAATGGGCAGAACTTCTAAAAGAGCGAATTCGTTTCAAAAAAGCAATCGGACGCGTTGATCAGGAAACTGCATTGACAATGGGTCAAACACTTTTGAACGGTGTTTGCAGACAAACAGAGGTAGCGGTGGTCGGCGAGGACGAACAGACCTGGACTGTCGGCTTGTCGCTGCCACCTCATGCGGAGTCACTTAAAATTGACAAAGAGACTGGTGCGTTTATACACGAGATGTCAGTGCCGTCCTAAGCGATCAGAATACATGATTGGGGGGTCGCCGACCTAGGAACATTCAAATAACGCTTCAACGGTCTGAAAAGGTCTCCTAATGGATCGACAACGAGTCCTGGGTTCCCCAAAGACTTCTTACTGCCCAACACCGGAGGCTAAGATAACGGTATGAAGACAAAACTGCTTATCTTGATCCTCTTTTCCCTCGTCGGCAGTCTCGATGCGAGCGTTGCAGCGCGAGACTCCGAAACGGAAACGGCACTTTTGAAGAGAGCTCGAAAGCTGGTAAACGAAAAAAAGAATTCGGAAGCGCAAATCGTTTTTGAAAAAATTATCGCGACTAATCCAAAGAACGCCGAGGCCTACGGCGGTCTGGCATGGACACAGTTTACCCAAGGACAACGCGAGCAGGCGGAAAAAAACGCTAAAAAGTCCATTCAAATGAATAACAAGATAGTCATGGCACATAACGTCATGGGCGCGATTTATTTTTCAAAAGGTCAAGTAGAAGAGGCGAAAAACGAGTTTCGAACAGTATTGAAGCTCGATCCCCACAGGCGGTGCGGCGGCTGCGGAGACATGCGTGGTCTGTTGGGCTCGGATGTACCGGCGAACCAGAACACGAAACTCGGCAAATCGTCTCAGTTTTGAAAAAGAGCCTCGGCTACTTCTGCAGAAAGCCAACCGTGCTTGATAAAAACATCAGTAAGCTTCAATTCCTGCCACTTCATTTCCATCTGCGCGATAAGCACCATATCTAAGGTAGCCAAATTCAAAGCAATCAATCGTTGAGCAACCGGATCTTTGCGCTCGCCATCGACATCAATTAAACCCTGCCCGAGCAGTAGTCCTTCCAGTTCTGCTCTTGATAGAAAATGTTTATTCTCTAAAACTTCACCAAGCGGCAATCCAGTCTTCAACTGCTCTTGAACGGCTTCTTCGAGTTGTTCCATTGAAATAATTCCAGTGGCAACGCACATCTGACCGAGGCGAGGATGAGTCATTTCATCAGAATTGGTCGAAACCTGCTCGACGCGCTTCTGAGTTTCGTCGGGATTTTTCAGTCTTGTGTAGGCTTCAGTAATAGCTTTTAAACATTTCCCGGCTTGCTCTTGGGCTGCATCTGTCCTAAAGGAATCAGGCGCTAGTCTCTTGGACAGAGAATCGTACGCCTTTTCAATGTCGGATTCGGCGGCGCCTTCCGGGAGGTCGAGCACCATGTACGGACTATGCAGCATCTCAATCGTTCTTCCAAATGGAGGTTTTTGAGTAGAACATAATGTTAGACAAACACATTACCATACCGGCCCACGTGAAGCTTCGATACAGATATATGACATCTGAAAAGCGCTTAAAGACCTTTGACGCTTGACCCGCCTATGATAGTCAAGTTGCCTGAGAAGCTAATAGGCGCGGTATTTTTTGGTCTTCAACTCCCTACAGTATTTACTCTTCTTGCCAGCAGTGCTGGTCTTGTTTTGGCTGTGTCCATTTAAATGGCGCGTTCCGATACTGCTCGTCGCCAGCTACATCTTCTACGCGTCCTGGCGCCCGATTTACCTCTTTTTGATATTGGGGCTCACCGCCGCGAACTACTGGGTGGGACTGCGGATCGGGGCATCGACCGAACACAAGAAAGCCTGGATGATAGGCGGCGTGGTCGGAAACCTCCTGACACTCGCATTCTACAAATACTTCTATTTGTTGGAAGAAACGATAATCTTTGCGGCTAGTCCTTTCGTACACTTGAGCAAGCTCGACATAAAAATCGTTTTGCCGCTCGCTATCTCATTTTTCGTTTTCGAATTCATCCATTACCTGGTCGACGTCTATAAGGGGAAATCCGAACCCGTCAAAGATCCTCTGTCTTTCGCGCTGTTCCCTGCATTTTTCCCTACGCAAATTGCCGGACCAATCAAACGAGTGCAAGATTTTTTGCCGCAACTGAAGGTGGAAAGCAAGTTCACCCGCGAGAATTTCGACCAGGGCTGCTTCTTGATTCTGAACGGACTGTTCAAGAAAGTGCTTCTGGCAGACAATCTCGCACTGTTTGTCACTGGCGGGTTTTCGAACCAGACTCAATTCACTTCGATCGATGTCTGGATCATGGCTGCAGCGTTCTCGTTCCAGGTCTACTTCGATTTCAGTGGATACGCTGATATCGCCCGTGGTTCTGCGCAGTTGTTCGGCTACAAAGTTCCAATCAACTTCAAGTTTCCTTATCTATCCGGCAGTATCACTGATTTCTGGCGGCGTTGGCACATCACGCTCGGTAGTTGGTTGCGTGATTATTTGTATTTCCCAATGGGTGGTTCGAAAAAGGGACGCGGCTTGGCCGCATTCAATTTAATCGCGACCATGACCCTGTGCGGACTTTGGCACGGTGCGGGTTGGCACCTGGTAATTTGGGGCTTCTATCATGGCGTCTTGCTCGTACTGCATCGTGAGTTCACACACTTCCGCGAGCAGCATCCGACCTGGTTCACCATCCTCGATACCCGTCCAGGGCATATGTTCTCAGTCGCGCTCACCTTTGCTTCATTCTGTGTTGGCATCGTGATTTTCCGTTCCGATAATATTCTGGTCGGATTGCAGATGGTGCAAAAAATGTTCTTCCTGCAAGGCGTCTTCAACGCCCAGCACAGTCTTTCAACTGTTACATCGATCAATTATCCGCTCGTATTTTCTAGCATTCTGTTGCTCCTCCCAGTCTTCTGGTTCAGCCAGGTCATATTGAGTGAAACCATCAAGAAGCTCGCCAAGACAGAGGTTCCACGCATCTATCGCATTGCTTACGCGACGGCACTGATCTTCATGATTGTTGCCTTCGCACCGGATTCTTCACCCCGATTCATCTACTACCAATTTTAAAGAGCCGCTTCAACAGTGAATTCTCAAAGTATCGCTACAACATTCAAAGCCGCTTTCCGAAGCGACATAGCGATCGCGTTGTTGTGTTTCGTCGTCCTTGATATCGGCGTAGGCATTGCTTTTGCACTGAATCAAAAACCGATGCAGTTCGCCTACGATGTTCCGTTTCGAAGCCGCAGTTGGTATGCACTTAGCGATTATTCCAAACAGCCGAAGACGCCGGATCTCGTTCTCCTGGGAGCGTCGGACATGACTTGCGCGCTGTATGGCGCTGAGGCCACTTATCGAAAAGAAGATGTCAGTCAGTTGACCGATCATCGAAGTACGTTTTTAGAGTCGGAACTACAGAAGGCTGATGCGCCCTACAAATCGACATTCTGTCTGGCTATTCCGGGACAGATGCCGTCCGACCAATACTTCATGGCGCGAACTCTTGTTTCAAACGGAGTAAAGCCTAAAGCGTTCTATTGCACGATGGTTCCCCGCAATTTCTTCGACGCGACCTTCAAATCGCCCGCATCCAGCGATGTTTTCAAAACGACTAGCAAACTCGGTGGCACTGGCGAATACGAAATTATTTGCAGAAAGAAAGATGTATTTTCCATCTTCGATCATTTACTCGGACGAGCATCATCTGTTTACGGGCATAAACAGGAGCTGACCAGCTGGCAGCATCATGTGGTGCAAAGTTTAGTTCGTCCAAACGATTCGAATTTCGATAACGTCAACAATTCGACCGAGATTCGCAAGCTAGCAATGATGGACCTTCCGGAAGATTTTGCACCGAATGAAGTCGGTCAATCGCCTTACGACCCGAAAGCACCATTTCTGGATAACATTCACGAGTATCGCGTCCGATACAGCCAATTCAGCATGAAAATCTGGAACGAGCAATTTGGTTTCTTCGAGAAGCTTTGTGAGCTCTGCAAAGCTGAGGGTATCGACTTGGTCGTAGGCAACTCACCATTGACGGCTGAGAACCTCGCCATGGTGCCCAAAGACACTTACAAGCTGTATCTCGACAAGGTATCGTCTACGGTGCGTTCAAACGGCGGAATTTTTGTCGATCTAAATTTACCGGGTCAATTTGAGCACGACGACTTTTTTGATAGCGTTCACTTGAACGGCAAGGGCGGTCAGAAGTTTCTAACGCATGTTGCCGGTGCGATGTCGAAGCGCTCGCTTGCGCAGTCCGACCGCGTTCAGCAAAAGTAGTTTCGGATGCTCCCTTCGCGCCTGGGCAAAATTAGTCCGACGTTTTCAAACACTACACCGTCAGAGCTTTGTCAACGCGTTCTGACAAGTCATCATGACGGTTTTATAGTAAAAGCCCAGCCTTTGAGTTGCGACAAGTGCGGAAAAATTGCAGGAGAACAGCAGACAAATTGTTCAGCGTGTGCCACGTTACTCAGCAGCTCTACTAACAGTTTTACAGTGAAATTAGCGGACACCGGAGTTAAAGCTCATGGCATTTTTAGTGCTGTTCTATCTGTCTGGAATCCAACGCGGCTGACGTGTCGAGTTTGGCCAATTGGAAAGGACGGCAGCCAGCTTGAACTTCGGATGTCCGGCACGCTGACGCTGGTAGAGATGGTGTTCGTGTCAATTGTTTGTGCTGCGCTTAGCTGGTTGAATATCAATGTCTTCACGACTCACGAAGTTTTTCACTTGATTGTCGCGCTACTGATATTTCCATTGGGACCTGTCATCTACTACTATCATCGACGAAAGCATTACCAAGACATGTTGTCGTTCATTACCGAACGAATACCAAAATTGTTGTCCGATGGCACTGCAGAGAAATCGGATTAGACTGACGGTAAGTATCCTGGTCAAATCCGCAATGGGCTAATGGCATCTTCGTAGAAACGTGATGGACGGCGGTAACCCTGCCAAAGGGGGAATTTAAAATGGCGGCTGGTCTTACCGCCGTCCTATTCGGCTTCAGTGGTTTCATAGATCCAGGCGGAAACCGGTCCATTCTCAGTTTGAACGATAGTTTCAACACGTCGATAATGCGAACCTTCGAATTCGTCGAGTCGATTCCAATGCTCGGGCAATTCCGCCGACACGAAAATTTGGACATCAATCGTTGAACCACCCGGATCAAGAACCAGTGCTGGATAACCTTGGTCTACCGCCCATCCCTTTTGCAGTAAACGCCCAACAACATATCCAGACAGCCAGATACCAGTGAGTGCTTCAAGTTTATCGTGATTCGATCTGCCGGGCGCAAGAGTGCCATAGACAGCCAGTCTCGTATCAATTAAATCTTCCATGTGTCCAATCACTCAGGTAGAACAGATCGAAATGCGCAGTTTGCACAGTGGCACGGGTAGGGACAGAACCTGCTAGACGCCAAGAATAGAAACCATATCGTTTGACTGCAAGTTAGTACGCAGCCAGGCTGTGAGATTATCGATCATCTTGGCCAATTCCGCCTTATTCTTCGCGAAGTCCTTATCAAGCGTTTCTTCGGTGGTTTTGTTTATCAAACGCACATCGGATTTGATCTCGCTTACATTCGAAGACTTCAAGAGCTTTTGCTTGAACGATTCCAAGTCCGCAATTATTAGCTCCCAGACCTCTTTCGCGATGCCGGTGAAGGCCGTACGGTCGAAATCAGTCACCCGTTTTTCAACTATCGGTTCGATCAGTCCAAATGTTTCGTCTTCGAGAAAAACCGACTCGTCAGTGAACGTCTGTCCGCGAAATTTACCGGGTAGGAACTCGAAATAGACTGTTTCCGTGAGTTGTGAGCGGTGGGTCAAAAGGTTATTGTCCATTTGTTATTGTCCATCCAATGCGTATTTGAGTGCGTCGTAAAAACTTTTATGCGGTGGTGGCAATTCATGAGACGATTTAACTGATTCGAAGCGTGTCGCTATATCACCCTTCTTTAGGGCTTCTACGAGACTTTCCTGAAGACTCGGAGGAATGGTCACGTCTTGCGAAGCAGATATCACAGCGACTCTGGCTGACTTTGGAAACTTGTCGATTGACGAAACCGGGCTCATTTGCAGATACCGTTTCTTCACATCCGGATCATCCGGCTTGCCCCCAAAACACTGCTCCAATGCAGCTTTAACAACCGGTGTCGCGGTCTTTTCATGCAACTCGACAAAGTCGCCGGCCGGATACATTGCCACAACTCCAACGATTTTTCTGCGTATCTCTTCCGGAGCGGCGGCCGGATAAGATAACGCCGAGCAGGCGCCCATTGAGCATCCCGTGAGCACAATCT
This sequence comes from uncultured Candidatus Obscuribacterales bacterium, assembly GCA_964600935.1. GTDB lineage: Bacteria > Cyanobacteriota > Vampirovibrionia > Obscuribacterales > Obscuribacteraceae > JADYXR01. The sequence goes on from CAZRMH010000005.1 coordinate 48,051, forward strand.
TGTCGCTCGGATACTTTTCCAAGATCTTCTTGATACCACAGGTGATGTCTTCGAATCCGCCTTCACCGATCCACTTGCCACTATCGCCGTACTGCATCGACATGAATGTGATGCCCGGTCTAAAGTGCGAAACGGTGTCAGCGTAGGTATGTTTCCACGGAAACTGGAACGGCTGCTGCCAGTTCGCACTTAAACCATGGAGATAGACAACCAACGTGCTGTCATCCCCTAGTCCCAGTATTCCTTTGCTTGGCGCGATATAACCGACAGTGAGACTTCGATCACCGCGAATCGCCTGAAACTGCTCACAGTCGGTTGTGGCCTGCTTCTTACCACAAGCGCTGATGGCAACTATTGATAGTGTCACTAGCGGTATCAGAAGCGCGATCACTTGCTTGCGAAACACCATCAGAATTACCGCCGAATTCAAGTAATAAGAACCCGGAGATATCTCTTGGATAGCCTGGAGACGATCCGAGCCCTCAAGATGAGACTATTCCGAGCCAGCGCTATGCAACACCTTATGAAGCTTCAATATCGATGCTGATGACGCGTAACGCCCACACATTAACACGTGAGCCGCTGACTGGCGACTGCCCGTAGAGATAAAAAGTACTTCAGAGCCGCCGAACTCTTGTCTACTTGGAATACCATACACGGATGGGTTTCCTGAACGAGAACCGTTTTGCTATTTAACTCGGTCTCCTACCTTCTATTTCTTCCAGTGGTTTTCGGACTGTACTGGCTTGTGCCCGCAAAATGGCGCACGATACTGCTTCTTGTCGCCAGTTATGTCTTCTACATGAGCTGGAAGCCGGTATATGGGCTGCTGATCTTCGGTCTAACCGTACTCAATTACGGGCTCGGAATGTGGCTTCACCGAGCAACGGCGCATCGCAAGCTCATTCTAATCGGAACAGTGGTCGCAAACCTGCTCGTGTTGGGAGTCTTCAAATACGCCTACTTTACGCACGACGTTCTTAATCAGGCTCTGACACCGACAGGGGCGCATTTGTCACCGATTACTTGGCAAATAATTCTGCCACTGGGCATCTCATTTTTTGTATTCGAATTCATTCACTACATAAGTGATATTTACCGCGGCGACAAACCGATCAAATCATTCTGGCAATTCGCGCTCTTCCCGAGTTTTTTCCCCACTCAGATCGCCGGTCCCATCAAGCGATACCAGGATTTCGTTCCTCAATTGAATGAAGAACAACACTTCAAACTGAAAGATCTGGATGAAGGATTTAAACTGATCATTTTCGGTTTATTCAAAAAAGTGATCTTTGCCGATAATCTGTCTACCGTCGTGGCCAGCGCATTCGCTCATCCCGATTTATTAAGCGGACCGGACCTGTGGCTGGCTGTTTATGCGTTTGCTTTCCAGATCTACTTCGATTTTTCGGGTTACACCGATATCGCCCGCGGCTCCGCGCAACTGTTCGGATTCAAAGTTCCCATCAACTTCTCGC
>CAZRMH010000006.1:0-44248 GCA_964600935.1 uncultured Candidatus Obscuribacterales bacterium
TGTGCCGTGGCAAAGAGTAGTGAACTCGAAGGGCGGCACGAGTACGCATAAAATTGGGGACATACCGCCTGGATTTCAGCAACATTTGCTCGAGCTGGAAGGCGTAGTCTTCGATGAAGAAGGACATATGGATTTAGACAAGTATCTCTGGATTGAAGGCGTAAATCGGTAACGCATCAGGTGTTATTGTGTGACACTGAATGTGGTGACTACTTGAAGATGCCTTTGGTCCAGCCCCAGAGATCTTTCTTCTCGGCATTGTCGCCAGTTTTGCTCGAACTGGTGTGTTGAAGCTCTTTTCCAAATTCTTTCATCGAAGGGAAACGTTTGTCGCGCTCTTCGTTGGTTGCTTTTATTATCGCTTGTTGTAAACGCTCGGGAACAGCCAGCTCTGCCGGGAACGTTGGTGGTTCTGATTCAGGTAATTTGCCAACCAGAGTTTCATACAGCATGCGGCCGACCGAATAAACATCGGCTCGGGCATCCAGAGTTTCTCCTCGAACTCGTTCTGGGCTGGCGTAGTTTTCTTCATTCGGTTTCGACGTCGGCGTGTTTTGTTCGTCCATTGAAACCGCAGATCCGAAATCCACGAGAGTGGCTGTGTAACCGCCTTTGGCGCTCGGAGTCAAGATAATTTCGTTAGGATTTAGTCCGGCATGCACGATCTTTTTCTCGTGTACGAATGCAAGCGCTTCGATGATTTGACCGAAAATATTTTCAGTCGCGGGCACGTCGAGTTTAGTCTTTTCATCGAGTAATTGTCTTAAGGTCGGACCTTCGACAAGGTCCATAACCAGGAAACACTGCCCGATTCCAGCCGCGCCGAAGTCTATGACATTGACGATGTTTTTATGATCGTGCAGCGCTGTGAGCAATTTGGTTTCTTTTTGAAACCGTTTCAATTCATCGGGAGAACTTTTCGAAGCATCGATAATCTTCAACGCGATGGTTTTCTTCGCGAAGTGTTGATAGCCTTTGAAGACCGTGGTGTTGCGCCCTTTGCCGATAATCGACTGAAGCTCGTATCTCGAATTGACTGTGGCTCCGACTTTAATTTCGTCGCTCATCGCAATCGATTTTTCCTCTAGCGGTCTTAGCTAAAAACACAGTTGGTCCCTAGTTTAAACGAATTTGGTTCGAAACGCGACCGCGACCAACTGGCTGCTCGATTTATCTGAGCTGCTCAATCGCGTTTTGTCGCCGTTCTAATTAGTGGCTAACCTAGTTCGATTTCGATTCGACTTCAGTAACCAGTGCATTGCGCAGCGAGCCGTTGCAGCGGTCAAGTAATTCCTCTGCTTGGACGCGGCCGACTTTACGCTTGACCATCAAGATTGCTGTTTTTGCCTTCTCGTGTGACGCCACCAGCGCGCCTTCAGCAAGATGACGCGGAACGCCGCCGAGCAATGAGATGATTGAAACTGCTCTTTCGCGTAACTTCTCGTTGGTAGGTTGCAGGTCAACCATCAGGTTTTCATACACTTTACCGAGGCGAACCATCGAGCAAGTCGACAGCAGATTGAGAACCATCTTCTGAGCTGTGCCAGCTTTCATGCGGGTTGAGCCCGACAATGCTTCTGGTCCGACCAACACGCAAATTGTCACATCGCTGGTTGCTTCCAGAATCTGATGCGGGGTGTTGATGATGCAAATCGTTGATGCGCCTAGCTCTTTAGCTTTTTCAAGTGCTCCGATGACATACGGAGTGCGACCCGATGCAGTGATACCAATTACAGCATCAGCAGCAGAAATCTTTCCGGCTTCAGCATCTTTGACGCCCATCTCGTGCGAATCTTCAGCGCCTTCGAAGGAATGGAACATCGCTTCTTTTCCACCAGCGATGTAAGCGATCACCTGCTCAGGCGTTACACCAAAGGTCGGTGGGCATTCTGCTGCGTCGAGTACGCCCAGTCTTCCGCTTGTTCCGGCTCCGAAGTAAACCAGTCTTCCACCTGCCCGAAGCTTATCGACGATGATGTCGACTGCTTTGGCGATTTCTGGCGCAACCTCTTTGACCTTTTGGGCGACAATAAAGTCTTCCGATTGGATGCGCTCTACAAGCTCGATTGAGTCGAGCAAATCCAGATCCATTGTCTGGTCGTTGCGTTCCTCGGTGACAGGTCTAGTGAATTCCGTTGTGTATCCCATTTGCCATTCTCCAGAGATTCCGGTTGGTTGTAATTAGATTGTCCTGTATAACTTGTCAAATTGCACTGTGATGTATTGGAAGTTTTCGGTTAATTAACTTCCGGAGAGAGCCATCTCTCGCCGTACTTCCGTTGCCTGACCGTAGTTGTGGTTGATTGTCGACCTTTTAACAAAGTTGCCATCACCAGCCTTTCCTGTGTATTTCCCGTTATCAATAACTACTTTGCCACGAGAAATTACAACTTCAGGCACGCCCTGCACTTCGAAACCTTCATAACAACTGTAATCCACTCTCATGTGATGGGTGGACGCGCTGATCGTTTGTTTCTTGTCAGGGTCGAAGATCACGATATCGGCATCTGAACCAACAGCGATGGTGCCCTTCTTTGGAAATAAACCAAAAATCTTGGCAGGGTTGGTTGCCGTAATTTCGACGAAACGATTCATCGAGATGCGCTTGCCGACCACGCCGCCGTTCCAAATTAGACTCATACGATGTTCAACTCCAGGACCACCATTTGGTATTTTACTGAAGTCATCCTTTCCAAGTTGTTTCTGATCTTTGAAGCAGAAAGGGCAGTGGTCCGTCGATACGACTTGCAGGTCGTTCATTCTCAAACCGGTCCAGAGTTCGTTCTGATTCCATTTCTCACGAAGCGCCGGCGTCATGACGTACTTGGCGCCTTCGAATCCTTCTTTCTCGTAAGCGGTATAGTCGAGGAAGAGGTATTGCGGGCAAGTTTCCGCAAACACTGGAACACCCAGATCTCGGGCTTCTTGAACTTTTTTCAGAGCGTCGTAGCAACTCAAGTGCACGATGTAGACCGGCGCGTGAGCCATCTCAGCCAGAGCAATTGCGCGGTTGACGCCTTCGCTTTCTGCTTTGGTTGGTCTGGTGAGCGCGTGATACTTGGGCGAAGTATGACCTGCTCTCAAGGCTTCGTCGATAATTTCATTGATAACTACGCCGTTTTCAGCATGCATACAAATCATCGCGCCCTGGTCCGAAGCGAGCGACATTGCACGGTAGATCGTCGCATCATCCACCAGCAAGACGCCTGGATAAGCCATGAACATTTTGAAACTGGTCACACCCTCATGGTTGATCAGTTGCTTCATCTCGCTTTTGCGCTCGTGAGGCAGGTCGGTCACGATCATGTGAAAACCGTAGTCGACTGCGGTTTTTCCTGCAGCCTTCTTATGCCAGACGTCTAGCGCTTCTACGATGGATTGCCCTTTCTGTTGAATGGCAAAATCGATAATCGTAGTCGTGCCCCCGTGGGCCGCAGCCAGCGTTCCTGTTTCAAAATCATCAGCAGAAGTTGTGCCGCCGAAAGGCATATCCATGTGCGTGTGAGAGTCGATGCCGCCTGGGATGACGAACTTGCCTTTGGCATCGATTATCTTGTCGACTTCCATTGTTAGTTCTTTGCCGATTACGCTTATGGTTTCGCCTTCAATAAGAATGTCGCCGTGATAGTCGTCGACGGCTGTGATGATTCGTCCGTTTTTAATCAGCGTTTTCATGAGGAAGTAACCTGTGTTGATTGCGTCTGCTAACAATGGTTGCCTGGAGGACGTTGAGACGTGAACTGGTACCCTGCTGGAAACCGGCTCCGTGCTGCGACATTAGTATCCCAGAAGATATCCTTGATGTGTGAAAGAATTTAGCACTACTAATGGAATTAGGCCTAAAGAGCAAGGATTCCATCCGTGCTATAAAATCCTCTTGCCCGCTCCTAGTGCGGCGCTCGTATATACATTGCTTATCGAGGTACCGCCGTGTCAGGTGTGACCAGGGAAGTACTTTCTGAGGTTCGGTCGCGAGCCAACATTGTTGATGTGGTCTCTGAGACTGTAGTTCTCAAGCGCGCCGGCAAGGATTTCAGGGGGCTCTGTCCGTTTCACAAAGAGAAGACCCCGTCATTTCACGTTAGTCCGGAGAAAGGCATTTTTAAGTGCTATGGCTGTGGCGAGGGTGGTGACGTTTTCGCCTATGTGCAGAAGATTCGTGGTTTGGACTTTCCGGATACTGTGCGCGACTTGGCTAATCGCTATGGCGTTCAGTTAGTCGAGTCCGTCGAGCAGCGCCAGGAACAGGATAGGCGTTCGATGATTCGAGCGCTGTACGAAGAAGCCTGTAACTACTATCAGAGCCTTTTGAGCCACCCGGACGAGGGCGCTTTCGCCCGCGAATATCTGGAAAGGCGCGGCATGGATAAGCCGATTATTGAAAAGTTTCGCATGGGTTATGCACCGAACGGTTGGGACGGGCTGATTACCTATCTGACTCAGAAGATGAAGGTCTCCGCGCATTTTTTGGAAGAAGCCGGTCTGGTTCGGGAAAAACAAGGCGGCGGATCGCATTACGACCTCTTTAGACACCGGCTCATGGTGCCGATTTGTGATGGTGACGGCAGAGTAATCGCTTTCGGCGGCAGAACGCTCGGAGACGACCAGGTCAAGTATTTGAACTCCCCGGAGACCCCAATCTACCGAAAGGGCGACCATCTTTTCGGATTGCATCTGGCCAAAGATTCGATCAGGAAAAACGATTCGGTTATCGTTGTGGAAGGTTACTTCGACGCCATAACGCCGCACCAGTTTGGTTTTACGAACACAGTCGCGACATTGGGAACGGCCATGACCGAATCGCAAGCGCGCCTTTTGGTTCGCTATACCGATTCGAAACGGGTGTTTTTGTCTTTCGACTCGGATCCGGCTGGTCAGAAGGCTGTCGAGCGCGGAATTGAAACACTGTCCCAAATTGCCGAAGGTATCGGCATTGAACTGAAAATCATCCGTATTCCAGGCGGTAAGGACCCTGACGAGTGCTTGAGAGCCACGGAGGGTCCGGGTGGGCCAGAAGGCTTCAGAAAGGCCCTGGAAGAGGCGCCACTGATTATTGACTACGAAGTGGAGAACGCTATCCGCGATCTCGATATGACGCTGCACACAGGGCGCATCGAGGCTTCTCGCCGGGTTGTGCCGATTATTTCAAGGATTAAAAATTCTGTCGCGCGGGTCGAGTATGTTCGGCAAGCCGCTTCTTTACTGAATGTACGTGAAGAGGAATTGCTCGCTGACATCAGGCAGTATCGTAAAGACAACCGCCTGGACACCGACTCGAGGATGTCACCGTTTCAAAGTAGCGGAGGCGGAGGCTATCAAAATCGTCAGGGTGGCGGTGGTGGTGGCTATCAGGGCGGTGGCGGATCCGACGGACCGAAGAAGTTTAAAGACAAAGATGGGAAGTGGAAAGTCAAACCGGCGCCCGATCCATTCTCCGAAGCTCCAATGCCCCGCAATGCCCGAGACATTGGCGGAGCTGGTCTAATCAGCGCAGAACGCCAGCTCCTGGCGCATTATCTGGTTTCCCGCGATGATCTGGAAATCGTATCCCGCGCTCTGGGAGACTGGGACCTGATCACACCTGAACATCAAGAAATCAAAAGCGCCATTGAGGGCATAGGAACGCAGTTCAACACAATGGAGGATTTGCAATACAAGCTAATGGACCGTTTGGCTGCCGAAGTCGAATTAAGACAGCCGTTGACCGAAATAATATTAAAAGTAGAAGAGATTAGAAAACAGGATCTTCCGGTTCAGGTAGTTATAAGCAACTACAAAAGCAAGATCCTGCAGGAGCGCTTGAAAACTGTAATTAGTAAAATGCGTCAATTGTTGGGTATGTCTAACGATGACGCACAGATCACAGAGATGATGACGCGAATCAATGAGCTAAATCTGCTGAACAAGGTAGAATTACTCTCTGCGAGGACGCTTGAAGATCTGGACGATCTGAAGTGCAAAATTGAAGCTGTTGAAACCGCCTACCATTTGTGAGCTCGATGACGAATAAAAGCAAAAGCCGACCTAACGAAGAAGGACAAGACGCCGAGGACCAGCCCGCGGTGACTAAGGCCAAGAGCAAGACGGATAAAGAAGAGAATTTCATCAAACGGCTGGATAAGCTGGAAGAGCAGGGCAAAGAACGCCAGCGCTCCGGACTTGATGAACTTCTAGATTCGGGCGACGACGAGTTGGACGCGCCCGACGAGAAAGCAATCAGCATTGAAACTGATGAGATGGACAGCAGCGATCCTGAAGAGTTCGTTGAGGAAGTCTCCAAGGGATTATCCTCAGACGACCCGGTCAGAATGTATCTGCGAGAGATTGGTCGCATCCCGCTGTTGACCGCCAATCAGGAAATTGAATTGGCTCGTTCAATTGAAGTGGGCGGCTCTGACGGCGCCATCGCTAAGAGAAAGCTCGTGCAAGCCAACCTTCGACTTGTTGTGTCGATCGCCAAGAAGTACGTTGGACGCGGCATGCTCTTCCTTGACTTGATTCAGGAAGGCAACCTCGGTTTGATTAGAGCGGCTGAAAAATTCGACTATGAACGGGGCTACAAGTTCAGCACATACGCGACATGGTGGATTCGTCAGGCGATAACCCGGGCGATTGCCGACCAGGCGAGAACTATTCGTATTCCAGTGCATATGGTTGAAACCATCAACAAGCTCAAAAAGATTACGAGAAAACTTGCTCAAGATAAAGGCAGAAAGCCGACTGAAGAAGAAATCGCCGAATCGATGGAAATCACGGTAAGCAAACTGCGTGAGATCGTAAAAGTGGCTCAAGAGCCAATTTCGCTTGAAACTCCAATCGGCAAAGAAGAAGACAGCAAGCTGGGCGACTTCATTGAAGATAAGGAAGCCGAGACACCGGCGAGTTCCGTTACGCAAGAGCTTCTTCGCGAAGACATCATTGAAGTGATGGCAGGGCTGTCGCCGAGAGAACGTGATGTATTGAGACTGAGATTCGGTCTGGATGATGGTAGAACGAGGACGCTGGAAGAAGTCGGGCAATTGTTCGGCGTAACTCGCGAACGTATTCGTCAGATTGAAGCGAAGGCGTTGAGAAAATTGAGACATCCAAACCGCAGCCGTCGGCTGAGAGAATACATCGACGACTAGGTCTGGACCTTAGACCGAAAGCCGTTGGCGCAGGTTTCGTCGAGCACTAAGTTCGAACTCTGGCGTGCCGACAGGATCAGGAATTGGTCTCGCCGGGCTGCGTTTCGTCAGTTGCTATAACCTCTGTGTTATTGCTGTCGTGTGAGAGCACGCTGAGAACTTTCTGTAATTGTTCGATTGTCACTGGCTTACTGAGAAAGTCATCCATACCGCATTCGAAACACTTCTCGCGAACGCTCTTTTGGATGCTGGCAGTCATTGCCACTATTGGGGTGCGCCCTTTGCCGTCCTCTGCTTTGCGGATGGCACTGGTCGCCTCGTAGCCATTCATAATCGGCATCTGACAGTCCATCAGTATCAATCCATATTCGCCGGATGCGTGTTTCTTCACCGCTTCGGAGCCGTTGGTGGCCAGATCGACCGTATAGCCCAGGTGTTTAAGTGTGCGTTTCATGACTTGCAGAAGAAACTTGTTGTCTTCAGCGACCAGCACCTTCATCTTTTTAGATTGATCTCTGCGCACCTTGACCGGCAAATCTGGCGCTTCGACTTCTTTGGATTCGGTTGTTTCTTCCTCGTCTTCGTGCCTGTCGATTTCGTTATCGAGCATTCCGTACATGACGTCGAAGATGCTGGCTATGAGCGCCGCCTGCCGAACAGGTTTTGTTAAACAAGATGAGAAGCCGGTTTTCCATAAATCATCCTGTTCAACATTTTGATTTTGTTGTGTGAGATAAACAAGACGAGTTCGCGAGATTGTCGGGTCATCTTGAATCTCTTTTGCTAATTTTACGCTTCCGTCTTTTTTCGCTAAGCCGATGATCGCAACGTCATATGGCGTGTCCTTCTGCCTGGCGTGACGCAGCATTTCAAGCGCCTCTTCTGAGTTTGCAGCCGCGCTGGTATGGAATCGAGCAGCCTTGAGGTAGCTCTGAATTATCTGGCGCGTACTTTTTGTGTCGTCGGCGACCAGCACTCTCAGTCCGATCAGGTCGGATGCCATTGATGGCAGTGGCAGTGCTTCAAGAAATTTTTTGTTGGTCGAACGTCGCAATCGGATTGAGAACCAGAACGTGGATCCGCGCCCTTCGTCGCTCTCGACCCCCATTTGACCGCCCATGAGCTCAACTAATCGTTTCGAAATCGTTAAACCAAGACCGGCTCCGTCGCCGCTCTCGTTGGTTTGGGCATTCGCTTCCGAAAACGGTTGAAATAAATTAGCAATGTCGTTTTCTGATAATCCAGGTCCGGTGTCGATTACCGAGAACCTTACCAGCATTGAGAGATCGTCATACGATTCTTTTGTCGCTTGAACGCAAACTTCTCCGCGCTTCGTATACTTGATCGCATTACCGAGAAGGTTGAGCAATATTTGTCTTATGCGAACCGGGTCCCCCTGGAGCATCTCAGGGATATATGGGTCGACAAATGACATTATCGACAAGCCCCTTTTCGATGCTGATTGTGATACCAGATCGGCAGTACCTTCCAGTAGGCGAACCGGAGAAAAATCTTTCACCTCAAGTTCGACTTGCCCGGACTCGAGTTTAGAATAGTCGAGTACGTCACTCACTGAGTTGAGCAGGCTCTCGGCAGATGCGTGAATTATTTCAACGAGGTCCTTTTGTTCCTCATTGAGCTCGGTGGTTTTGAGCAGATCTATGGTTCCCAGAACTGCTGCTATCGGGGTGCGGATTTCGTGACTCATCTTGGCGACGAATTCGGATTTGTATGCAGCCGCTTGAACAGCCTCATCACGAGCTAGTGAAAGACCGTGAGAAAGTCTGTCGAGATTTTTGTTTGCGGCGGCCAGATCCAAAACTCGTTTTTCCAAATCATGGTTAAGCTGATGGATTCTCGATTCTGACGACTGCCGTTCGATGGCATAACGAATCGCGCGTCCCAGGAACATCGGGCTTAAGTCGCCTTTGACGATGTAATCCTGAGCACCGGCTTGCACGGCTTTAAGTGCGAGCCTGTCGTCGTCATCAGCCGTTAGAACGATGAGAGGCAGATTCGGGTGTTTGAGACGCACAGCTCTGAATGTATCGAGCCCCTGGGAGTCAGGCAGGTTTAAATCAATAACGATGGCATCGATGTCGCCATTGGATTCGAGAAATTGAAAAGCGTCGCTGAGCGTGCCAGCGAACTCCAATTTGTAGGATGTGCGAGAACTTCGGTCCAGCAATCGCTGGAACAGCTTTGCGTCTAGGGGATTATCCTCAATCAGCAATAGCTTGATTGTTTTGTCCATAAGCACTCTGCCCGCCTGCGCCACTGACCTTAGTACGTCTTATTATGTAGCATATCTATCCCGAGGCGAATCCTTCTCGGGGGGGATATACTAGTGAAGTCCAACCAATCGGGTGGGTGGGGCTTCTGGCTGTTACCAGCCCTCATCTTCCGGTAGCCATTCCAGCACTTCCGGAGCGCGGCGAAGTTCTTCCACGACCTCATACAGATTAGAGGCGTCAGCGGCGCGGACATTTTTCTCCGGAACTTCAGCTACCTTGACGGTGAGCGCACGCGAGCCCAGTTCCATATGTATAGTATCGCCTGGCTTGACGACGGCGCTAGACTTGGCGACGCGCTCGTTGATGTATACCCGACCCTGCTCGCATGCCATCTGCGCTACGGTACGGCGTTTGATCAATCTAGAAGTTTTCAACCATTTGTCTATTCGCATTTGTTTCACTTGCAAGCGGAACGAAGCTTCAAGAATAGCATCAGAAGCGGCGTTCTATTCCCGTGACATATTGGATGTTACGCCTTTTTGCGTGGTGTTGTGCTACACGAAATGAAGAGAATGCCGAGGTCTGTTTCAAGCCGGCGAGAAAAATTTTAGAGGATGTTGGAAATGAATAAGATTGTTTTGAGTTATACACTCGCTCTGGTGGCTACTGGAGCGGCTTTCTTTTGTCAGCCTGCGAACGCGGATTCTGTTACTGTTGAAAAACAAGTCGAGCAAGGTCCAGCGACTGTAGTCGATAGCTGGATGCAACCCACTGTTGTTCGCAGTCGAGCTATCAAGGATGCAGATGGAAACACGTCCGTAACCGTTCAAGAACCACTGATCATGGAGCGCCACGAGAGGGTCGTAGTTCCCGAAGTGGAAACCACCACTACCACAAGTGTGAGCAAAGAACCGACAGTGGTGCGCACTGAAAAGCAAGCCGTATCGTATAAATCGACTACTGTTGCGCCTCCTAGGAAAAAACGAGTCGTTCGTCATCACCGTAGAGCGAAATCACATACGGTGGCACGCAAACCCGTTCGCAAAAACTATGTAGCTACCAAAACAGTTGAAGAGCGCGTGGAACAACCAACTGTCATCCAGCAAACACAGCGAAGCGTCAAGAAGGAGACGGTCATTGAAAGGCGAGATCCGGCACTCGGTTACAACTAATCAAGCTGTCCTGAAAAAGGAAGTATGCGCAAGCCCTAGCCCAAGTAAAGAGAAATGTCTCGCAGCGCCTGCCACAGATTGGTGCAAGAAATAGAGACGTTGCCAGTATTTCACGACAAACGATCGCTTCTGGGAACAGTCACCCGTTCAGGACCATAGCAGCCTTTCTCCATTGGCTGAGCGAGGTGATTTTTGCCGAAGACTCCGCGCAGTCGGACGGCGTAATATATATGAGATAGTTTGTGCTCTCTTTGATGAATCGTGTATTCTGTATTTTGGAAACGGCGGTGGTCTTTATAAGCGCCGCTTAAGAAACCAGGAATCCTCAAGACAGTTGGCACGAGAAAAGTGTATTTAACTGCATCAGTGCAAAGCAACTCACGCCGGTCGAGAAGCTCATCGGTCTCCAAGTTAGCGGGAATATTGCTCCTTGCTTTGTCGACGTGCGCCCTTGGTGGATGCGGAGCACCGCAAAAGTCAGAGGATGCTGATGCGAAGGCTCCTTCGGGACCACGCATGGTGGCGCTGTCGTCAGAAGCTTTGAAAAAAATTGAATTAAAGACTGAAACAATCGAATATCGGCCTGTCGCGGTTCCGCTTCATTTGACCGGAAGGATCGAGCCAGATGTTCACAAAGAAGTGAACATCTCGACACGGATTGCCGGTCGAATCACGGAGATAGACGTCAGTCCCGGACAGTTAGTCAAAGCGGGGCAGGTACTGGCGAATCTCGATAGTTCCGAAGTTAGCGATATAGAATCAGACCTTCTGGAGTCGGTTTCCAAGCTTAAGGTCGCTGAACTTCAAGTCGATCGCGAACGCCAAATTTTTGACGAACATGTTCGTCGCCCAACTGCACTTATCAGAGCCAGAGCGCTTTTCAAAGAAGCGAAAGTGCAATTGAAATTGTATGAAACAGAATTCAATCGTGCCAAAGACTTGCACGCTGAAAAGATCGTCGCTGCCAAAGACTTTGTACAAGCCGAGGCCAGGCTGGCTCAGGCCAACACTCAATTCGAAGAAGCTCAGTCGAATCTGCAGCGCGAAGAGCATTTGTATCAAAACCGCGCCATGTTAAAGCGCGATTATCAGCTCGCTTTGGCCGAAGCGGAACGCAGTCGCAATCACGTAAATACTCTGAAGCAGCGACTCGGTTTTCTCGGAGTGGATAAACCGACGCTCGACCTTGTCACCAATCAAGGCCGAATTAGCGGCACAATCAACCTGGTTGCGCCGATCGGCGGAATCGTCACTTTCCGTGAAGTGGCAATCGGACAAGTTGCTCAACCATCGGTCGCGTTGTTCACTATCAGTGATATGTCTACGGTTTTAATCCAGGTCGACCTTCCTGAAATCGATGTTCCCAAGGTCAAACTCGGCGACCGCGTGAAAGTGAAAGTCACCAGTTATCCAGACGAAGTTTTCGAAGGTAAAATCGATTACATGAGTCTAGGCGTTCATGCGGATACGCGAACTGTCTCCACCAGAGCGCGTCTTACTAATCCGTCCGGTCGGCTGAAAAAGAATATGTTTGCCGAAATTCAATTGGAAGGCAGTCCGAATAAAGTTCTCGCCTGCTCGAAAGATGCAATTCAACAACATGGAGAGCAAAAAATCGTTTTTGCTAAAACCAATAATGGTTTTGTTGAGCGTCCCATCAGCACCGGAATTGAAGGCGACAAATATGTCGAAGTCTTAACCGGATTGAAATCGGGCGACGTTGTAGCGACGCAAGGCAGCTTGATGCTGAAGAACGAGATTACTTTCCGCCACTCAGATGATTGAAAAACTAATTCAATTTGCGCTGGTCAACAGGCTTCTAACGGCTGCTGCTATCTTTGGCGTAGCTTGTTTGGGCGTCTGGTCGATGCTCAATATCTCGGTCGATTCGTTTCCTGATGTCAGTAACGTCCAAGTTCAAGTAATCACGGAACCTGAGAGTATGGCGACTGAAGAAGTCGAAAAACTCATTACGTTCCCAATTGAAACCGGCATGAACGGTCTGCCGAATATCACTAAAATTCGCAGTAACTCGAGTTTCGGATTGTCTGTCGTGACAGTGATATTCGAGGACAGCATTGATGTGTACTGGGCTCGCAATGTTGTAAACGAGAGATTGGGGACAATTGAACTTCCCGCTGGCGCACCGCGGCCGGTGCTCGGCCCGGTCGTCTCAACATTCAGTAATGTCTACGATTACTACATGGTTAGCGATCGCCATGACTTCACCGAATTGCGGACAATTCAAGACTGGCTTGTAGCAAGGCGTTTACGCTCAGTGCACGGCGTCGGTAACGTCGTCAGCTATGGTGGTTTCGTTAAACAGTACCAAGTTTATGTTTCGCCTCAAGCCTTGAAATCTTACGGCCTGTCACTCAAAGAAGTGAACAATTCACTGGCCACGAACAACGTCAACGCTGGTGGTAATTTCATTGTGCAGGGCGGCGAGGAAGTAATCATTCGCGGTCTCGGTCTGATCGAAAACATCTCCGATATCGAGAACATCGTACTAAAAGAAGTAAACGGTGTTCCGGTCAAGGTTGGAAAAGTAGCGCGCGTTGAAATTGGACCGGCTTTCCGACGCGGTTCGGCATCGATGAATGGCAAGGGTGAAGTGATTACCGGCATGGTGCTTACGCGCAAAGGCGTTAACACGAAGGCCGTCGTGGAGGAGGTTCGTCGTCAAATTGATCTGATTCGCCCCGACCTTCCCGAGGGCGTAACGCTGCATCCTTACTATGATCAAACAGAGCTGGTCGACAAGACAATTGAAACGGTCAAAGAGATTCTTCTGTTCAGCGGCGGATTAGTTATCGTCGTGCTCTTTGCTGTATTGCTCCATATTCCGAGCGCATTGATCGTTTCGGTAATTATTCCGTTGTCCCTGTTGTTCAGTTTCGTTTTGATGAAATTAACAGGTTTGTCTGCTAATTTGATGACCCTCGGAGCGGTTGATTTCGGGGTTGTGGTAGATGCCGGCGTGGTCATGGTGGAAAACATTTTCCGCCATTTGTCGGAGGCTTCAGCGGGTGGCAAGCCAATTAAGGATCGCTGGAACATAGTCCTCAACGCCTCTCAGGAAGTAGGCCGTCCGATTGTTTTTGCCATCGCGATTATCATTGCTGTTTATCTTCCACTGTTTACGCTTGAAGGCGTGGAAGGCAAGATGTTCATCCCTCTTGCTCTGACGTTTATCTATGCGCTTGTCGGAGCACTTCTATGCGCACTACTTCTGATTCCGATTCTCTGCTACTGGTTTATGCAAGGCAACATTGTCGAGAAGCATAGTCCAGTAGTGATGGTTTTTAAGAAAATCTGTAATCCGGCGCTTTATCTGGCTTTGAAACATCCCAAAAACACCATTGCGATTTGCTGCATTGCACTTGCCGGAGCTTGTTGTTTAATTCCATTTCTGGGGTCTGAATTCATTCCGACTCTAGATGAAGGCAGCATTCTTCTTCGCACCAAGCAGGCACCGAGCGTTTCTCATGTAGAGTCGCAGCGGATCAACACGATTGTTGAACAGAGTTTGATCAAATTTCCAGAGGTTGAAACTGTTGTCACCAAGATCGGTAGATCCGGCATGGGTGGTGATCTCGAGGGCGTAGACAATGCCGATATTTTTGTTGGATTAAAACCAAAGAGCGAGTGGAAAACATCGCAGAGTAAAGAAGAACTCGTCAACAGGATGGCTAAAGAGCTCGATGAAATCCCGGGTTTGATGTATTCGTTTTCGCAGCCTATCGCCGACATGATCGATGACTTGATCGCCGGGATTAAAGCTGATCTCGGTATCAAAATCTTTGGCGAAGACTTGGAAACGGTCGATCGGATTGCCGGAGAAATCGAAGGAATTGTGTCCGGAGTTAGAGGCGCTGCCGATGTTCAGCGAGAACACGTCCTCGGCTTGCCGCAGTTAAACATCAAATTGAATCGCAATGTCATTGCCCGTTATGGTCTGAACGTTGCCGATATTCAAGATACTATTCAGACAGCTCTGGCAGGCAAGGTTGTGACGGAAGTGTTAGAGGGGACCAAGCGATTCGGGCTGCTCGTGCGTTATCCGTATCAACTTCGCGATACGGTTTCTGACATCGAGTCGATTCCGATTGAAACCACAGATGGTGCGCGCATACCATTGATGAGTCTCGCGTCTATAACGAAACCTCGCGGTACTGTGATGATCAACCGTGAAGACGGACAGCGTCGCACTGCCGTTCTCGCCAATGTGCGCGGTCGAGATTTAGGTGGTTTCGTCCAAGAGTGCCAGAGTCAAATTGACGCTAAAGTAAAAATACCGAAGGGTTATTATCTCGTCTATGGCGGGCAGTTTGAAAACCAACTACGAGCCATGCAGAAGCTTGCGATTGTAGTTCCTGTTGTGCTGCTGTTGATTTTCGTTTTGCTGTTCGCCTCGTTTAACTCATTGAAAAACGCGGGACTGATTATGCTCAACGTCCCGTTCGCCATGATTGGCGGCATAGTCGCGTTGTTCCTATCTCGGCAGCCACTGTCAGTTCCAGCGATCATTGGCTTTATTGCACTTTTCGGCGTTGCTGTTCAAAACGGCGTCATAATGGTCAGCTACATAATGCAGCTGCAGCAACGCGGCTTGCGAGTAAAGCACGCTGCAATCGAGGGCGCCAAGGTGCGCTTGCGTCCGGTCGCTATGACGGCTATGGTCGCCATCATGGGATTGCTTCCGAAGATTTTTTCGTCCGGCACCGGTGCTGAAGTTCAAAGACCACTTGCAACCGTGGTTCTCGGCGGACTCGTCACTGCAACTGCGTTGACGCTCATCGTTGTGCCAACGATATACACCATGTTGAATAAAGACGAAGACCGTTTCGACTCCGAAAAGGATTAAGTCTTTCGCGGCGGTGGCGAATTTGGAAACGCGACCGTCAAGCGACGTCGCTTCGCTATTCAGATTTGCCTGGACTCCAGTTAAGGGTGCAGATTCCACCGATGCAATCTTCGTTGTCTGAACTGGAGCTTTCGAACTCGTCGTCAAAAGAACATTCTTCGAGCGCCTGTTCGTTTTTTTCAGAGTTGCTTCTGCCAGCATAATTAGCTTTTTCATCAATGCGGTTCACCTCGCTATCACCCGGTTGCCCCGGTCGAGAAAGTGTCAGCCAGCTTGAGGGGACTAATTTGTCACCTTCATTGTGATGAGTAAACATGGCGGGAACTCCTGACGTCTCCGAGCGAAAGCGAAACCAATGACTCTTCAGTCATGGCACCGCATATGGTGTAAGTCAATGACGGTTGCACTCACACCGCAGGTTATTGCTAACCTTTCCAAAATCCAACTGGGTTTAATGACGCCAATCTCATCTTGGTGTTCCGAAGTTCGCTAAAGTTTGCTCTGCTGTCCGGAGCAGAAGCAAAAAATACCGTCGTATATAGCTTTGCGGGATCTGTCATTTGTCTGTAGCCGATATGCTATGTCGTAGGAATGAATTCCTGTCGGCATTTATTCGTTGGCGGGCCGTTTTACATTAGGAGAACAGGTTAATGAAAGTCACTACAAAAATAGTAGCTATGATCGCTCTATTGAGCATCGCTGCTCCCGCGTTCGCGCGCGATCGAGATAATGACGGCTACCACGATGGTCATCGCAACGGACATTATCGGAATGGGCAATACAGGAATGGTCAATACCGAAACGGGCAATACCGACGCAGTGCAAAGAATTATAGAAAAGTAGTTCATCACCGTAACAAGGCGATCAGTCAAGCAAATCGCCAAGCTGCTCGTTGGGATTGGAACAAGCACAATTGGAATGAGCAGCGCGCTTATATGAACACCAATTGGGCTGCTCAAGCTGCTGCTCTTGATGAAGCCAAACGTCAACAATTGGATTCGCAATTGAGAACTCAATGGATGGCGTATCACAATAATAATTGGAATGGTACCTACAACTTCAATCAATACTCCGATCCTGGATTCCTGGATTATGTCCACACCAGAAATCCTTCTATGTTGACGCAAATCCGTAACGTCGTTGGATTCTAGTCCAGAGTAATCTCGGTCCCGAATAAATTTTGAGTGCCGGCTGAGTTTACTCAGTCGGCATTTCGCGATTCATCACTTATGATATTTTTCCGTTCCGCAAGTGTTTTGGAACGAGAGTCGTGCGTGTAAAACTCGTTGTCATGAGGGTCTCGGTGATCTGTTCGAGACCGTGAGCCGGCGACCGTTTTATTTTAATTTGACCCGACTTTTGCCCGGTGGAATACTACATGAACAGCTCAAGCAGTGCTGTCCCGGCGACTTTCGCCCCTTCCCCTGACCATAGACCCACGCTTACGAAACCTATCGAGTGATAGTTTTGTGCTGTCACATGCTCACTAAAGTTGACTTCGCCTCCGTTGCGAAGCGACTCTCGCGTTTTGTCGCGATGTTGTTTTAACCGATTCGCATTTTGCGAAATAGCGTTTTTGAATCATCTTTTGTGCCGATCCAGCGGCTGTGAGTCACAGTCTGAGTGAGCGTGCCAGCGATTTTAAAGGTTAGATTATGAGAGATCAGATCAATACTTCTCAGGATGTTTTTAATCCGTTTTCGAGCCTGGATGCAAGCGCGAATTCTGGGCTGTTGGATTTTTCACCATCTGCTCGAAACACCGATTCGACTTCCTCTTCGGTCATGCTTCGCGGCGAGGTCAAGGTAGTTGCGCAGCCGAGTAACGATGGCAATCTTCCGGGTTTTGGAATTTCATCCGGCACTGATATGTTCCTGCCAGATGTTCAATTCGGACTCGATCAAAAAATAAGCGACAAACCTCCAACCGCTCCCGAGGAGTTTGTAAAACCTACAACTGATGCGGCTTTGCCTGCCAACGATAGAATTGCGTTAGCCGCGGAAAAGAACGCAACTACGAGACCGTGGATCGATACCAAATACACACCGCAAGTTCAGAACGGCAGACTCGCTGGTGCAGCGGCCGTCTCGATGGTGTTGCAAGACTTGGGCTACGACTACGCTGACTCCGCTAACGTTGGTAAGTTATCCGATCAATTAATCAAACAAGGTTGGTCGATGGTTCCTGCCGATCAGGCAAAACCTGGTGATGTCATATATGGTGGCAGGCTCGGTAAAGACTGGAAAGCCGGCGGCGGAAATGCGCATATAGGAATCGTCGGCAAAGATGGCACGGTCTGGCATAACGATTCAGCAAGTGGCAAATGGCAAGCCGACTCGGTCGCCAATTCATTTCCTGAAGGAAAGTATGGAAAGCAAGTTTGGGTCTTGCGGCCTCCGCAAACGAATATTCCTGACGGTGGAAAAATTCCCGAAGGACCAGTTCGACCGAATAACGGGCCACACCGACCGGACCGACCGACTCGCCCCGATGTGCGACCGGGAATTGATGATTGGAGACCAAGCGACGATCGTCGACCTGAAGATGATCTTCGGCCAGGTGATCGTTCTGAAAAGGAAGCGAAAATTCTAGACGTCGCACAGAAGAGCGTCAATAAGAGACTTTGGGCGCGATCGGACTTTGCCAATCAAGTTAAGGGCGGACGACTCGGATGCGCTGCATCGGTATCTGAAGTACTCAAAGAGTCAGGTTTTCACTACGCAAATAGCGCCGGTGTCGGTAACATGGTCGACATTCTTAAGCGGCATGGTTGGACGCAAGTTCCTCTAAGCGAAAGTCGCGCAGGCGATGTCGTATATGGTGGCAAGCCAGGTACTCGTTGGTGGGCCGGTGGTGGCAACGCGCACATCGGAATCGTAGGCGATGGTGGTCAAGTCTTCCACAACAGCTCCGGTAGAAAGCACTGGGTTCAAGACGATTTGACCAGCGTTTTCAACTCGAAACGTTTTGGCAATCAACGGTACGCTCTGCGACCACCAGCCAACGCTTAGGTGAAAAACCGAAAACCCCGTCTGTTTTCCCTTAAAGAAATAAGACTTGATGCGCCCGAGCATCAAGTCCTACTTTGCAGTGTGCCACATGAAAAACTTTAGAACTATGCTGCTTGAGCAAATCCCTCGAGATGGAAAAGGCGTGCTGTGTCAGCGAATGCTGCTTTGGTTTTAGTTGAGAAGCTCAGCGCCTTTGCGGCGTCTTGTTCGTCAACTTCGCCAGTTTTGACCATCGCTTGTGCGCGAAGTGCGTTTTGAAGGTCGATGTCGTTGATTCTGTGTGTATCGAGAAGCACTTGCCCGAGTGATTCGCCAAAACCAGCCGAGATTTGAAGAGCAATTTCGACCATGTCGGATGAAACTAATTCCGCTTGAACAAGCAGTTTGCCGAGTTGTGCGTTGTCGTCGCTAGTAAGTGTAGTCATCGTAGTAGTCTCGTTCAATTGTGGGGGGCGTTATGCCGGATTCGATATTGCTATCTTATGCCGGGAAATCAAGAGCGTAAATTCACACAGATGCGATATCGAAATAGTGTATAAAATCACGAAGCTTGGCATGGGAAGCGAGCCTTCGATATTCGTTTTGTTCAAAAAATCGAAAAAATTTTTCTTTGCCGCGCTGGGTGGTACTTCAGGTCATCTCATATATGAGGATGAAAGAAGAGCGGGCAGAAAAACCTGCCCGCTCAAACCTTTATCTCAACTACCGAACGATTACTCGCACCCGCAGTTGTTGTCGTCCATGAAGCATTTCACTTCTTTCTCGGCTTGTTCTTTATGGTAGCCGTAGCGCTCCTGGATTTTGCCAAGCAGATTATCTTTCTTGCCTTCGATGGCGAGCATGTCGTCATCGGTCAATTCTGCCCATTTCTCTTTGACTTTGCCTTTCAGCTGGTTCCAGTCGCCTTTTAGCTGTAACTTATTCATATCACTCTCCTTAGAGTTGGAGAAAGTTCGTTTATGGTCGCGCGAGGTGCGTTCAATTCACGATTCTTTCTCAAGATTGTCGGCGCAATTCCGCCTCGAAGATCTTTTAGCATGGCCGAATTTGAGCAATGACGCCTGACAATCGGTTCGCGCAAACCCGCACCAGTGCAATAAGAAGACTGTAGGATGACAGTCTTTCCTCTTCGTGCAACTGGATCAAATAGGCGTCGCATAAACGAAACGGGAACGCGCGAGACCGCGTTTCGGCATCAAATGGAATCGGTTCTTCGCGGACCTGACTTCGGCTTTGTCGCCTCTACTGGACTCGCGAAACCTGCTTTTCTAGCGCTTCCAGGCGTCGGATTAGTCGAGATGCGTCGCTGGTTGGCAGAAGTCCTCTATTGCGATTTCGGCGCTCGTTTGCTTCTTGCATTATTGACTGACGACGAACTTGCAATCGCGCCGCTTGAGCGTCGGAGAGCACGCCGTTCTTCTGCTGAGTAAAAATAGTTTCGTTCACCTTTGTGTTAGTTTGATTCAAAAGTGGTGCGTCGACGCTGGCAGGTTCTGCGTTTCCCTCTGCTGTCGTGCTCGAGAACAGTGTAGAAATAAGGAAAATAATGACCGTTTTTTTCATACGCAAACTCCCTTCACCTTTTTGATAGCATGAAAGTAGCGCTTCGAATGCAAACCTAGAGGGCGAAACGATCTAAACGTGCTGGGCTAGACTAAGCCGGCGCGTTGGTTGGGACGAAGAGTTGATACTTCCCTGGCGAATGTTCGTCCACTCCATGATGAAACGCACCGGGTATGCGACTGGCTTTGTAGACTTTGCGTTGCAGTTCCTGCCAGAGCTTTTGGTCCTCGCCTTGTGACTTTTGGTCGAGTGTTTTTGTGTTGCCTTTGGAGTCGGTGTATTCAATCGCTGTGACGTGACCCGTGCGTCCGGACATCTTCCATTCCGGCACAATCGTCCCGACAACGTTTAGATAGCCATCCTTTTGCTCGATTTTCTTGGCAAGAAATGGCTTTTCATAAGTAGTGTCTTGAACCGTATCGAAAGAACCGTCGCCGTCATAAGATACTTCTCTTATGGAAAGGTTCGGTTTGTCTGTCCCGCTCCGTTCTATAGTCTTGGTCGGTCGTTCCATATGATCGAAATCAGTAGCGATCGTTTTCTGAGACTTGTAATCGAACGAACTTTCTCGAGTCTTCAATCCATTAGGGTCATAGTGGGTGCTCACCGAGCGCGAACGTGACTCGCCGTCGTACTCTACGGACGTCTCGATGCGACCGCCATTCGGCGATGTTAATGTTTGCGATTTGATGTGACCCTTTTCGTCGAATTTGGTCGATGTCACAGAACCGCCAGTTTCGTCTGAGCGGCTGTAGAGGCTGCCCTTGAAGTCCTCCTGAATGATGTTGCCTTTGCCATCGAGATGATTGACGACGGTAAGTCTCGATCCGTCTTGGCCAGCTCCGCCTTCTGTGGTTATGGTCTGTGTTCGGCTCTTATCGTCATATGAAATCTTGTTGATGACTGGTTTTTCATTAGACGACCAGGCAACCTTCGTTTCAATCTCAGTAATCCTATTGTTGGAATCGTATTTCAGTTTGCTGAAACTGCCGGATGTTTCAATCTCTGTTGGATTGCCCTTTTCGTCGACTTTGGAAACGCTCACTTGTTCGTCTAAATGAATGTCGACTCCAGGTGTGGCGGACTGATCTATTGCCGTCTCCGGTTTTACCAAAACTGAGTGCTCATGCCAGTTTTTTATTCCGCCTTTTAAACTTAACAGCGGATCGTTCATGGCTGCGTCCAGGTGATCGCCGAGAACGCTTGCTGCATGCTTGTCTAAAGCGTCCAGCTTGGGATTTTTTGTTGCCGCTGCCAGTTCTTTGGAATCGAGAATACTGTCGCCGTTAGCATCAATCAGTTTGAAATCGTCAGCCGATATCTGCTTCTTCGAGAATTCCGTGGTGTGCCAGGATGGCAGCGTCGCGCTTAACTCCAGCTTTGCGCCGCGGTCGTTTACTACAGTTTTGGAGTTGCTCACATGCTGCGCGATTGACTCTATGGCTTGCTTCTTCGCTGGATTAAGGTCTCTTTCCAGAGCGGAACTCAGTTCGTTCTTTGTGAGGCTGCCACTACCATTAGTGTCAATGTCTTTAAAATCATCTTTTGTAAGGCTGAGCAGGCAGGCATCGAAACCGGGCTCGGGCTTTGTCAGCGTACCGCCTGTCGTAGTGTCGTCCTTGCCGCAATTAGGTTCCATAGCAGTAGTACCTCAAAGGAACGGGGTTTTAGGACCAATTTGCAAACCGCATCACCGAGTTGCTGAACTGATTGAACGAGAAAAGTGTGACCTCTTTGTACCGGCGCAGTGGGGGAAATACGAAACGAGAGTGAGTTGACGCGACCGCTGTGTATCTCAACTGGCTCTGCTGGCGGAGCTCGCGGTAACTAAGAAATTGCCAGCGTGATATCGAAACCGGGAGCCGCGCGACGCACGGACGCCATAAATGTAGCTCAGCGTGTTGCGAAAGCCTGACAAACCGTTGATTTGCGCCTGCGATTCCGCGCAAGGATAAATAATCACCGTTTCAAGTTCTCTGAGTCAAAATCACCCGCTAAACCTAACTGTTTGCTTCTGAATTCAAAAACACACACAAGATGAGAGTCTTCTGAGTGGGTCTTGAATTTGTTGGCACCACAGATGGTGGCGAAAGTGACGCTGAGCTTGTCGGTCAATGGTGTGGTCGGTGTGGGTGCGTTGTTTAGAATCCTGAACGTCTAACTGCTGCAGTCGGTGTTTGGGTTGTCTAAACGTTGAACCGCCGAGGTCTCGTGCTGCATTAGAAGTGTCCCAGACGCTGCTTAAGCCGTTTTGGCGCACCGAGTGTTGTAAATCCTAACCCGTTTCAGTTCGCCTAATTGAAGTCCTCTCAGCGGCTTCAACGGCATGTGTACTTAACCAAGGAGTTTTTATGATCTGTAAAAAGTGTTCTGCAAAAAATCCAACCAGCGAAGGCACGCACAAGTGCTGCGTCGACGGCTGCAAATTCAATATCGCGAGGCATCTCAAGGTGTGCCTGTCTCACAGTCGCAAGCGCGACCTCTGTGAGTGCTGCGGTTTGAAGATTGGACAGACTCGCCGCAAGGGCGCCGAAGGTCCCAATGAATGAGTCCGAGACCGCTCTCAGCGACTGAGTGGCAACAGTGGCAACGTCTGAGTGCCAGCGACTGAGTCTTATCGACCGATTCTCTTCGCTGGATGCCAGTGACCGAGAGTCGGTGAGGCTTGGTCTGAGGGACTGGACCACCGCTGTTTCGTGAAGTCTAAATACTTGCGGAGCGGGCGCCTGAGCTAAACGTCGTCACGTGCGACCAAACGCTTCAGGCGCCCGCTTTTGTTTTATCCGCAGATTGGAACGGTCGCGCTTTAGGTGATTCATTCATTCGACAGCCTGCCTATAGCGGATCTCCAATTTGATGATTTTCGAATTTCGCTCAAAGTGCCCATATAGCTTGATTCTGGAAATATAAAGATCCTCATCTGTGGATCGGACCGAAGACCGAAATTGGCAGATATATCCTCCAAGCCTTGAACAGCAATCGTTTCGAGCGAATTAACTAAAATCCGTCAGATCGTCAAGCACTAAGTCGTAATGCAAACGCTAGCCTTTATCGCGGCAAGCGTTCGGTTGCCGGTACGATCCCAGGAATCCTGCAAGAGTCAATGTTTCGCGGTTTTGTTATCCATAGATGTATTACTAAATCAAATAGTAAAAGAAATTTGAAAACGCGAAGGCTGAAATCCAGGTTGCCCTGGACTCCAACCCCGCGTCCGGATGGGCAGTGTGCCTGTCTTTCGACCTGCAAACCGCCCACCCTGGAACCCGTGATGTCAGGTCAAGCTTGACGCAACATCCTGCAAGCCCTGCTTGAAGGCTTCGTCCGCGCGCCGCTGGTTGGCGGAGGGGCGACCGAAGATTTTTTCTCCATGACAGAGCTGACACTGGGGACGACCACAGTCGTACGCATCGCGTTTGCGGAAGTGTCCTTTGGACGGAACTTCAGCACCGCGATGACCGTGCAACTGCTTGGACTGCTTCTGACGCTTACGCACCAGTGCAGCTTCTCGAGGATTTCTTCTCAAATGTGTGGGTTCCTTGGTTGGTTGAGCGCTCTAACGCCGCATCCGCTCTGACTAACTACGGTCGGCTTGGGTGTGCAACTCACCCTTGCCGAGGCGTCACTTCTTACCGGTGATGCCGGTGAGGTTGATGCCCGTAGCGATCAGCGCGCGGACGATGTCGGCGTAGAACGGCATGCGGAACTTGTCGACGCGATCTTCGACCGTGTGGTAGTACGGCGTGAAGTCCTCGTCGGTGAAGCGCTCGCTGATGAGCACGGCCTTGTAGCCGTGGTTCAGGAAGCCGGCGTGGTCGCTGCGGCCCTCGATGGCACGGTTGTGCGTGTCGATGGGCTTCAGGTTGAGACCGTACTGGGCGATGGCGCGAACCATCGCGACAGTCAGGACGTGGCTGCCGTTCTGGTCCACGTTGTCGTGGATGTCGAACTTGTGCTCGTCGGTGCGGCAGTAGCCGACCATGTCGCACTGCAGCATCGCGATGATGTCATCCTTGGCGGCAGCGCACTCGTCGGAGTACTTGATGCTGCCCCAGAGCCCCTGCTCTTCTCCGGTAAAGTGGAGGAAGCGGAACTCGGTGTCATCCGGAATGGCGAGGTCTTTGTAGGCCTCGGCCACCTTGAGGACGGCGATCGTGCCGGAAGCATCGTCGTCGGCGCCCGGGGCAACCTTCTCGTTGCTCCAGGTGTTGCCCGCGGTCGAATCCAAATGTGAGCCGAAGATGAACACGCGCTTCTTCTTGCCGGTCATCTTGCCAGACACCTTGGCTTCGAGATTGAAGTAGGTCTTGCCGCGGATGGTGTACGGCACGCGACGAACTTCGATCTTCAGCGAGCGGTAGAACTGCTCGAGCCAGGCCATCGCGAGCATGACGCCTTCGCCATGCGAGCTACGGCTCTTGAGCGTGACGCTCTTGTCGCCGACATAGACTGCCTTTTCACCCGAGAGACCAGCGACGAGGTCAGCCAACTCATCTTCACGGATGCAGGCGAGCAGCTTGTTGACGAAGTCCTGGCGGGCGGGCAGGTTGGAGATGTCGATCGGCGGAACGAACTGATGCATGGTCCGGCGAACTTCTTCGCGCGAGAACTTGCAAGGGCCGTCATCCCCGTGATTGTGCACGTGGATTTTTCCGCGGTGGATGGGGTGGAAGTCGGTATCGAGCGGGATGATGCGCTCGCCGGTAACTTCGTCCTTCGCGCGGAAGCGGCGAACGACGAGAAAAACAGCCACGCAAAGCAGCGCGGCGGCAAAGAGATATCCAAACATGGGATTTTCCTTTCGTTAGGACAGCGACTGCTAATCGTCGTGAAGTGGCCCAGCAGCGTTATCTGTTGCAGAGACAGCGCTGTTGAGAGATGTGGCAAAGCCCACAACTCGATAAGCCGGAACGAGTAGTCAGAGGACTGCGGTGGTTAGGGTTAGACGGACTTTGAGGGAGTGGTGAACTGAACCTCTGTGCGTTAGATAAGAAACGAATATCAACACACTAAAGTTCAGAGAGTTTAGAAAGCAAGTGAGCCTTAGAACTAGAATTCATGACAAGATCTTTGGCCTAGCTATAGTAATTAGCGCTAGGTTCGACAGCAGTTCCGTTTTTTGTACAACTGCGAAGTGTTCGACAAGCTCCGCCAGGCCTGCAAGAGAGGGCGCTTTGCGAGCTTAATTCTACCGGTTAACAGTTAGCGCGTGCGCGCGCACCAGGCGCTAGATTTCCAGTTCCTGCATGCCTTCTTTGGTGACTTGCAGGTCCAGCACTCGGATTCCCTTTTGGTCATCGCCCCTGGAGAAGTGGTCTAGGCGCTCCAGCACTTGTTCTTTCTTCTTCTTGTTGACGATAACCACACAGGATGAACCGGCGCCGCTCAGGACGCAGCCGAGGATAGGCTCGTTAACGAGTTCTCTTCGAAGTTTCTTCAGCTCGGGCACGAACTTTGAACGATATTGTTCATGAAGTCTGTCGTTTAGTGCTTCTTTCATTGCGGCTTCGTCATTGCGAGTTACGGCAGCGACCAATAGACCAACACGCTGGGCGTTGAATACGGCGTCTTCGAGCTTCACCTGTTTGGGTAGCGCGGCTCGCAAATCGGCCGTTTGTAGCGTGTAACTGGGCACTACTGCGATCACGTGCCAGTCTTCCGGCCAGTCGATTTGTTGCGTGATGATTCGGTTGCCACTGACAGACGGGGCGCAGACCACCATGCCGCCATAGAGGCTTGCTGAGAGGGTTTCAGGATGCCCTTCAAGCTGGCAACCTTCTGCTAACAAAGTCTGGGCCGTTGGAATCTTGTCGTTAAATACCGACGATGCCCACAGCGCGCCGAGAATGCTGCTGGCGCTGCTTCCTAACCCACAGCCCAAGGGAATGTCTGACTGCACTGTTATGCGAATGCGCTTGAGCAGTTCGTTGTCATGCTCCCAAATCTTACTGAGAATCGTGTAGACGAGCTTGCCCTGGTCTTCGGGCTGACTGCGTTTTATTCCACCTTGCAGTTTGATAAACGGAATATTGGCGGCTTCGTTTTCGTCGACCACATGAAACGTCATTTTGCTGTAGATGTTGAGCGCCAGTCCAATTGTGTCGAGCCCTGGACCGAGGTTGGCTGTACTGCCCGGCACCATCAAGGTAACCCGTCGTCCACTAGCGATAGTCTTTTCCGCTGTCATTCGACAACTCCGTAGCCGTCGCTCCCGTCGAGAGCGTTACCGTGCGAGAATACTTCGACAACATTATCATAGTGGAAATCTATTGCTAGATAACAAGAGAGTCTAATGAAGCACTTAATTACGGGAGGATGTGGTTTCCTCGGCATGATCATTGCCAGAAAACTAATCGCTCAAGGCAAAAACGTTGTCTCTCTTGATGTTTGGGAAACGCCCGATCAGCATCCTGATGTGGAATTTATTCTCGGTACGGTTCTAGACCGCGATCTCGTTCGTTTCGCCATGCAAGACGTCGAAGTGGTACACCACACGGCTGCTCTTGTACCGCTGACCAAGAATAATCGGCTGTTTCACAAGGTAAACGAAGAGGGGTCGATGATCGTCGCGGAGGAGGCCGCGCGAGCAGGTGTTCGCTGTTTCATTCACACCAGCTCTAGCGCGATTTTTGGTAAGCCGAATTGCCCCGTCGACAATAACAGTCCACTTGAGCCCTGCGAAAAGTACGGCGCCAGCAAACTAGCTGGCGAGCGCGCTGTCGAGCGTGTTTCACGCGAAAACAGGATGCCGTTAATTGTTGTGCGTCCTCGAACACTGGTCGGCATGGGAAGGCTCGGCATTTTTCAGATTTTGTTTGAATGGATTATGGAGAACAGAAACATCTATGTTCTCGGAAACGGTCAAAACAAAATCCAATTTCTGCACGCCGATGATTTGATCGACTGTTACATGTTCCTGATGAATCAGGAAAAACCTGGCTTTTACAATGTCGGCACCGATCGTTTCGGAACCCTGGAAGAAACTCTGACGCAACTCATAGCGCATGCGGGCAGCAGATCCAAAGTCCGGCATCTGCCCAAAAGTTTAGCTGTTGGAACGTTACGCTCTTTGGATGTTCTGGGACTGAGTCCCCTGGCGCCGTGGCACTACCTGACCTATGGCGAGGATTTCTACTTCGACCTGGCGCCGTTGAAGGAACTGGGCTGGCAGCCCAAGTATTCGAACGTTGAGATGTTGAATGAAACCTACGATCAGTTTCTCGCCAACTATGATGTTTCTAAAGCTGAGGGTGGCGGATCTCCTCACCGCAAGCGCGTTAAGGAACAGATACTGGGTGTTCTAAAACGACTTTCCTGAGCGACAGCAGGGCAAAAGCGACCGCGGATGCATTCCTTGTCGCGGACCGTTGGTGAGGTTTCAGACGCGATTTTCAGTCACGAGAGTGTGTTATTCAGCCGCATTGGATTGCCCTCCGACCGCTTCAGTCGGTATATCTGGATGCTCGCTCGAGTGACGTCCGAGAAATTCGGATAGTTGGTCGATTTTTTCTGGACGTTTCACTTCTGCCTTTCTGTACGCTTCAAGACTCGTCTGATTGCGGGTTTTCGCGTCTGGCAATTCTACACCGCGGGAGGCAAACTCTCTGGCGATTTTTTCGCGCGTGGTGCTCGAGATTTTCGGACAGGCTGCAGTCTCGATCAGTTCGAGGTGGGGATTGTTCAGAATTAGTTGCCGAATCGCTGATTCGCTGACTTTAGGATTGCCGGTGAGGCACAGCGCGATCAGCGATGGCATTCCCTTGATGTTAGCGAGCATTTTGTCATCCAAATCCATGTGGTCGATTGCTAGATGTTTTAGTTTAGACAATTTCCTTAAGTCGGCGAGAGTCGCGCCGCTCATCAGCGTGCGACCGACGTCCAATATTTCGAGATTCGGAAAATTCTTCGATATCGCTGTGACACCGCGGTCGCCAATTCCACAGGTCTGAAGATTCAGATATTTCAACTGCGGCAGTCCATTGAGATTCTCTATATCCGCATCACACAGTGCATTGCATTTGATACGAAGTCGTTCTAACGATTTCATCTTGTTGAGCGACTCTATTTTTTCTCCGGTAATTGACTCGTTGAACATGATCAATTCCAGAATATTGGGCATGGTTGCCATCTCTTCGAAAGCGCCCTTATCAAACCGCGTGAAATTGTGAATGGTTATTCGTTTCACGTTCTTCTTCGGCAAGCTCGCGAACGTCGAGGCTTTGACTTTGGCGAAACCCTTGGATAATTCAGGATCTGCATGATTCTCGTCGGTGTACATTCCGTCGTTGTACTTGGTCAAGTTGGTGTAGGCTGTTCCGTCCTCAACGGTGGCGTTGTGTTTGATGATTGGAATGTTTGCAATTTCCGGCTCAGCGACAGTAGTGAGTGAAGTGTTAATTAGCCACGCCAGGACGAGTAAACCTGTTCCAATCAGTGTCGTAACCAACACGATCCCAATCCTTAAAAGGTCTTTGGTCGATCGTTCTTTGCGAATATGAACGACGTTTGGATTCTGAGCGATCGAGGATTGGCTGGAAGCTTCGACAAGGGCCTCCGACAACGCGGCCATTGAATCGAAGCGCTCATGAGGGTTTTTCGCTAAAAGTTTCATTACGATGGCGTCTAATGCTTTCGGAATTTGAAGATTAGAGTATGCGGTTAAACTCGTTGGGTGGTCATGGATATGCATTGTAATGGTATCAATGGCAGTATCACCGACTAGAGGTGGTTTGCCGGTCAGGCATGTGTACATAATGCAACCGAGCGAGTAAAGGTCCGAGCGCTCATCTACGAATCGCCCCTGTGCTTGTTCCGGGCTCATGTAGAGCGGCGTTCCGACCATGGCGCCGATGGCGGTCAGTTCGCAGGCTTGGCCTTCCTTGTCCAATTCTTTGGAAATTCCGAAGTCGAATACTTTGATGTTACCGAGATGATTTTCATTCAAAATCATGATGTTGGAAGGCTTCAAATCGCGGTGAACGATATGCTTGTTGTGCGCGTGGTACATGCCATCTGCAATTGCCAGGCTCAGTTCTATGGTTTCTTCGACACTTAAGTTGTTTCGTTCCTCCAGAATTTTAGATAACATAGTGCCGTTGACCAGCTCCATGACTAAGTATGCGTTGCCTTGCTCGGTGACGCCGAAGTCGTAAACATCAATCAAGTTTTTGTGTTTTAAACGGCTCATGCTTTTCGCTTCACGCTGAAAGCGCGGCGCATTCTGCGCCGTGCACTGTCCGATCAGAAGTTTGATCGCCACTTCGCGATTAAGAGTCAGATCTCTGGTTTTGTAAACTCGACCCATGCCGCCTTGACCGAGAAGTTCGAGAACTTGGTAGCGTGGCGAAATAGATGCAAGTGGTGACCCATCGGTCATCCGAGTGTCTCCTGAACTTAGAAAATTCCTGGTCCTGGTGGACCTTGCGGTCCTGCCGGAGCGTCGGGGATTGCGACGCCGGATTCACCTTGAAGCTTTCCATCAGCTTTTTGAGCGGTATTGAGGTTGTAGTTTGCTGCTTGCATGTTGGAGTCGAGTTTGGCTGCAAGCTTGAAGTCAGCGGCAGCGCCTGCTAGATCGCCGAGTCGATACCTGGCAATGGCACGATTGTAGACCGGTTGAGCCAATCCAGGCATCTTGTTGGAGACGACGCTGAATTCAGCGATTGCTGCTTGTAGATTAATCGTCGCCTGGCGCAGCAGTTTTTGATTGTCCGGTTCCGGTATTTTCGCCGCCTGGTTGACGCAGTCCGCACCGCCCGCTAAGTAAATTTGACCTTTGTTGTAACGCGATTGCATGAGGTCCGTACGCAGCGCGATTGCCGAATCAAGGTCTTTTAGCGCGGCAGGATAATTGCCGACGTAGACATTGGCGAGCGCTCGGTTGTAGTAAAACTGGTAGATATCCTGGTTTCGTTCGATCGCGCGATTGAAGAAGTCAATTGCTTGCTGGTATGATCCGGCGCTGAGAGCTTTGCAGCCGGCATTGTAATCGGGAGCGCCGTTAATAGCGAGTGAATTCGACCAGCCCGCGGCACCAGCCAGACCAGCCGGTTGAGCCATATTCGCAGCTTGCGCGATCGCCGGATTGGCGCTGACTGATTTTGGAATAGTGGTCATGATGCTGCTGATGTCACTACTGGTGGTATCAGAGCCGCCCGCGTCTTTTATCTGTTGACGCAATGCGTCAGGACGATTGGTGGTTAGCAAAACATCGATATTGCAAAATACGATTAGTGTTCCGGCTAAAGTGCAGAGGACGATCACTAGTTTAAACATGAAACCGCGATCGCCGGTTGGCAGCTTGACGCGCTGCTCGGCCATCACACCTTCGAGGTTGTTGTATTCGCGTTCGGCAGCCTCCTCCGAACGGTCCATGACTGCTTGCTCCCACTCATCGAGATAGCGTTCCTCGATCGGGAAATTTTTGTCGTCAACTTTTTGAATCGCCTGCTCGCGCACCGCTTTGGCTACTTCGAACGCGGCTGAATAAACCTTCTCGAAAAACTCATCAGAATTGGTCACGCCGCGTGCGACCAGTTCGCTGGCTTTGCTACGAGCTGTTGAATTCGCTACCTGTTCGATTTCCGCGAGTGTGTCCTTTACTAGTTTATCGATCGCCTCGCGGCGCTTGTGACCGATCTTCGGCGCTTTCTCCTGACGCTTGCGTCGAAGTTCTTTGAGCAGTTCGCGCTCTTCGGCGAGACTGGTGTGTACAAAATCGAGAACGTCGGTGCCGCGTGCAGGACCGTTCGGTCCACCGGGACCGCTCGGTGTGGTCGTCGCTCCAGTGTCGCCGGAGTGGCTCTCAACGCTAAGTCCGGCTGCTTCGCCAGTTGCTGTTTGACGGCCAGGTCCGTCTGGTCCTGTCGGCTCACTCGGTGCCGTCACTCCTGTTTCCAGCTCGGCTATGTCTGAATCTGCTCGGCCGCGCGCGATGCTCGCGACCAGGCTTCCTGGCTCGATATTCCCAGCGGTCAATTTATCGTTTACCAACTCATGGAAATCGCGAAATTTCTTTGGCTCCGTCAGGTATTCGAAGGCGCGATCAAGTTCTTCCAAACGTTTTTTCGCCAGAGAATTCAAACGCAAATCGCTGGACAACATGTCTTCGCGGCAAAGCTGAACTTCGCGGTCGCGGGCTCGTTTTAATTGTCTTCGCGATGCTCCTGCCGGCACGTCTAAAATCGTGCGAAGCTGGTTCCGCAAGGTGTTTTCATCGATCTGATTACTCAGAACTCTTCCTCCGACTCTTTCGATCTCTATACCCAGGTTTTTTAACGGATGAGGCGGGACGGCTAGAAGATCTTGTTATCTTGTCTGATAAAAAATAGCTTCTGCAAGTGTCTCTGTAGTCACAGACTTTATAAGATAACGGGGCATAACAGAGTATTCTCGTATACTGCGCGAAGGAACGGAATTTAGGACCACATCAGGAGAGCCTGAGCGCTGGTTGCCAAAGACATGGACTGATGGAATCACCCGACAACTTACCAGAGAGTGAAAACCGAAACACGGTTTCCGGCGGCAATCTAATGTCGCAGGCCGTTTCGGGTTTCTTTTCTGCCTGGCTGAAAATTTTTTCTTCGCGAGGCTCTGTTGTCATTGTCGGATTGGTTGTCGGTGCCGCATTCATCTACTTTATCTCCACCAAAATCGCCTGGGCTGAGGTAGAGCTCGCGTTTGCCACCGCACAGTGGCTGCCCTGGCTGCCACTGGCAGTTCTGACCTATATCATCGGCATGTTGATTAGAGGCTTGCGCTTGCAACTAATCGTCAAAGACGAATCCGCGATTTCGATCGGCACCGCCAGTAATATCATCGCCGTCGGCTACGCTGTCAATAATATTCTGCCTGCCAGGCTTGGTGAATTCGCCAGAGCGGGCATGCTTTCTGAACGGACCGGCATGCCCTATCTGCTGGCTTTGACGATCACATTTCTCGAACGTCTGCTCGATGGTCTCGTGATTCTCTTTCTTTTCATTATGTCTTCTCTGCTGGTGCCGGCGACCGCAGAACTTCGCAATGGTGCGGCTTTGGCTGCCTTGATTTTTATTGTGGCCATGGTGACTGTGGCGTTTGTCACCTTGATGCCGCAAACCGCGGTCGCCCTGGCTTCCAATCTGTCGACGCTCCTTGGACGGCGGGTGCACGCCAAAATTCTGGCGCTGGTCACGCAGATTAATCGGGGCTTCGGTTGTTTGCGAAACGCTCAAAGCGCGATTTTGATCTTGGCAAGCAGTTTTCTCGTCTGGCTTGTGGAGGCACTCTTCTTCATGTTGATCATGCCGTGCTTCGGATTGCCGGCCAGCATCATGCGTGCATTAGTAACCATGACCGTGACTAACCTCGGTATCTTGATTCCTTCCACACCTGGTTATGTAGGCACTTATCACGCTTTTTGCGCGCATACTTTGCAAACTGTTTGTTCTGTGTCAGGCATGACTCCAGGCACAATCGAACCGATTCTGGTCGATCCCAGTGTTGCTGTGAGTTATGCCGTTCTGGTCCACCTGATTTACTACGTCATTGTCACGGTTTGGGGACTGTACGCGCTCGCTCGCTATACGATGGAACTTGGTTCTGTCGCGGCTCTCGCCTGGGAAGCGAAGCCGATACGCAAGCTGCCGACGGAACAACAAGAAATGGTTAGCGTAATCACTTCATATCCGCACATGTCTTCGCGAGTGGTCGATTCGGTCACCAAATTTTGGTACGGATTGTGTGAGTGTTTCATTCCTGATGAACATAAACTTTCTGATCCAGCTGCTTATGAACGGGTTCTGCGTGAGTCGAGCGTTTTCACAGTAACCGAATTGGAGCGCCTGCCGTTTCGCCTTCGCGTGATTTTCGATACCGGAATCGTAGTTTTTAAAGCGATTGTGATTGTTCTAAACGGAAAATTTTTGTGTGATTTGCCACTGCAACGCAGGCGTGAAATGATAAACGCCTGGGCGTTTGGCAAGGTTTCTCTCACTCGCAGTTTCATGAAACCGATTCGAAGTTTGGCGCTGTCTTATTATTACGAACATCCGGAAGTGCAGGCGCTGCTCGATAGTCGAGCAGCCAAACGAAAGGCTGATGCTGAGCCCCGCGAGGGAGTCTCTACATGAGTAAAGAAGCGCGGTCCGTTAAAGTTGAAGTGCTCATCATCGGCTCAGGTGCCGGTGGTGCCACCACCGCTGCGGAATTGGCGAATGCCGGATTCGAGGTCGTGGTGCTCGAAGAAGGTGCTCGTCATGGTCTTGATGCATATGGTCACGGTGTGCCGAAAGCGATGCAGTCACTCTACCGAAACCGAGGTATGACTCCGATTCTGGGTTCTGTGCCGATTGGTTTTGTTGAAGGTCGCTGCCTGGGTGGATCCACCGAAGTAAACAGTGGATTCTGGCATCGCATGCCACCCGAGTTTATTTTGCGTTGGGTGAATCAGTTTGGTATCAAGGATTTTTCGGTTGAATCTTTAGCACCACATTTTGAGTGGGCTGAAAGACATTTGCATGTTTCCGCGGCGCCGGAAGCGCTGCCGAAGAACAGCGCCATTTTTAAACGCGGTGTGGAATCGATGGGATGGTCGGCCAGAGCGATACCACGAGCAGCCGATCATTGCGTGAACACAAACATGTGCGCTGCCGGCTGTCCTAAAGGCGCAAAACAAGGCATGTCCAGAAATTTAATTCCACTGGCTGAAGCTGCGGGCGCTAAGTTCCTTACCAACTGCAAAGTCAAATTGCTTTTGCGGAGCAAGAATAGAGTAACGGGATTACTCGCAGAAATTAAACGAGATGATGATTCTACAGACCTTGTGCGTATCGACGCTGACTACATCTTCGTGTGCGCGGGGGCAACCCAAACGCCGGCCTTGCTGCGCAGAAGTGGTATCAAATCTCACGTCGGCGATACGTTTCAAATTCATCCAATGCTAAAAGTGAATGCTTTGTTCAATGAAGAAATCGATGCGCACAAATCGGTGATGCCGATGTTGCAGGTCAAAGAATTCTGGCCCGATATCTCGCTTGGTGGCTCGTATTTCAGCGCCGGTCAGTTGGCCATGAATCTCAGTGATAACTGGCCTGCCAATCACCATCTGATGGACGAGTATCGAAACATGGCGACCTACAATGTTGCTGTGCGGAGCACCGGCCGTGGTAGCGTTCGTCCGGCAAGATTCGGAAGCGAGTATGCGATTCTGCGATATGAACTGTCTGAAGTCGATGTGCGTCATCTCAGTCAGGGACTGGCTCGGTTGTCGTCGTTGTTGCTTGCGGCGGGGGCAAAATCTGTACATCCTTGTATTCAAGCATTGCCCGCAATTACGTCAGAACTTGATGCCGTCAAATGGCTCGATGAAAATCTTCCGAGGTCATCATTGAGTCTGACGACTGTTCATGCGTTCTCGACATGTCCCATGGGAGAGCGCGTTGATCGTTGCGCCGTTGATTCATTCGGGAAGGTTTTCAACTACGAAAATTTGTTTGTAAACGATGCCAGTATGTTACCGGAATCGCCCGGCATCAATCCGCAAGGTACAATTATGGCGCTGGCTCGAAGAAACGTGCTTCGCTTTATCTCGGCAAAACGGTAATCGGTGGTGTCTCCCAACAGAACGGTGAACGATAGTGACTTCCAAGATAGCAATTGTTACTGGGGCTCCGGGATGGTTGGGATCGCGACTGGTCGAATGTTTGTTGACCGGGCTCCCTGATGTCGAACAGCTTAGTAGTGTCGAACCGCGTGTCGTGCGCATCGCGAAACAGCCGGGTTTGGATGCCAGTCAGTTCGATCGCTACGGTGATAGTGTGCAAGTGGTCGAATGTGATATTACAGACGGTGCTTCAGTAGAGCGTCTTTTTGAAGGTACGTTTCAGCCAACGGTCTTCCACATTGCCGGAATCGTTCATCCCACCAAAGGGCGAAAGCAGTTCTACGACGTCAATGTGGATGGCACGAGGAACATGCTCGACGGCGCTGTGAAGGCGCATGCGAAACGCTTTATCCATGTTTCATCAAATTCCCCAATCGGTTTAAATCCCTCGAGAACAAAACTTTTTGATGAAGACTCTCCATATAACCCGTACATGCATTACGGTCGTAGCAAGCGCATGGGCGAGGACTTGGTCAATGGAAAATCTATTGAAGGAAAGTTGGAAACAGTAATTATTCGGCCGCCTTGGTTTTACGGACCTGGTCAACCGCCTCGACAAAGTTTGTTTTTCTCTATGATAAAAACGGGTAAAGTACCGATCGTTGGAAGTGGTGAAAACCTGCGCTCCATGGCATATATCGACAATATTTGTCAGGGCTTGATGTTGTCTGAGCAGCAAGAAGCCGCGCAGGGGAAAACATATTGGATCGCCGATCGCCGGCCCTACACGATGAATGAAGTTGTCGATACGATTGAGCGATTGTTGGAGACGGAATTTAAAATGCAGGTTGCTCATAAGCGTATGCGTCTTCCCGATCTCGCAAGCGAGGTGGCACTTGCAGTCGACGCTGCGTTGCAAGGGCTTGGCCTCTATCATCAGAAGTTTCACGTTCTCAGTGAAATGAATAAAGATATCGCCTGTAGTATCAAGAAAGCGGAACGAGAATTACATTACGATCCAAAAATTTCTCTTGAAGAAGGAATGCGAAGAAGTATTCGATGGGCGTTAGATAACGGTCAGCAAATTTGATCTGTCCAATCTCAGGCTTGAGTTTGTCGAGAACATCCACATGACCACATGATCGGGAGAGCTGTCGGCTTAACGGTTTAATCGTCGATTGGAAAACACTTGATCTGCCTAGACGACCTCCAGGTGTCGGGAAGAACACGAGACGCAGACTGTGTCTTGCGTTTGTTTTGGGTTTATTCTAGGTGCGATCAGGGAAACCAAGACTTATGTCATGGTGGAATCGAGCGTTCAGGTAAGAAGTATGAAAACGAATCTTCGAGCACGGAATCAACGAGGTGCGGTTCTCGCTGAAGGAGTGGTGGCGATCTGGTTGATCGTTTCGATTTCAGTTGCATCGATTAGTCTGCTGATTAACTCAGGCATGTCGATGTTTTACAAACAGAAGATCGCTTACGTCGCTATGGAGACAGCGACATACACTGCGCAGTTAAAAATGAATGAGAACAAAATCGACAAAGGCGAAGCGTTGGCGAGAAAAATGTTGGAACTGATTGGTTTGCCAAGTCACAACGCCGATATCGAAGTGAAGGAAGAAACCATCGATGACGCACCATGTATAACGGTTTCGATTACGGTCAAGAATCTGCCATTGTTCCAGGGCTCGGAGCCAGGCATGATACCGTTTGCGGTGACTCTGGCAGAAAGAGCTGTGGCAATCAAACAATCGAAACCAGAAGCGTACGTTTGGTTGAACAACAATCCAAAAATGTCAGGCTTCCTGATCCCGGTAGTTCGAATGCCGCCCGGCGGTGTGGGTGCGTCGGGGCTGCCGTACGTCATTCCTTAAGTATGTCCGTGGCTGAACGGGTTTCGACCCAGTTCGCTTTTTGAATTCTGCATAT
The DNA here is from genome assembly GCA_964600935.1 of uncultured Candidatus Obscuribacterales bacterium. Classification (GTDB taxonomy): domain Bacteria; phylum Cyanobacteriota; class Vampirovibrionia; order Obscuribacterales; family Obscuribacteraceae; genus JADYXR01. The sequence goes on from CAZRMH010000006.1 coordinate 36,485, forward strand.
ATAAGGTTTGTAGGCGTCTTGGAACCGTCTGTTTGAGAGCTTTTCAGTGTTTTGAATAATATGCGAAGTTTGTCCTGAAGTCTGTGCAAATACACATATCAAATCAGGCTCCACTTGATTACTATATTTACACAAGGGAACCCCAATCCCCGCATCACAAACGGAAATAAGCAGAACGACGAGGCTTTCTCCCAGCAACCTTCCTCCTCGTTGAACTGAATAAGCGTCCATGAGATCCGCCGCAGATCATGGACGCGTTTTCCTTTTGGTGGTCTCAACGGTGTGCGAATTTACCGATAAGCAGTTGCTCTGATTATTTTGTATTGTCTTTGGCTGCTGTTTTCGGGGGAGCGGCTTTTGTTGCTTTAGCGGCAGCAGCTTGCTTTTCCATTGCTGCGCGTGCTTCTGCGATTTGTTTTTCGGTTGCTTGGCGTTCCGCTTCTGCTTGTTTTTTCGCATCAGCAGCGGCTTTTTCGTTTTCTTTGGCCAGCTCTTTTGGATCTTTATCGAGGTTGACCAGAGCTGCTTTGAATATTGCAGCCTGCTGTTCAGGCGGATTGTGCTTCATTGCTTCGAGAATCACCGCGCGCGCTTTTTCTTTTTCGCCGAGGCGATAATAGATTTCTGCGAGGTTTTGAATCGCTCTTTGGTTAAGCGGTTGAACGGCGATCACTTTCTTATACGCATCTTGAGCGCCTGCGTAATCCTTGTTGCTCTCTTTCAAAACCGCGAGGGCGTGCAGCGTGCCTACATTCGTCGGCGCGATCTTTTGTGCTTCTGTCATCAATTTCAATGCTTCTTCTTTGTCGCCCGGATCGTTGCGATAGACGTAGCACTGCGCCAGGTTGTTGTAGGTGGAGATGAACTTCGGATCTTCTTTGAGAGCGTCTTTGTACTCAGCGATGGCGTTGGCGTGCATTCCCACGCTTTGCATCATTAGACCTTGTTGAAAATGCTTACCAGGCGCTTGAGTCTGAGCAGATTCTAAGATGCCTGCTTTTGTTTCTTTTGTTTTCGCGGGTTGTGCCGCTGTTTTGGTTGTTGCTTTAGTATTCGCTTTGCCTTTCGCCGGTGTCGCCTTGATGGCGGCGGTTCCAGGAGTTATTTCTTCCAGGAAAAAGCTGGCCGGCTGTTTTTTGCCGTTGACTGGAGGCTGGTTCGATTTATCGGGTGTGGCGGCATTCGCCATCTGGTTGCCCGCAGGCGCTAAAAGGCACACAGACAGGAATGGGAGCAAGAAACGCATGTTGATGACAACCTCACAAAAGCCGTAAGTCGGAGCATTATATCGGGTTTCCTCTTGACACTCCTTGGCTCCGTTTCACGTAGAAGGCGTGCTAAGCCCAATGTGCATGATTTAATAGATAGGTTTCGGGGAATATTTGGGCTCAGAATGAAACACATGCCTGCATGGGTTTCCTGTGGTGTCGGATGACCATTAGCAAAAAGTCTAAGAGGGTTGAGGGTTCCAGTGGCGGAGCCGGTGCCGCCACGCGTCCGTCTGAACTTGGAAATGGCAAAAATGGCAGCAAATCCGAGCCTCTCTATTCCAGTCAGGACACCGACGAATTCCTGCGTTCAGCAACTGATAATTTTCGCTGGGAAGATCAGCTTCCTCGCCCGGAGAATTTAGCTAAACTCCGCAAAGACTTGAAGAATGACTTAGCCAATGTGCCTGTGCTGGCAAGTTCCGGTGAAGTTACTAATGTTTTTGAAAAACTTGATTCCGACGATTTTCTGCCGCGTAACGACAAAGAGTTGATCTGGAATGCGATGGCTGTCGTGCGCGAGATGCTCTGGCAGCTCGAATACGGCGAAGGTGCGGTTTCCACCGGATATCAGTGGAATATGAATTGGAAACACACGCGGGCCGAAGTTGATCAGGTTTACGACGCGGCCCGTCTTTTGAAACTTTCGCCGCTGGAAACGAGAGACGCTCTTTTGGCCTCGATTTTCTCTGATGCGATCAAGAGTCGAAAGAATTTCATTATCCATAACGTGCATGGTGCGCAGGCATCAGTTCAAGCGCTTTCGTATTTTCTAGATCCGCATAATCCCGCCGATCGTCGAAGTATGGAACGAGTTGCACGAGCCAGCCGTGAGCACCAGATTGCGCCGCCTGAGTTTATGGCGAGCATTGTGGCAATCATGCTGCACTTTAAACATAAACTCGGTAAGTTCAATCCAGTTGCCCCTACTGGTAGTGGCACCGGAGTTTCTACCGTTTATTCGATATTCGGAAAAATTAGAGATCCATTCAACCTTCAACATGTGTGCAAGGATTTGAGACGCATCGATTTTACTGATGAAGAGCGCGAGATGCTTGACACTATCGGTATCGAAGAATGGCACGTTCCGCACCCGCAAGACCCGGATTCTAAAATCGGTCACGCCGTCATCGCCGGAGATCATTCGATAAATTACAATCATCCGGAAGGTTTCGCCAAGATTGCGATGCTGCGAGGTCCAGACACGGAGTCGATCTTCGAGGATGACACCATTCACCATTCACTCGAATCAGCGGTCCAGAGTTTCACTGATTCATTCCGCGTTATTCGCCCTGAAGTTCAGGGACTGGCGTTGAAAGGTCTGCGCAGGACCAAGATGTCGGTGGAACGAGTTGCCGCAATCATGACCGAGATCTTCAACGGCGTGATTGTTGGTCCCCGACAAAACAGCACCATGTCCGGCCATGACAAGATTCAGCAAGCTGTGCAGCGAGCCAGAGAAAAGCATCCGCATCTATACACTGCCGACGTTTGCGCGCTGTCAGAAGCCGGTAATCGCTACATCGAGCAGACTTACACACACATCGGCAAGATTATGGATGACTGGTACAAGAATCACGGTTCAATTCCTTTCAATCCTAAAAGAACGCTAGGTGACGAGCCTGGTCCCGGCAAGCTGCCGTTCTGGAATCATCCTCTCAAATACCCAGAGCGCGACGAAGATGGTGGCGCCATTTTGGCTTCTCTCAATGAGCTTGAGAAGGAACAATTTTTGTTTGCCGAGAAGATTCGCGAAGTCGCAGTAGAGCTGCTTCGCGCCGAGCAATGGATATTCTCGCTCGTCGAACATTAAAAGGTCTTGACATATACATTCGGCTCCATTACGATTTGGTTTTTGGGAGCAATCCCGGCCCGCTTTGGAATCCATTTACTAACTAGTTGAATTTGATCCTCTTCGTGCATTTGCGCGGGGAATTCTTGTTCATTTGCTACCTTGACGAACGATCCTCGGGTCGATTCGAAGACATTTGTCTTCGGCTCCGCGCGGGATTGACACTGCCTTTCGAAGGGAGCTCTTATGATTACTCGAAAAACCAGACCACCACTTTTTCGTTTGGGTGAAATACTGCTGGAAGCAGGAATTATTTCGCCTGAAGTTTTAGAACAAGGCTTGTTAATCGCAAAACGAGCTTCCATGCCGCTTGGTCGCGTGCTAGTCATGTCCGGTCATGTGAGCGAATTAGATGTTGATTGTGCTCTTGTCACGCAAGTCTCAATTAGAGACAAGGCCATCGATGTGAGAATGGCGAAGGAGCTCTTGCGTTTCGCGCATGTCCACCAGGTCACAATCGACGAAGCTTATAGACTCAATGGTATCGGCCGCGGTGTCGGACCTCTGCCTCGTATGGGCAAACTAATCATGGCTGCCGGATTGGTCGATGAAGTGGGTCTCAAGTGTGCGCTCAGGCATAGCGCGAGCACCGGCTATCCGCTCGGTCAAGCTATGGTATCTCTCAATCTTATTCAATCTTCGACCCTGTTTGACTGTCTCAATTTGCAGATTTTAATTAGAGATAAACAGATGACGTTCCTTCAGGCCGTGCGCGCACTGCAGCGCATGCATCAGACCAACGTGACTTTCGAAGCTGCTTTGGCGGATGTGGAGGTCCCGTACCTTCGCAATACAAAGCAGCCGAGACTGGGAGATCTTCTAACTGGAGCTGGTTTGTTATCAAAAGAAGACGGCTTGATCATTGCTGAACTTGGCACTGAAAATGATGTCACCTTCGGTGAACTACTGGTTCAATATAATTTGATGACACCGCAGATGGTGGAGTCGGCCGTCCAGATTCAATCGATGATGGGCATGCCGATGTTCTCGAAGGCACGGGCTTATCGTCTTCTCAATCTCATCCACTCAATGAACGCACCGCTGGAAAAACTCCTTGCGGAATTCGATGTTCTCGATCAAATCGTTGCTCTTCTTAGAGCTGCCGGGGTGATCGACGAACGCACCATGCGTGATACCGCGGCTTCGATTGAAGATTTCGAGTACAGCGTGGCTGAAGTGCTCATCCGTCGTGGATTGGTAACCAAGGAAATGTCGCGTACCGGATTGGTTCTCCTCAAAGAGATTCAGCGAGGAACGGTCTCCTACGAGAGAGCTCTGCAAGTACTTCGTTCGCTGGAGAGAACTTACGAAAAAAAGTATGCGCCGAGTCCCACAACGACGACCTGGGACTCGACGAGCAAAACAGACGATCTCTTAGCCGCCTAGTTTTGAAGTGAGGTAATTGTCCGCCCAAAGTTTTTGCCCCCGACTAGAGCAATTGAGCGCCCGAGTGATTAACTCCGCAAGGGCGCTTAATTATTGGAGCTTTGCCAGTTTATTGAGACTAAAAACCCGCATGAATCCCTGGTTGGAGCGCATGCGGGTTTCAATTTTATTGGCGAGGTCTCTTATTTCAAGAGCGATTTGACTGTGCGAACGATGTGCGATGACGTGATGCCGGCAGCATCCATCAGTTCTTCCGGAGTGCCTGAACCTGGCATTGAGGAAACTGCAATCTTAACGACCTTCGGCAAAGTCTGAGGAATTTCAGGCTTGCTGCCGCGCTCCGATTGTCCTTTGCCTGCGAATGCGCTCAGGACTGCGTCTCCGATGCCACCTTCCGGCCAGTGATCTTCAACAGTGATGATCAATCCGGTTTCTTTTGCGGCTGTGTGCAAGGTCGCTTCGTCGACTGGCTTAACCGAGTAGAGATCGATTACGCGAGCCGAGATGCCTTGCGATTTGAGCTCGTCATAAGCTTTCAAGCACTCATGCAGAGTGATACCAGCGCCAACCAGTGTGACTTGATCTTCTGCTGAACTTTTGAGAACTTTGCTTCCGCCAATTGGAAATTCGTCGTCTTCCTTATACAGAATGCGAGTTTTGGAGCGGGTTGTACGCATGTACGAAACGCCTTTGACGTCGTTCATCTCGTGAACGAGTTTGACTGTTGAAATTCCATCTGATGGATAGAGCACGGTGCTGTCGTGAATCGATCTCATCATTGCAAGATCTTCGAGCGCCATTTGCGATGGACCATCTTCTCCAATTGAGCAGCCGGCATGCGATCCAGCCAGTTTAATCGTCACTCTGGAAACTTCAGCCATGCGGATAAAGTCGTAAGCTCTGGTGAAGAATGCAGCGAATGTCGAAGAGAAAACTGATTTATTGCGTGTGGCGAGACCGCAGGCTACGCCGACCATCAGCTGTTCTGCGATGTACATCTCGAAGAATCTTTCCAGATGTGATTTGGCAAATTTTTCGGAATACGTTGAGTTGGAAACTTCGGCGTCGAGAACTACAACGTCTTTGTACGCTCCACCGAGTGCTTTGAGGGCGTCTCCATAAGCTTCTCTGGTAGCTACCGGACCGGCGAAGCTTGGCATTTCGAATTTGCCGCTACCGGATTTGGTATCACCCATTTTGCCTGCACCTTGAACGGCTGCTGGTTTTTGTACATCAATCTTGATGTTTTGAGCGCCGCCGAGTTCTTTAATCGCTTCTTCCGCTTGCTCTTTGCTCAGTGGCTTACCGTGCCAGTTGTCCTGGTTTTGGGTGAGTGCAATACCATGACCTTTGTCGGTTTTTGCGATGATAACGGTTGGTTTGCCAGTCGTTTTAATCGCTTCTTGGAACGCCTTGTCGATTGCTTCATAGTCGTGACCGTTGATTTCGATTGTGTGCCAACCGAAAGCCTTACAGCGTTCCGCGTAGACGTCGCTGTTCCAGCCGAGGGCGGTTTCGCCGCGCTGTCCGAGACGGTTCATGTCGATGATCGCGGTGATGTTGTCCAGCTTGTAGTGCGCGGCGCATGCCAGCGCTTCCCACACGGAACCTTCTGCAGTTTCGCTATCGCCCATCAAAACCCAGGTGCGATAAGGTAGTTTGTCTAGATAGTGACCGTTGATGGCGATGCCGACGCCCATGGCTAGGCCTTGACCGAGAGAACCAGTCGCTACTTCTACCCATGGTAGAACTTGCGGAATCGGGTGACCTTCGAGGCGTGAGCCAAATTTGCGGAGGGTCAATAGTTCTTTATCGTCGATTGCGCCTGCGGCTTTGTACATCGCGTAAAGCAATGGTGCTGCGTGTCCTTTAGAGAAGATCAAACGATCGTTCGCTGGATTTTCAGGTTTGTCGAAGTCGAAACGCAAATACTTTGACATTAGAACCGACATCAGGTCAGCAGCTGACATGCAAGAGGTCGGATGTCCGGAACCGGCTTCGGTGGTCGCACGGATGCTGTCGACCCGCAGTTGCTGTGCCAGTTTCTGGATTTGTTCGGTGGCCGTTTGAACTTCAACCATTTTTTTTATCCTTTATACGCAGTCGAAACAACGCAACGCCTTCACACTAGCCATATCAAAGCTATTCCGCTGCTCAATACTCTGAGCGCGGGATTTCGCCGGGTGGCGAGCGTGAATCGCTAAATGTTACCGCATAAATGTGATCAATTTCTATGGGTTATCAAGGCTGAAAAAAACGATTAGAAGCCGTTGCAAGGTTTAGGTTGGTATTCGTGAAAGACCGGGCACTCCCGGGCTGGAAGTCGGCGATTGAGGCGTCCGCTAGGGCTCAATTTCGCCGGGCATTTTCAGGCGAGATGGAGTCGGCATCGTCCAGCCCAGTTCTTGCAGGGCGTCGTCGAAATTGCAGCTGTGTTTTTCGCAGTGATTGAGCGCGATGATTGCTTGCTCCATTCTGAGGAATCCTTCTCGCACCAGAAATTGTGCCCGCAAAGATGCGTGCAGAGTTTGTTCGTTGATAAGCCCCGTGACGAGGAGTATTTTGCCGATTAGTGCAGAGTTTCTGGCGCTCAAATCAATTGCACTTTTGATATCATCCTCGGTGACAATTCCGGCTGCTTTCAGAATCTCGCCGAGTTTGATTGTTTCGGTCTGCTCGCTCTTGAGCAGCCCGAGTTCAGCGACGGATTGCGCCATAGAGATGCTTCGTGTCGCTACTTGTCTGAGCGCCTCGGCTGCCTGAAGCGCATTCAACGTTCCGTTCACAACCATTTCTTGAAACTTCAGAGCCGTATTCAATACTTCGCGGCTGATGTAACCGCAGTCTACGAGCACTTGTCCAATGGGCATCTCGCGTGTTAATCCGATTTCCAAGGCGCCCATCAAATCGGAATCAGTGACCAGCCCTGATAGAACGAAAAGCTCGCCGAGCTTGACTGTCTGCCGCAATGGCGGTTTATAAAATCCTTGATCGATCAGAGATTCTTCGAGCGAAACGCGTCGACGCTTCGATGCCCTCAGTCCTTTAATTGCTTGTTCTTTTGAAACTTTGCCGTCGCGAATGAGAATCTGCGCCGTAAGTGCGGCGGCAAGCAGTTCTTCGCTGATTGCCTGAGTGAGTACAAGAATGCGCCCCAGTGGCAATCCAGTTTCCTGGCTAGTCTGCAGGCATTCGTTTAGCTGATCATCATTAACCAGCTCTGAATTTCGCAAGAGTTCGCCCAGTTTGGCAGTGTCC